>CAZHCM010000038.1:0-15151 GCA_964531005.1 uncultured Sangeribacter sp. | reverse complement strand
CCAAAAAAGGCGCCCCTCCCAGCCACCTAATGGGAAATTTTCACTATCTTTGCGGAAACAATCATTTAACCCCCCAGCTGGCATGGAAGACGAGAGAGAGGATCTGAGGTTTGAGTGCGCTTTTTCCGAGAAGGCGTTGCGGTATAATCCGGTGATGGCGTTTGTGCCGGTGCTGTATGTGGGGGCCATCGTGCTCATCACCCTCCCCAAGTGGTGGGTGGGGGTGCTGATGGTGGGGATATGTCTGGCGCTGTGGGTATGGATGGTGGTGTATATGAGGCGGCTGGCGCGGGACAGTTATCTGGAGATAACGGCCGACGGGATGCTCGTCTGCTCGTATAGGGGACGCAGCCCAGTGACCTACCCTATCAAGGAGATTACCGATATAAAGGAGGCGTCGTTCAAAGAAGCCCGCAAGGAGTATGCCGCCGTGCCTGTGGCGCTCAACACCCGAGGCGACGAACTCTGGCCGCCCGAAGGCGTGCTGATCCGTTTCCGCCGTTCCTGGCTCAAAAGCATCTTCCCCGTCTCCTTCAACCCCAAAGATATCCCGGGCTTCATAGCCGCCATCCGGAACCGGATGGTGAAAGGCACAACTCCGGAATAATAGTCCTTTCCTTTGGAGCAATTCATCTCACACGATAAAGGACTGTATGCGCTGAAGCAGGGCTTCAACTCTTGGGATGAGAGGAAGTATGTCCGACCTGTCCCAATCAAACATGTCGTCATAGTCACCGGTCTGACGCATGGAAAACAACTGGCGATAAAGCATGCCTTCCTCTTCATTGAGGATACCGTTGCGAATATATTCCTTACTAAACATTCCAAAGACACCGGAATGGGATTTTGCCGTGATATTCTTCTTGAGAAGTAGCGCAATGATCATATAGAACACTGCGTAGTATAATCTATTGGCCGCCAGGCTCCAATGTTGAAGGGCGGCATTATCCTTCGCTTCCTGGAGGGTAGCTCTCGATTTCTCCATGCGATAAAGGATATAATCCTGTTTCTCTTCGTCTGTAAGTCCCATTTCTATCAGCTTTGGTACAGGATGACTTTGTCGGCTTCGACGTTTTTGTAGAAGGGGAGGAAACTTCGTTTCACCCAATCTGCCACTGTATAGACACGCGCATTCACTATCTCTCCGAATTTCAGGCCTAACTCAAAGAAGGGATATCCGTATTTAGAGTCTTCCTCCATGGTAATTCTCCGGTCGCCAGGGATAAGGACATGGAGGTCCCAATCGGAATCTTCCTGGAAGTCGCCACGCGCCCGCGAGCCATAAAGCACCAAACGGGAGCCTGTCGGCAGAAGGCTCTTGGCCAAGGATTGCAACGATCCTATCAGCGTTTTCTTATGAGTATCCATACGTTTCTTCTGACTTCTGACTTTTGACTTCCGACTTCTGACCTAATACCTAATACCTAATACCTAATACCTTCAAAGCAGCGTGCCTATGTCCATGGCGAGGTTGAGCATTACGGTCGTACCGCCGCGGTGGGGCTGCGAGGCGGCCACGCCGATGCGGAAGGCCTTCACGCCCACGCCCATGCCCAGCGTCCAGCCAGACAGGAAACTGCGGCTATAGGAGGCCATGTCGGTGCGCATCTTGTAGTTATAGCCCAGGGCAACGTAGAATCGCTCCGAAGGCTGGTACTGCAGGCCGAAGATGAGGTGGCGGAAGAGGTTGGTGGCGAAGCCCGACTTCTCGACGGTCGGCGTGTCGGTGTTCTCCGTGTCGTACCAAGTGTAGGGCACCTTCCAGCGCGTCAGGTTGGTTGCCGTGATGGCGAGGCTGAAGGGCGAGGAGCCGAGCGCCTGCATGTAGCCCAACTGCACGTCGAAGGGTAGGCGGTCATAGGTCTCGTTGAAACGCTTCAGCTGGCCGCCGGCGTTCTTGAGCACCAAGGCCAGCGAGAGTCCGTTCTCATCGTCGTAATAGCTGATGCCCAGGTCGGCGGCGAGGGCCACGGCGCTGTACTGCTCGTAATGGCTGTAGGCCATCTTGAGGTTGATGCCACCGCGAAGGCGGTCGGTGATGTCGTGGGCCCATGTCCCTTCGGCCACGATGTCCTGAGCCGAGAAGGTGCCTCCCGCCGTGCCGTCGGGGTCGCGGTAGGTCATGGAGCCGTAGTCCATGTAGCGTATGCCGATGGCCCAGCCCCCGCGCTCCCCGGCCGGCATGCCGTAGCGGGCGCCGGCGAAGTTGGCCGAGCCAAACCATTTGGTGTAACCCAGCGAGACCTGCCGGTCCAGCTCCGGGCCGATCAGGGCCGGGTTTTCCTGGGCCAGCGTCACGTCGTCGTCGATGATGGCTATGCCGCTACCCCCGAGGGCCACGGCATGGCTGGAGGTGGGGATGTTGAGAAAGGAATAGGCGGCCGAGCCGTCCTGGGCGGAAGCCACGGAGCATATGGCCCCCCAGAGGAGAGCCACGCCCGCCGCTCCGGCGCGGCGGCTTGTCTTGCGGGATATGAGGGTCACGTTCATGATTACTATATATACTAACGTACCCTTTCTGATTGTAGTATTATGCCCAAGAGCATTTTGCCACGCTCCCTTGTCGTGTGGGGGTCAGTCGGCGGGTCCGGCTTCCTTGCGGAGGCGGCGGGGATTGGCGGGAAACCACCCCTTGCGCACGCGCTCGGCCTGCTCGAAGATCTCCTTTATGGTCCAGAAGGAGGAGAAGGCGACCACGCCGGCCACCGTCGACCACAGCACGTCACTCATAGCCACCGAGACGCCGCAGGCCGCCAGGCCCAGCACCAGGAACCACCACCAGCAGCGCGTGCCAAACCAATACTCGCATTTCACCACCACGGGGTGGAAAAGCCCGATGACCAGGAACGTCACCGCGCCGATGACCAGCCCCAACAGGGAGTGGTCGGCAAGGAAATTCGTGAAAGCAACCATAATTTTAGGTATTAGGGAATAGGTACTAGGTACTATGTATTAGGGATTAGGGATTTTTGGCAAAGTTAGGGCTTTGCGGGGGCTCTTGCAATACCGTGAAATGGGGATTTCGACTGGCATGGCGGCGGATGCACCAGGGTACATCCCTACAACGGGGATGGTCCCCGGTCCGTTTGGCGCAACGCCCGCTTGCGGGCCTTAACCAGGCGCCGTAAAAAAGGAGGGGGAGCGGGCGCCCTTGGCGCTCGCTCCCCCTCGATGGTTAGGGATTGGTGGGATCAGTTGGCCTTGATGAAGCGGCGGTAGACTGTCCCGTCAGTGGTGTTGATGGCCAGGATGTAGTGGCCGGGCACGAGGGCGCTCACGTCCAGGCCGCTCTCGGCGTCGTAGCGCGTCAGCGGCGTCACGGCCAGGCCGGAGATGGCAAACACGCCCACTGTCTCGACGGCCTCAACGTCGCCCGTGATGTAGAGCACGCTCCTCACGGGGTTGGGGCTGATGGTCCAGGTGCGGTCAGTCACCACGTTGGAGTCGATGCCGGTAGACTCGTTAAGGTGAAGCGCTACGGGCTCTGCAAACGTGCCCGACTTGCCCACGGCGAAGTTGAAGCTCTCGGTGATGGGCTTGACCTCATGCGTGTAGTTGTTGATCGCACGCAGCGACACCAGCCCGTCGTTCTCGTCGCCCTGGACGGTCAGGAAGATCTTGCCGTCCACGGCCTGGCCTACGCCTCGACATTCATCATCCACGAAAGCTGCGATGGTGTAGGAATCGGCAGGCAGGGCCACGTTGCCATTATGCAGCTGGGCTATCATCGTGGCGTTGTCGGCATAACGGTGGGTGTCCACATCCATACCGGCCAACGGAGCCATCCTGGGTCCATCCTTGGAGACGGCGCGGCCCATGTGGTTGTTGGGGTAATGGAAGTGCTTGTAGCTGCCCGACCAGTACATGTATCCCTCTGAGGGGGTGAGGCTCGTGAGGTCGCCGTGCCACTTGCCGCCCGAGAAGGTGGCGAAGCCGGACTTGCTCTTCACGATGTCGTCCTCGTCAGGCATGAAGTCGGAGAAGGCGTCCTCGATGGTCATCTCCACCTGCGGCACATAGCCGAGCCATGTCCATCCCTCGTCGAGGTAGACGCGCATGGCGTTGTTCAGGTGGATGCGGCCTGTGTGGGCGATGACGTCGTCCTCGCTCATGTGCAGGCGGTAGGAGGATGCGGCCGTGAAGGTCGGCATGGTGCTCACGAAGGCGCCGTTGTCGTCGCGTGCGAACTCGCCTTCGGCGTGGGTCATGCGGATGACGTGGTCCATCACGCCGGAGAGATAACCCTCCGGTGAGGATAACGTCATCTCGGAGAAGGTCGGAGTGATCCACGACCATCCCTGCGGCACCTCTACTATCACCTCGGCGTTGCGGCTCGTGAAGCAGGCCTCGATCAGGCCCTCGGCCTCCACCTTGTGGGAGAAGGTCTTGGAGGTGCTCAGAGGCTCGCCGTTGAGACGCCAGCCGTCGAAGCTCCAGCCCGTCTGGGCCTTCACCTTGAGGGAAAGCTGGTCGCCGTGGCTGTAGTAGCCGCTACCCTGCCCTTCGAGGTCGCCACCTTCATGGCGCACCTCCACGTAGTACTTGCGGGGAGCGAAGTGGGCGGTGTAGGCGACCGAATCCACGGGAAAAACGGAAAGCTCCGTCTCGCGCGACACGATCTCGCCGCCGCTGGTCCAGTGGCTGAAGTCGTATCCCTCGGCAGCCTCTGCGGTGAGGGTCAGCTTGCGGCCGTAGGCGTGCTCGCCGGTCTCGGGGGCGACCACGCCACCCTCCTCAGGCTCTGCGAGGACGGTCACGGGGACGTTGCCCCCCAGGAACTGCAGCCATTCCGCGAAACGCACCTCGTCGCCTGCGAATCCCTCGGCGTCCACGATCTTGCGGGTGTCCACAGAGAGGATGTAGCAGCCGTCGGCGCCGGTCAGGGCCGAGAGGTCGATCAGGAACTCCCTGTCGCTGACGGGGGTGATGGTCACCTGGTCGGTGTCCACCTCCTTGGCCTGGCATGTCAGTGCCAGCGTTGCGGCGGTGAAGGTCGGGACGTTGACGTCCTTGTTAAACTTCACCTTGAGGCTCTCCACCTGCTCGGTCTCGATGCTTGCTCCGGTCAGGCCCTCGAAGCCCTCTACGTCGAGGGTCTTGACGGGGGTGTAGGAGAAGGTCAGGCGATACTCCTTGGCCCCCTCGCCGAAGTTGTCGGCGAAGTGCAGGCGATAGTCGCGGATCGGGGTTACGCCGTCAGGCATGCTGCGGTCGGTCTGCCAGAAGTTGGCCGGGTCGATCGTGCGGCCGTCGGTGATGCAGGTGACGCTCTCGAGCTTCTGGCGTCCGGCCGTCGGGTCGTTGACGCTGCCATAGTTCCAGCCGCTCTTGCCGGGGGCCACGCGCAGCGTGTACTCCCCTCCGGAGACGCGGGTCACGGTGGCGGAGGCGGGTGCCGACACCTCCTCGACGGTGTTGTCCGTCAGGTAGATGTGGTCGGGCAGGGACTCGTCGTCATCCACGTCGTTGACCAGGAAACCCTTCACGATGCGGGAGCCATCCTTGCCGGCCACCACGCTGTGGGTCAGCTCGCGCACATGCACGTCGCCGATCATGCGGGGGTCGTAGCCGTCAAGCTCGAAGCGCACCTTGGCCGCGTCATAGTCGTCGAAGCGGCCCGTGTGGGTGCTCTTCATCCACCATTCGAGGTAGGAGGCCGACTTGGGGGCTATCCTGCCCACCTGGGTGGAGATCGAGGAGGCTGCGGCGCTCGATACGGGGGAGCCGTCGAGACGTGCCGCCACGAAGGAGAAGTCCATGGGGTCCTGGGTCGAGTTGTCGCGCACGCCGGGCTTAGGCAGTGTCACGCCCAGCAGGGGCGAGGCGCCGTTGCCGGTGTTGGCGATCATGAGCGCAAACTCGGCAGGCACAGATGCCTCCACCACGTAGGGTGTCGAGCGGTCGTCGCCGTAGATGTCGCGCTCCAGGAAGTAGGTCACGTCCAGGCGTGCCATCGGGGTGACGCTCAGCGGGAGCTGGGCCAGGGCCACCTTGACGGTGTTGCCCGTGATCGGGTCGGTGTAGTACATCGAGGCGCCGATGCTGTAGAGCTCGGCCTTCTCAAGGGCAGCCTCCAGTGCGGGCGTGATGCCGATGGTGGCCACGCCGTTGGAGTAGGCGTTCACGCTCCATCCGGCGTCGAGGGCCTTGTCGCCCGAGAGGGCGTAGAGCGACTTGACGTCGATGTCGAAGAGACCATCCTCCTCCACACGGTTTCCTTCCGAGTCGAGGATGCAAAGCTCGAAGCGCACATTGTCGATGGCGTGCTTGGAACGGTTATAGACGGTCAGGTAGGCCGGGAGGTTCTGGCCGGCCATCACGTTGGCGCCGGTGAGCTGCAGGGCCACGACGTTGGTCGTGCCGTCCACTACAAACTGGCCGACGGTGGGGATGGTGAGCGTAAGGCCATTATCCTGGCCGCCATGCTCCTGCTCTTCCTCGGGAGGCAGGATCGACGAGCCGCAACCGCCCCATGAGCGCGACGCGGTCTCCGTGATGGTGTTGGTATAGGGGCCGCAGAGGTAGCGTGCGCTTGCGGTGGCCTCGTATGCGAAGCAGTCCTCCAGGGGATCTGCGTCGGGGTCGGTGGCTCTCAGGATGACGCTGAACGTGGCCGAAGCCTTCGGGGCGAGCAGACCGAGCAGCGGCTGGTCCACAATCTCCATCTCATACCCTTCGGGCACGCGGAAAGACATAGTGGTGCGGCCTGCGGCCACGTTGCCCTGGTTCTGCACCTTCACGGGGATGATCATGTTGAGGGCGGGACGAGCCGAGGGGAGTGTCACCACCAGCACGGGAGCATAGTACTCCTCGATGATCGGATCAGGAATCTCAGGCTTGGGATCCTCGGGCTTTTCAGGGTCATCTTTGGGATTCTCAGGCCCAGGCTTGGGAGGATCGACCGGCTGCAGGAAGAGCATTGCCTCCACAGCGTTCTCCATGCCGGGGTTGACGAGCACGGACTTGGAGAAGGACTCGTGCAGCGGCGCGGTGACGGTCACGCGATAGTATCCCTCGGTGAGCGATTCCACCGGGAAGAGGCCGTCGGCGTCCGTGTATCCCTCGGCGGCACGGGCTCCGGTGGCGGTCTTGGTGACGGTCACGTAGGCCCCGGCCAGATGGGGATGGTCGGGATGGTTGTAGGTCTTGTCGTCGCTGGCGGTCACCACGAGGCTCCCCTTTTCGTTAGACACCACGGTGACGCCCAGTTTCATGGAGGCGCCGTTGCCGTTGGCGCAGGTGAAGGAGAGCAGCGAGGGGGCGTAGGCCCGGTCAAGGACGCTGCTTTCGGGAGCCTTCAGGGTGAGCGTGGCGGTGACGGTCTCGCCGGGCTGGATGGAGGCGATCGGCGACACGCCTGTCACCCACTCCTTGGCGCTCCACCTCACCTCGCCGCTCTCACGCAGGCCTGTGTTGGTGATCTCCACCTGTATCTCGCGCTCCCTGCCCTTGAGCATGGTGAGGTTGAGCGTGGCGGGGTTCACGGTCAGGTTGGCCTTGTGGTAGCGGCAGCGGGCCGAGTGGAGGGTCGAAACCTTCGGGCCCTCGTTTGAGCTGATGGTCACGTAGATCTGCTCGAAGTCGGTCGAGGCCGAAGGCACGGTGCCGCTGACGCGCATCGGGATGGTGGCCGTGGCGCCGGAGGCGAGCGAGGCTATCGAGGCGTTGCCGAGGGTGACAGTGCACCCTGCGGGGGCCTCCACCACTTCGGCCTTCAGGCCGGTCAGGGCCGGGCCGGGGTTGTAGACCTTGATGTCGAAGGTACGCGAAGTGCCCTCTTCGAGATCGAACTTCTCGGCGTTGCGCGAGCTGAGGCGCAGGCCGTAGACCTCCACCGATGCCTGCTCGGCGCCGGGGGTGGTGCGGGGATGGGCCGAAGTGATGGAGTAGCGGCCTGCGGCCGAGGAACCGGGGGTCCACTCCACCTCGAAGGCTCCGTCGAGCCCGCAGTCGGTGTCGATGGTGCGGCTGTAGCCGGCGGCGCCGGTGATGGTCACGCGCACCGTGGCCCCGGCTGCATGGTTGCCGCTCGCCTTGCCGCTGATGACGACGGTCTCGTCGGGGCGGCAGAGGCTCTTGTCGGCCTCAAGGGTCGTGGTGAAACCGGGCGTGGTCGAGAGGGTGGCCGTGTTGGAGCGGTTGTTGGAGTATGACATCTCCTGGAAGGAACGCGCCTCGTTGACCGTGGCATAGTATCCCTTGCTGCCCACCTCCACAAGTGCGGTGAGAGGGATCGAGACGGAGGCGCTTTCGCCAGGCTCGATGGCCGTGGCTATCTTCCCGGTCCCTTCGAGGGCCCCGGAGGCTGCATAGACCTTCACCTCGGCGCCGGCCGGGATGGTGAGGTATCCTGCGTTGTGGACGGTGGCCACTGCCTCGAAGGGATCCTTGATCTCCACCTTGCCGGCGGGGATGCGCAGGGCGACGGTGGCGTCGGCTATCGACTTGTCGCTCACGCCCACGATGCAGGCCCCTTCGTTGTAGTTGTCGGCCACGGCGGTGAATATCACCTCCGTGTCGTCGTCGTCCACGGTGTTGCGCTTGACGCTCACCAGGGTCTTGGCCGATGTCTCGCCGGCCTTGATGGTGAGGGTCTTGGCGTAGTCGAAGCGGGAGTCGTCGTTGCTGGAGAGGGTGACGGTCAGGGCCCCCTCGGAGCTGGTGGTGTTGCGGCGCACGGTCAGGTAGTTGCCCGAGCCTTCGGCCCAGACGCTGCGGTCGGCTGAGAGGGTGAGGGTCTTGCCGTCGTCGTCGAGCACGCGCACCATCGCCTGGGCGTATCCGGGCGTGGAGGCGGGGGCCTTCACGCCGTTGGCCTCAAGGTAGACGGCGCCGGTGAGGACGACGTCGCGACTGTAGTCCACGGTGCCGTTGTCGACCGGCGTGATGTCAAACTCCACGCTCTCCACGCCCGGCTCCATCGTCACCTGCGAGGGGAAGCGTAGCTGGCCGGAGCGGTTGGCGGTGAGCTGCACCTTGACGTGCTTGTCGGTGTTGGTGGTGCGCACGACGCGCCCCTTGATGGCCGTCGAGTCGTTGCCCTCCCCGAAGATGGAGGGGTCGACGCCCAGCGAGATGGCGGGGATGTCGTTGTCGAGGATGCGCACCTCGGCGCTCTGCGCCACATGGCCGGGGGCCGAGGCGTAGAGGCGGAAGGTCTCGTCGAGCTGCGGGTCGGCGTTGTCGCGGGCAGTCACCTTCAGGGTGACGGTGCTCTGGCCGGCGGGGATCACCAGCCCGGAGGGGATGGTGAAGCGGGAGCTGTTGCCCGCCGCATACACCCTCACGGCCAGGTCGCTCTTGGGGGCGCGCTCGGCGCGCACGGAGGCCGTCAGGCTCTCCCCCTCGGTGAGGCTCGTGCGGTCGAGCGAGAGGAAGAGGCGGGGCAGTTCGTTGTCATGCACCTTCATCGTCCTCGTCACCTTGTCGTAGTCGCCCCCCGTCAGGGTGACGGTGAAGATGGAGTCGTTGTCGAGCGTCGAGTTATTGAGCACATAGTACTCAAACGACGCCGACGAAGCTCCTGCCGGAATCGTCACCGAGGCCGGAAACTTGATTCGTGCGTCCGTGGGGGTGACGGCCAGGCGGAAGGTCTCGCTGTCCTGGCGGTTGCCGGAGCGCTTGACGGATCCGTAGAGGCCGTTGGGGTGGTAGTGGTCCTCGTCGATGGAGCTGACGATGTTCAGGTAGAGGGTCTTGTCCACGACCACGGTCTGGGTCATCATCTCGTTGTTGATCAGAGCGGCCGCCGGCTCGCCTGCGGCGGGCTCGGGCACGAGCTTGACCACGAACACGCAGGGGCCGTCAACCGTGGGGATGTCGGGGATCTTGACGGTGACGTTGCGCGTGGTCTTGCCCAGCGGGGCGAGGGTCTGCGGCTGGCTGTATGTGGCCAGCAGCTTCGAGCCGCCGTCCACGGCCACGAGCGAGATCTGCTCCTTCCACCCGGCCTGGGTGGGGAGCTCGCCCACGTTGGTCACGGTCCAGGAGAGGGGCACGTTGTCGCCGGGGCGCACGGTCGTGGCGCTCGTCGTCAGGCCCGAAATCTCGAGGTCGGGGCGGCTGGCCACCGTGATGTCGCCCAAGGAGAGGGAGGTGGGCACGTCCTCGCCTTCGAGGTTGCTTATGACGACGTTCTTGAGCTGCACCTTGTAGGTCTCGCGCTCGGTCAGCGAGGAGGGGATGTTGACGTCGAGGTAGACGATGTCGCCGGAGTTCCCCTTCACGGCCTTGTTGGCCGAGGAGATGACCACGACGCGGCAGGCCGAGGCGTCCATCATGCGCCCGGTGACTGTGTGCGTCCCCTTGGCGCGGTCGGTGAGCTTGACGCCCCCCGACGTGGTGGTGATGCCGGCGGGCAGTATGAGGTCAAACTGCATGGCCACCACCTCGTCGGCGTTTTCGAGCACGATGGGGAGCCGGGCCTCAGTGCCGGCCTTCACCTTCATGTCAGGCACCGACAGGACGTTGGCTGCCGTCTGGGCGTGTGCGAAGGCGGCGCAGAGCGTGGCCACGAGGGCGGCGCATATGTATTTCCAATGCTTCATGGGTGGTGTCTGTTAACGGTTTGAAATCATGATCTTGCTTCTCGACGCTGCGTGTCCGTCGCTTTCGAGCACTGCCACGGCCACGCCGTCGGCTATGTGTCCGCAGCGGATCAGGGTCGTGCCTGCGGTGAGCGACTCGGCCTCGCCGCTGACGGCCAACTTCCCGTCTACGGTGTAGATGGCCCACTTGACGCCCGTCAGGGGCTCGTCGCAGTTGATGGCCACCACACCGTCGGCATAGGTCAGGCGCCCTGCGCCCGTCTCGCTCTCGAGCATGCGCACGTCGCTCTTGTCGGCCGGTTCGTTGATGGTCTCGGCGAAGGCGTCGCTGAGCACGGCCTCGGTCACGACGTTGGAGCCTATGCTGCCGAGCTGCAGGGTGCCGGCGGCCAGGGTGTTGCCTTCAAGCGAGTATGCCACCACGCGGCTGTATCCGTCGTGGCGGGAGATCTCGCAGGTCATGCCGGCGCTGCGCAGGGCGCGGGAGATGGCTATCTCGTCGTCGCCCCAGATGGTCAGCTCCAGGGCCGCCACAGGGCGTGCCGAGGAGATCTGCAGGAAGCCGCCGGCGTTGTAGGCCAGTTCCGGCTCCTCGGCCCCGCGCGTCAGGGGCGCCGCGCTCTTGTCGAGCAGCAGCGATACCATCAGCACGGCGTCCTTCACGTCGATCACCTCGTCGGCCGCCTGGCGGTTGGCGCTGGTGAAGTTGAAGGGCTTGACGTTGGCCATGTTGTAGATCTCGAAGATGTAGTTGATGATCGACTGCAGGTCGGTGACGTTTACCAGGCCGTCGAAGTTGACGTCGCCGTCGGCGAAGGAGAGGCGGATCTTGAAGTCGGTGCCGGTGTTATGCAGCAGCCCGTCGGCAGGGGATGTCGCCCCCACGATGGCGTGTATCGTGTCGCCGCTCTTGCCGTAGTAGACGTAGAAATCCTCCGAGACGAAGGGGAGATAGGGGCCATAGGAGTTCCAGGCCACGGCCACTGTCCAGTCATCGATGGCTCTGATGGCGTCAACGCCGTCCGGGTGGGCCGTGGTGAAGACGTACGCCTCCGGCGGGTACCACGTCTGGAGCTTGTGGCGGTAGAGGGTGATCGTCGGCGGGAGCTGCTCGAGCATGGCCATCGCCTCGGGCCCGGGGTTGGTGAAGTCGATGCCTCGTAGCGCCTCGAAGTCTATGTCGCGCAGTGTGGCGAAGTCGACGGGCATCACGCGGGCTATGCGCTGGTAGGCGTAGTCGAGGTCGACCGTTGCGGGCACTGCCGGGTAGGCGTCTGAGAAGCAGTTGTGCTCCACGTCCAGGCGTTTCAGCGCGGGGAGCACCTTGTCGGAGCCCAGTATGCCGAGGTTGCCGCTCAGGAGGTTGTCGCTCAGGTCGAGGGTGGTCAGGGTGCGCAGTGCGGGGGACTGCCCTCTCTGGGCGAGCGCGGCGAAGATCTTGTCGACCTCGCCCGTGAGGGCGTTGCCGCTCAGGTCCACGCTCTGCAGGCAGGGGAAGGAGAGCATCGACAGGGGAATCATGCTCTGGGGGGTGCTGCGCAGGCCCTTTGAGCTGAAGTCGAAGCCCACGACGTGGCCTGCGGCCACTTCCACGCCCTCGAAGGAGGAGGCGGCGTCGGCGCCGGCGAGGATGTTCCAGTTCGGGCGCCAGCCCATCGTCTGGAGTTCCTGGTAGAGGGCCATGAGGAGCTGCCACTCCGTGGCGTCGAGGGGTTGGCCGACGACGCTGAAGGTATGCGTGAAGATGGGGCCCCACGTCCCTTCAAGCGAGCGGTAGCGCACGCTGAAGGTGTGTTCGCCCGCGCTCAGGCCGGAGATGTCGACGAGCAGGTCGGAGGAGTCGCCGAGCACGTCCACGCTGACGGCTTCGCCGCCGTCGATGCTGTATTCGCACACGGTGGCGTAGCAGTACTCATGGGTGTTGCGCGGCACGAACCAGAACATCTTGCGCATCAGGGGGCCGTACGACTTGCGGGAGCTGATGGTACGGAAGTTGAAGGTATGCACCCCTGCTGGCAGACCGGAGAGCGGCACCGTCACGTTGACGTCGTAGGCCGACGTCATTGGCGACGTGATGCGGTTGCCGTAGTCTGTGTCAAACCACACCTCGTATTGCGACTGCGCGGAAGCGAGTGCAATCCCTCCGCATAGCCACAGCAGAGACATGGTCTGCGGTAGTCGCTTAAACATAATGTATGTTGTTGGTTAGTATTTTCAGTTTGTTAGTTGCGGACGTTGGTGAGCTTGAGGGAGGCGCGGAGCTTCCTTGCCTCGCTGTCAACCTCTACGTTGGAGTTGGGCTCGTCTACGGCTGGAACTGGGAGCTGAAGTGTGAGCGGGGTGGGGCCTCCGTAGCAGCCAACTATTGTGCCGTCGGTGCCGAAGAAGCCTTTATCACGTATTTGTTCAGGAGTCCAAGAATATAAATTGAGAGTGTTAGCTGCGTAGCAATTTTCCTGAGTAGCCATAGAGCCAATAGTAAGGTGTGAGTCATAGAGCGTGTTTACATAAGTGCCATGGGAGAGAATCCCATCCTCCCTACCATCTAAGATGGAATTTATGAATGTACCTCTAAAACTCTCAGGATAACTTACAAATCGTATTGTGGAATTGAGTATGCATATGTCTTCCCTATTAGCTTCTAATATTTCATCATTGTGGAGCTCATAGGCGTAACAATTTTTTATATTGAAATCTACCATATTTGTAGTGGTATAAATGAAGCCTGCTATGTCACACCTATCCAAAGTCACTTCACAATGCTTTCCGGAAGCGCCACGGAAACTTAAGAACTTACACTGCTTAATAGTCACACCTTGAGTGTAATTGTACAATGAGATAAAACCATTAGGCATGTACACACCCTCAAGTACCGGCTCAGTAAAGACAGTCGGATGATCGCTATCTGATTTGATGTCGATAAACACGGTGGCGATTTGGGTTTTATTGTTACCGGCCCCTTTAATGTGGATACGTTTTGTGATGCTGATATAGTCGTACTCACCCGGCGGAAGGTAGATGATGTCCCCATCCTGGGCAGCGTCGAGGGCTGCCTGCAGCTGCGACGGACCATCGAAGGTGGTCACGTCGTCCCCGTGATGGAGAATGATTGCTGTCTCGGACAATCCAAGACAGCGGATGCTCACTGTCACCAGAAAGAGCATCAGCAGTAAGATTTTCTTCATATGTTGTTGTTTTTAGTTAGTTGCTTCTTTGTCGCTTGGGAAGGCGGCTTGTCGCTTGTTCGCCGCTTCCTAATTGTTTGCTCTGGAGAGTTTGATGGTGGCGTTGAGCTCCCTGGCCTCGTTGTCAACCTCAATCTTGGAGTTGGCTTCATCGATTGCGCCGGGGAGATTGAACCAGGGGATGCCTCCTATCGTACCATTGTCAGTAGCCTTGAACCCATCTTCCCAAAGCAATATTTCTGTGCGGTCACATCTAGCAGGATCGGCTGGATCAAGGTTGTGATACTCATATTGCCACCACCATTCAGAATCATTTAGATTATAGATGTTCTCGCTAACCACATCAGTAGCCAGTCTTACACCCCTCAAACCGGTATTTTTAAACTCGCCCTTTCGAAAGGTATTATCGGAAGAACCTCCACCGAATATTATTGAATTGACGATAGTGCCGTCGAAATTATTTGGTGAATACACGGTATTGATTGTGCAGTGCCAGAGTGTCACATCCGGGGAATTTCCGCGACGATTGTAAAAGTTGTTAATTCTACAATTACTCAGATTCGTAATCTTCACGTCATCAGACAGATCAAATCTTTCGGTAATTTCGGTATCATCCAAGGCGACGGTTACATGGAAACCAGAGAGCACGGTGAAATTCGGGATTTTACATTGTTTTATAGTCACCCCGTCAGTGTACTGTGACAGGATGAAACCCTCAATACCAGTTATTGTTACTCCTTCAAGCACTGGCTCGGTGAATACAACAGGTTCATCCTCATCGGAATCGATATTTAACCACACACAGTCCCTGATCACAGTCTTGTCAGCACCGGAGCCCTTGATGTGGATGCGCTTGGTGATTTCGAAGCCGGCGTAGCTACCTGGCGAGAGGTAGAGGATGTCGCCATCCTCGGCAGCGTCCAGGGCTGCCTGCAGCTGCGACGCTCCCTCGTAGACGGTCACGTCGTCTCCATGATGGAGAAGGATTGCTGTCTCGGACAATCCGAAACAGCGGATGCTCACTGTCACCAGAAAGAGCATCAGCAGGATGATTTTCTTCATTTGTCGATGATTTTAGTTAGTGGTTATGGTTGTTTGTTTTGGATTATTATTTATGATTTGAGTATAAAGTTCAATGTGTGATGACAGGGGATGAAACCCTGCCATCAGTTTAAAAATAACTCCCAACAGTCTTGGAGACTCGGTAAAGCTATGGATCATTAGTCGCTGAGCGGCCAAGGCAAAGCGGTCCGTTGTCAGGCATTAGTGCCGCAAAAGTAGTCATAAATATCCATATCGCAATTACCCCCCCCAATTTTAACATTTTTTAACATATTGGTGGGGGTTTTCGGGGCTGGGAGGGTTGTTTTTTCCGGCTGGGAGGGGCGGTTTTTAGGGCTGGGAGGGCTGGGGGGCGTT
>CAZHCM010000037.1:0-15153 GCA_964531005.1 uncultured Sangeribacter sp. | reverse complement strand
GGTGAGGTACCGGTCCTGGAATTTTTCCCAGATGTACCTGACAGCCATCGGGGAGGGGTGCGTCAGGTCGTCGGCGTAGAAGCGGTAGTCGCGCAGGTCGTCGTTCATTATCTCGAAGGCCGGGAAATACTCGCTGTCGGCAAGCTGGCCGATGACGAGGCGCAGGATGGCCTTGGAGAGGCTATTGCCCTCCATGCCGTCGCGCAGATGGCGCACGGGGCTGAGGGTGTATATGATCCTTAGTCTCTCTTCCTTGGCTTTGCCTGCGTCTGCTTTGCCTGCGTCCTGGTGACTACGGGCTTCCTCGGCCACCGCCCGAGCTTTGGCCACCGCTTCTGAGAGGGCGGAGGCGAGGGTGGGGACCTCTTCGAGGCGGCGTGTGAAGGTGCGCTCCGGGACCTTGTGGCAGTTGGCCACGGGTTCTCCGCTCCCTGCGAGGCGATAGACCCATGCGGTGCCCAAGGTCAGAATCAGGCATTGAGCCTCCTCAAGGCCATGCCGCAGGGTGGTGAGGGCCGAGAGACATTTCTCCAGACATGCCTCACGGGTGGGGGCGGCAAAGAGGGTGGAGAAGTCCCAGCATCGCCAGAGCCCCTCGCTTTCAAAAAAACGCCGCTCCAGCTCCGCCCGACGCTCCGGCTCCTCCATCGTGGCAAGGGTCAGCGTGCGGGCTATGGATAGGGGATTGAAGAGGGTGCCGCAGGGATTGACGGTGGCGCCCCAGCCGCAATCGGTCATGCAGGCCCCGATGTTGTCGGAGAAGCAGGAGCCGAGCAGGACGATCCCTTGGGCCGGGTCTAACGGAAGGGCCGGATGGGGGGTATATTCGGTGCGGAGCCTCATGGCCTTATTGAAGCAGTGGGTCGTAGTCGATGGCGGTGACCTGGAGCTCCGTGCGGCGGTTGATCTGGTCGGCCGCATCCTGGTCTTCGGGGGAGAGGGTCTCGATGAACTCCTCGGTCAGCACGGTGCCCTCCTCAAACTGGGGGTACTCCTTGTTGATGCGCTTGGTGACGGTCTTTGGGCGCGTCTCCCCGTATCCGACCCAAGTGAGGCGGTCGGGGGCGATACCGGCGGCGATCAGATAGTCGACCACGCTCTTGGCGCGGCGCTCGGAGAGGCTCATGTTGTAGTCGTCGGGCCCCATGCGGTCGGTGTGGCTGCTCATCTCCAGGGTGACGTGCGGATTGTCGCGCAGCAGGGTTGCGAGTTCGTCGAGGGCGGCCGTGGATTCCGGACGAAGCGTGGCGCGGTCGAAGTCGTAGAAGATGTTCTCCACGACCTGCGGCTTGGATATGGAGGCGAGAATGAAGTCAATGCCATAGTCGGCGTCGGCCTCCTCGTCGTCGCTTGTAAACTCCATTTTCTGGTTGAGGTATCCCTTTGCGCCGGCCATCATGACGTAGCTGACGCCTCGCTCCAGGTTGAAGCGGAAGGAGCCGTCGTCGCGCGCCACCTCCTTCTGGTTGGAGCCGTCGTTGCCGACGATGCGGATCACGGCACCGGGTACAGGCTCGTCGTCCTTGTCGACGACCCATCCGGAGATGGTGATCTTGAGCTCGGGGAGCTCGAAGCTGTAGATATGGTCATAGCCACGGCCGTCGCCACGGTTGGAGGAGAAGAATCCCGACTCCCCCTCACCGAATGTGATGCCGAAGTCGTCGCCGGCGCTGTTGATGGGCAGCCCCATGTTGTCGATGCTCCAGCGGTCGCCCGTGGAGTTGAGGGTGGCCTTGAAGATGTCAAGGCCGCCGAAGCCTGGATGGCCGTCGGAGGCGAAGTAGAGCAGGGAGTCTGTGCGCACGTACGGAAACATCTCGTCGCCCGAGGTGTTGATCTGCGGACCGAGGTTTTCGAGGGATCCGCCGCGGTCCTGGAGGTTGATGCGCCATATGTCGCGTCCGCCATATCCGCCGGGCATGTCGGAGGTGAAATACAGGTAACGCCCGTCAGGGGAGACGGAGGGGTGTCCGAAGGCGGCCACGGTGTCGTTGATGACATCGAATTTCTGGCCGCCGCTCCATGTGGCCTCGGAGCGGCGCGAGGTATAGATCTCCACCGAGGTGTGCGACGTCTCGGAGCGGCGCGCCTTGGTGTAGTACATCGTCTGGCCGTCGGGGGAGAAGGCTACGATTCCCTCGTCCATGTCGGTGTTGAGCTCGCCCTCCACAGGCTCGGGGCGTTCCCATTCGCCGCGCTCGTTCTTCTTGGCCACCCAGATGTCGCCCTTCTTCATGCCGGTGATCTCCGACTTGTTGTCGCCGGTGGCCTTCTCGGAGGTGGTGGTGAAATATAGCTGGTCGTACTCCTTGCCCAGGAACATCGGGGCGAAGTCGGAGCGGCGCGAGTTGAAGAGCTTGGCGTTCTTGACCAAATAGCGTGTGCGTGGCTTGTTCTTGGAGGCCAGGGCCATGCGGCACCCCTTGAGACCCTCCTTGGCGAGCTGGTTGTCAGGCTGCCATTCCAGGAAGGTGCGATATGCGTCGATGGCTGGCTGGTATTTGCCATCGGCCTGGAGCGAGCGTCCCAGATAATAGTAAACCATCGAGTCCGGGTAGTTGTATCGCACGGCGTTCTGGTAGGCGGCCGCGGCGCGGGTCGACTGGTTGAGGCGGCGGTAGCAGGTGCCCAATTTATATGCCACCTCGCCGCGAATGGGACGCTCGGCGGGGGAGGTCATCTTGTTGTAGATCTTGCGGTAGATCTTCTGTGCGTCGAAATATTCCCCACGGGCCATTGCCGCGTCGGCGTCGCTTAGCTTGGCCGACTTGCATCCGGCCAGTATGGTGATGGCTCCCAAGGCTATTGCAAGCCACAGGATGAATCGTCTGCTTGGTGATGAGAATTGCTGCGTCATGATATAGATAAAACTGAAAAACGGCAGGAAAATTTGATTTCCTGCCGTTTTTCAGCATCGGTTGCCCGAATGAAGCATGTGGGCCAGTGGCCTCGCCATCTCAGCGGCGAGCACGACGCTTGACGCCTGTGCGCTTCTCCAGGCGGTCGGCTATCTCGTCGGTGATTTCGTCGACGACCCCCTTGCCGTTGATGGGCTCGTAGAGGCCGGTGCCGATATAGTGCTTGCGCAGGGGCTCTGTCTGGCTGTGGTAGACGTCGAGACGGTGCTTGATGACGTCGATGGTGTCGTCGGCGCGACCCGACTCCTTGGCGCGGTTGAGCAGGCGTGCCTCCAGTTCCTCCTCGGGCACTTCGAGCCCGATTACGGCGTCAAGTTTCTCACCGCGCTTGGCCAGCAGCTCCTCCAGGGCCTCGGCCTGGGGGATGGTGCGCGGGAAGCCGTCGAAAATGACGCCTGTCACGCCCTTGGCGTTGCGGTCCAGCTCGTCGTCGAGGATACGGATCATAAGGTCGTCGGGCAGGAGATGCCCCTTGGATATTATCTCCTCGGCTATCTTCCCCAGCTCGGTGCCGCGGGCTATATGGTCGCGCAGCACGTCGCCCGTGGAGATGTGGAAGAGGCCGTAGTTGTCGATGAGGCGGGCGCTCTGAGTGCCTTTGCCGCTGCCCGGTCCGCCGAAAAGTACTAAGTTCATGCTCTTGATTTAGTCAGTAGGGTTGGAATCAGGGGTTCAGTCCTCCTTGATGACGTAGATGTCGGGGAGGTTGCGGGCCTTGCCGTCGAGGTCGAGGCCATATCCTATTATGAAGGCGGGGGGTATGTTGAAGGCCACGTAGTCAGGCACGAATCCCGTCTTGGTGCTTGCCGGCTTGTGGAGCAGGGTGGCAAACCTGATAGAGGCCGGGTTCTTCTTCTTGAGGTCTTCGATCATCTTCTGCGCCGTGAGGCCGGTGTCGACGATGTCTTCGATGATGACAATGTCGCGACCCTCGATGTCTTCATGCAGGCCCATGATCTCCTTGACCTTCCCGGTCGATTGGGTGCCGGCATAGCTGGCATAGCGCACGAAGTTGATGTTGGAATCATTGATGCCTACGGCGCGGATGAGGTCGGCGGCAAACATGAAGGCGCCGTTTAGCACGCAGAGGAAGACTGGATTGTCGTGCCCCTCGAGGTCGCGGCGTATCTCGCCGGCCACACGGTTGACCTGCTTTTGGATCTCCTCATTCGTGATGTACGGCACAAACGTGAGGCCGTTGACTGTGACTGATTGCTCCATCTGGAAGTGAAAAAAATATGGTTTATGCAAAATTACTCTTTTTGCCGCAAGTGTGCAAATGATTTTTTGCTCTTCCGGCTACAATGTGCAGATTTTTTCCTCTTCCTCCAGCCCCTTCCCCTAATCATTGCTCTGCGATCGGCAGGACACGGATTTTAAAGGGTAAAAAAAAAATTGATTGTCATCCCGACAATCAATCTTCTGTTAACCTTAAAATCTAATACCATGAAAAACTCGATGCAAAGGTACAACAAAAAATCGAAAAACTGCTCTATAACATAGATAAAATCCTCCAAATTTACAAAAATTAACATATCCTAATCACAAGACTCCTTGTGATTAGGATATGTTAACAATTATAAGCTCTCATGTGACTGCACCGGGGCGCGTCCGCAGAGCTATGTTTGGAATCAAAGGATCACCTTGCGTCCGCCGATAATGTAGAGGCCGGGAGCCAGGGATCGCACGAAGGCTGCATCGGCTGCGCGGCGCAGGAGGATGCCGCCTCCGGTGTAGACATCGGCCTGTCCTTCCTCGCCAAGCAGCATCTCAACGCCGGAGGTTCCGGTGATGCGGCAGACGCCGGAGACACCGTTCTCAGTGGTGGCGATGAGGCGGGCGGACCCAGTGCTCTTGACCAGGATGTCGCAACCCTCGTCGTCGGCAGAGAGGATTTCCACGACGTTTTCGTCGTCTACCATCCAGGTCAGAGAGGCGGAAGTCGCGTCGACGGGGAGCACGGAAGCAGAGACATGACCCTGCTCACCCTCCATGATGGTGATCTCCGTAGGATCGAGCACCAGGCTCTCGACGGGCACGATGACGGTCACTACGGTGCTGGCATACACTTCATCGGAAGCGGCCACCGTGATGATGGCCTCCCCGGCACCCACTGCAGTCACTTCGCCGTCGTCGGTGACAACGGCTACGTCAGCGTCGCTTGAGGTCCAGGTCAGCACATAGTCGTTGGCATCTGCGGGAGCCACCTCCACATGCAGCCGCTCGCTCTGGCCCTTGGTCAGGGTGAAGGGTTCGGTCTCCAGGGTCAGGGCGTCCGCTCCGCGCTTTACGAAGACTTCGCAGGTGGCCACGCGACCGTTGACCGTGGTGGCGGTGATGACGGCCGATCCTCCGCCGACTGCCACAAACTCACCCTCGGCATCCCCAGGGCGCACCACGCTTTCGTCAGATGATTTCCAGCGTACATCCGTCTCCGTGGCATCCTCGGGCGTTATGGTCGCCGTCAGGGTGAAGGATTCCCCGAAGGCTATGCTAAGGGAAGTCTCCGAGAGGGTGATTCCCTCAGGGTAGACCACGGCGTGATGCTTCTCTGTGACGGTGACATTGCATTTGGCCTCGACCGTTCCAGCCGAGGCGGTGATAACCGCCTGGCCCGGGGCATGGGTGGTGACATGACCATCCTCGACGGTGGCAACGGACTCGTCGCTCGAAGTCCAGGTCAGTGTCTTGTCGGTGGCGTTGGAGGGAGACACTGTGGCAACGATGTCGAACGACTCACCCTCCTCCACGCTTGCGGAGTAGGTGTTGAAACTGATCATGGAGACGGGGTAGTAGCGATCTTTGACCACGACGGGGACGGTGGCCGAGAGGCCGTTGGAAGTGGTGACAGTGATCGTGGCCTCGCCCGGGGTGAGGGCTGCCACCATGCCGGCTGCGGAGACGTTGGCCACCGTGCGGTCGCTGGTGGTCCATGTCAGGGTGTAACCGGAGGCGTTTTCAGGAAGCACGGTGGCCTTGAGGTTGGCTGTCGTGCCCTTGGTCAGTTCGAGCGATTCGGGCTCCACGCTGATGCTCTTGGGGGAGACGTCGATCACGTTCACTGCGCAAGCGGCGCGCAGGCCGTTGACGGTGGTGACGGTCACAGAGGCCACGCCGCGCCCGATGGCGGTCAGTTCGCCTGACTCGGAAACGGTGACAACACGGACATTGCTCGACTCCCAAGTGACGCTCTTGTCGACTGCGTCCTCCGGCATGACGGTCGCTGTCAGGGAGGCTTGCTCGCCTATCTCAAGGGTGATCTCGTCCTGGGATATGGCAACAGACTCGGCCACGGGGCGCACCGTGACGGTGCAGACAGCAGAGTGGCCGTTGACGGTCTTGACGGTGATGTCTGCCGTGCCCTTAGCTACTGCTGTCACAAGTCCTTTTGTATTGACTGTGGCTACTTCGGTGTTGCTCGAAGTCCAGGTGACGCTCTTGTCCACCGCATCGTCGGGGAGCACGGTAGCCGTAAGCGCGAGGGTCTGGCCGGCGTCGAGGGTCGCGGAAGTCTGGGAAATGGCTACTGACTGGGCTATGGGGCGCACTGTCACCTTGCAGACGGCGGTATGGCCGTTGACGGTCTTGACGGTGATGTCGGCAGTCCCCTTAGCCACGGCTGTCACGACGCCCTGGGTGCTGACAGTCGCCACGGCGGTGTTGCTCGAAGTCCAGGTCACACTCTTGTCAATGGCGTCCTCCGGAAGCACGTTGGCGGTAAGCGTCAGTGTCTGGCCGGCGTCGAGGGTGGCCGATGTCTGCGAAATCGTCACGGACTCGGCTACGGATCGTACAGTGACCTTGCATACAGCGGTGTGGCCGTTGACGGTCTTGACGGTGATGTCGGCAGTGCCCTTGGCCACTGCGGTCACGACGCCCTGGGCGTTGACCGTTGCCACGGCGGTGTTGCTCGATGTCCAGGTCACTGTCTTGTTGACGGAATTCTCGGGCTGCACGGTGGCGGTGAGGGTCAGTGTCTGACCCGGGTCGAGGGTGGCTGAAGTCTGCGATAGGGTGACGCCTGTGGTCTCGGGACGCACGGTCACGGTTGCTGTTGCAGACAAGCCATTGACAGTTTTGACCGTGATGGTGGCGGAGCCTGCCGAAAGACCTTTCACCACGCCGTTGCTGACGGTGGCCACGGCAGTGTTGCTTGATGTCCATGTCACAGTCTTGTCGGCGGTGGCAGGAAGCACGTCTGCGGTCAGTGTCACGCTGCCACCCACGTCGATGGTGGACGTTGCCGGAGCGAGTGTGACGGATGTCGGGCGCTTCAGCAGCTCCTGCTGATATTGCTCCTCGGTCACCACGCGCAATGTAGCAGGTGCGTTGGAAGGCACGGGCAGGTAGCTCTGGTTGGCCGGCAGATAGTCTATTGACCCTGTGGTGTAGACAAGGTTGCCGTTGGCGTCGGAGCTGAGCAGACGCATGGTCTTCGGGTCATACTTCGTGCGGTTGAGGTGGAGAGGGAGGCTATTGTTGAAGTAGACGCCTTTCAGTAGGTTGGAAGCCGGCTTTGATGCGGAGCCTCCGACGTTGAGACGGTTGTCCGTGGCGAGGGGATGGTCGCATTCCACAATTATGCCGGTGGCGCCGGCTACGGTGCCGCTGATTTCTTTGATGACAGCCATGTCACCGTCGATCTTGACGACTTCATAGAACTTCACGCCCTCAGAGTATGCGGAGTAGGGAAAGGATGCGTACAGGGGATGATAGTATTTTCCCCCGGCGGTGACGGTGGGCTTGATGCCGAAATATCGGTCGTTGTTGGCAGCCTCCACAGGGAGGATATACCATTTGCGATAGTCGCCGGTGGCCGTAGTGCTCATTTCCCCCTGTTGCACCATTGTGGATTTCTGGGAGTCGCCCAAATAGCGGGCAGCCCCGCTTTGGGTTGCATAGACCATGTAGGTGGGGCCCTTGGAACCGCTACCCGACTGGGCTATGGTGAGGTAATGGTCGATGAAGGTGTGCACGCTCGTGCCCTGCGCGGCGATGTCATAGGTCTTACCGCCAATCTGGTCGAGGAAAAGGATGGTGGAGGGGTCGGAGGAGGCGGAGGTGAACCCGAGCCAGAGGGCGCAAGCACCCACGTCGGCCTGTGTGGAGGTGCTGCTGATGGAGCCCTTGTCGTCGACCACATAGATGTAGCGGCCCGTCATGTAGTTTTCGCCACGGTAATAGCCGTCTCCGTTGAGCTGGGCCTGCGCAGTGAAGGCCGAAGCGCATAGAGCCACGCCGGTGGCGATTGAGAATAATCGTTGTTTCATTTATTGTCAAGCCATTAGTTGATTATTTGGCAATCAGGGTCTGCGCCCAGTGGTGGCGCAGACCCTGTAATGTAAGTTAAGCCGTTGGTCTGAGTCTTACTTCACGATGCAGATGGCCACACGATTGTCCATCGGGTCGGAATAGGGCTGGTATTCTTCCTCGCCCATGCTCTTGACTGTGATTCGGCTGGGGGCGATGCCGTACTTGTTGACCAGGGCGTTGTAGACGGCCTGTGCACGCTGCTTGGAGAGGCGCAGGTTGATGGCCATCGTTCCAGTGCCCTTGTCGGCGTATCCGGTGATGACTACGTTGGTCTCGGGGTTGGCCTTCATGAACTCGGCCACCTCGGCCACCTTGGCCATCTCAGCCTTGACGATGGAGCTTGTGGAGATCTTGAAGAAGACGTCTCTGCGGAGCTCGGTCTGCTGCTTGACGGCGTTGCTCTCCTTCTTCTGCTCTACGGGAGCCACGGGGGCCGGCTGCTCGATGATGCGCTCAACGATGCGCTCAACGATTTGGGGAGCCGGAGCCTCCACGACGCGGGTGCGCTTGGTGTACTTGTCGCCGAAGGTGTACTTGACGCCTACCAGGCCGTTGAAGTACCAGTCGGCGTTCTCGCCGATCTTGGAGTTGTAGCCGTCGGGCAGGACGTTGGCCATCAGCTCGAGGCCTACGGCCCAGTTCTTGTTGATGTTGAAGTTGATGTCAGCGCCAAACTGTCCCACGAAGCGGGCCTTGGTGCCGTCCCAGAGGTTTCCGAGCTCCTGCTGGCCTGTGGCAGCCATGTAGGCCTGGTTGCACTTCACGGCCTGGTTGTTGTGGAAACCCACGTTGACGCCGACGCCGGCGATGAGGTCCACGTCCACCAGACGGGTGGGGTTGTAGCCGCCGAAGACGTTGGTGAGGTTGAGCACGGCGTCCACAGTGGGAGCTACGTAGTACCAGCGCCAGTGGTCGTTGCAGGAATAGATCTGGCCATCGACCTTCTCGGCGCCTTTGGAGCGCCAGCCGTTGACGGCCAGACGGGCACCGATGTAGGGGTTGAAGTTATAGCCCACGGTCACCTGTGCGTTGGGGGAGAGGAGGTTGCCGAACGACGACTCGCCGAGCGTCTCCTGCATGCCGAACTGTCCCTGCACGTACCAGTGGGGGTTGAATACGTATTCCGTCACTTCCTCCTGTGCAGAGGCGCTGAAGGCTGCGCCTGCAACCAAGGCGGCGGAAAGAAGGATTTTATTGAGTGTCATGATTGTGTCTCTCTAAATGATTTTGGGTTTTTCCCGCGCGCCGCCCTGTGGCGGACGCGCGGGGTATTAGTTGGTTGCGGGCGCTTTTACTTCTTGATGGTGAGGTAGAAGTGCTGTGTGGAAGTGTAGCCGTGGTAGTCGAGAGCGGAGTAGATGATCTCGTAGGTCAGACCCGGCTTCATCTTGGCGACTGAGAGCGCAAAGCGCTTGGTGGAGCCGTCGACCACCTTCAGCAGCGAGCCGCCGGCGTTGAGGTCCTTGAGCTCGGCCTTGGTCAGGGTGACGGGGTTGCGGTTGGCATCATAGGCGCCCACCACAGCTATGAACTTCTTGTAGGCAGGAGTGAAGATTTCGAAGTTGTAGCTGGTAGCGAACAGTTCGATACCGTCGCCGCTGCCCTTGGAGAAGGTGCTGGGATGCTTGATGTGGTTACTGAGGTCGTGCAGCTGGCTGTCACCTGCAGTATAGAGGATGGTGGGCTGCATGAGGTGGTTGGGACGCTGGATCCAGTTGTTGATGCGCTCGGCAAACTGGTTGTACTTCTCAAGCAGATCGTTGAACTTGCGGATCACCTTGCCGGCCTTGTCGTTGACCTTGCCCTGGATGTCGTCGATGATGTCGTCGATCTTGTCGTTGATCTGCTTGTTGAGGTCGGCCATGCCCTTCTCGACAGCTGCGTTCACCTGGTCGGCCAGATCGTTCAGAGCCTTGTGGAACTCGGTCTTCAGCTGGTTGTCCCACTCAGGCAGGGCCTTGGTGTTGAGCTGCTTCTCAATCTCCGACATGAAGTTCTTCACACCGGCCTCGTCCAGATAGAGATAGGAGTTGGGGCCGAAGGTGATATCGCCGTCAGTGGTGTGCAGCGTCTTGCCGCTGATGTCCAGATAGAGGCGGTCGGCCATCTCGTCGTAGTCAAACTCCACGTCCTTGAGGTTAAACTCAGGATTGATGTTGGAGGTGTCGACCTTGATCTTGATGTCGAGATTGAAGTGATAGGAGTTCTTGTTGATGTCGAGCAGCACATCGTTGAGGGGGGAGTGTGTGGGCAGCCCCTTGTCGATAGTCTCATTTTCCAGAGTGGTGTAGCTGAGCGGAGTGAAGGTCACGGCAGCGATCTCATACTTCGAGAAGGTGGCGTAGTCCTTGCCGCCGACGCTCCATCCTGCCTTGAGGCCGTATGCGGGAAGATTGATGGTCAGCTGGTCATAGACCTTCTTCATCATTGCGAAGACATCGCTCTTGGTGTGGTTCTTGATGGCGTCCTTGACAGCGGTGCCCAGACCGTCTACCACTTCAAGCTTGATGGAGCTGATAGAGGAGCCCATTGCAGCCTTGTTGAAGACCACGTCGGCCTGGTAGAAGCCGTTCTCTGCGCGGGACGTGCCGAACGTGAGAACCTCGCTGCTGCGTGTCACGTTCTCCACCTTGATCTTGGCAGCCTCGCCGTTGGATTTCTCCAGGCTCAGCAGGCCGCCGGTGAAGTTGATGTTATTGGGGTTGATGGTCAGGAAGATCTTGCCGAGCTTGCCATCGGTCAGATAGTCGCCGTTGTGCACGGTGAATGCGTTGGCCTCTGAGAAGCCTGCGTCGAGAATAGCCTGGTATTCCTCGTCTGTCAGCATAGGCGTGCCGTTGTGCGAACGTGTGGAGCTGGTCGACGGGAAAGTAAGGTCGCTCACGCCGTCATAACGACCGAAGTAGTTGACGAGCAGGTTGCTCTGCACACCGATGGGCAGCGAGAAGGAGCCGAATACGGGGTTGAACACGCCCTGCACCTGTACGCCTGTGATCAGGGAGTTGAGGCGATCCTCAAGGCCGAGAAGCCTGTTGACATCCTCCTGAAGCAGCTTGATGGCGTCCTCGTTGGCGGCCACTCTCTTGGTCAGGGCCTCCAGGGCAGAAGTGGATGCGAGACCGGTGAGAGCATCCTTGATGTCGGCGATTTCCTGGTTGAGACCGAGGATGGAACCGTTGATTTCGTCAACGCCGGTCTTCAGCTTGTCCATGTCCTCGGTGAGGTTGGAGAGCTGGCCGGAGATGTTGTCTACCTTGCCATCCACGTCGTCGATCTTTACGGTGAGGTCGCCGACGTTCTTGTTGAGGGTCGTAAGCTCGCCGTTGACGTAGTCGTATACGCCGTTGATCTGCTTGACGAGCTCGTCGTTCAGGTCGTCATATTTGAGCTTGAGGTCGGTGATGTCTGTGCGGATCTCGGCGAGGCTGAGCTTCACGTCCGACATGTCGACCTTGAGGTCGCCTACGCTGGTCTCCAGGTTCTCGATGACAGGCACCCATACGGTGTTGATCAGGTCGATGGCAGCCTTGTTGTCGGCGGCCTGCGTTAGGGCGGCCACGGCGTCCTTCTCGGCCTGGGTCAGGCGGTTGGAGAAGTTCTCAAGGTTGTTGGTGATGACGCTGATCTGGGCGTTGATGTTGGTGATCTTGTTGGTGAGGTTGTTGATGTCGGCGGCCTGCCCGTCGAGGGTGGTCTGCATCTGGGTGAGCGAGGTCTGGATAGTGGTCAGCTCGGTGTAGATGGCCACCATCTTTGCGTCAACGATCTTCTCGGCCTCCTGCTGTGCGATCTGTACGGCCTCCTCGCGGGTTATGCCCTTCTTCTGCTCCAGGGCCGTGATGCGGTTGTCCAGGGCGATGAGGGTGTTGCGCATGTCGCGCACCTTGTCTTCGAGGCTGGTCAGGCGGCTCTCAAGACCGCTGATGTCGGTGACTGCGCCGTTGATGGTCTGGTTGATGATGTTGACCAGGTCCTGGTAGAACTGGCTGTCCTTGTTGGCGAGCGCATCGGCGATCTCCTTGTCGAAGTCGATGCCGTTGATGAGCAACTGAGCCTCTTCCTTGGCCCAATCTCTCACCTTCTGCTCCGTGATGCCGCAGGTGCAGCCGTCGCCGCCCTGTCCGCCGCATCCGCATTCCTTGATCTCGGCGATTTTCTTCTTGAGATCCTCGATGGCTGCGTCGATGGAAGTCATCTTGTTGTCGAAGACGGACTTGTCAACCTTGCCTGCCAGCTTGTTCTCAAGTTCGCTGAACTTGCCGTCCAGCTCCAATTTCAGGGCGTCGAAGCGAAGGCCGACGGCCTCCTCGAAGTCCTTGTGTGCAGTCTCGAGGAGATCGAGCTGCTGCTGGAGGGCGACGAGTTTCTCGTCAAACTTCTGATTCGTCTGCTGCTGTGAGAGCTCGATCGAGTCATAGTCTTTACACGATGAGAGTGTGCCTACGCCTGCAAGAGCGGCGAAGAGCATCACACCATTGAGTAGCTTTCTTTTCATCTCGTGTGTGGGTTTATGAAAGTATTAATATGTATATTTATGTCAAACACTGACAGACAATTAGTTGCATAGCCTTCCGAAGGCGTGGCGGCAGAGGGTCGCATCCGCCGGAAGAGACCCTGTCGAGCCTCCTTTCGGACGACGGCAGGGAGAGCTATGGGGTCTTATCATCTGTTTCAAGTGGCAAAGTTAATAATCTTTTAGAAAACTTTACACTTTTCGAGCAAAAAAATTTCGCTAAAATCACAACATTCTTTCTTGGCTTTTGGTTTAGTGACGTCTGAACATATCTTAAAAACGACTCCCCATCGGGCTATGGAGTGAAAAATCGGTAAGAAATGGCGTGTCTGCCACCCTAAAAATGACGCAAAGTGCTAAGGAATGTTTTCAGATGTAAGAAATTATTGCTACCTTTGCCGCCAAAGCGCGTGTGCGCACATACACATCTTATATAAGACATGAAAAGATCCTTACTGAAACGCTTTGCCTCCTGCCTGGGCGTCCTGATGACCGGATGCCTCCTGGCCCTTCCCGCCTCTATGAGTGCGGAGGGCAGAATAAATCTGCGCGACAGCGCGGGAATCTTCAACCGACTGGAGCTGGGCCTCAACGTAGGCACCACAGGCCTCGGCCTGGAAGTAGGCACCCCCGTCACCTCTTGGGTGCGGGTGCGCGCCGGCATCGACTGGGTGCCACGGTTCAACATCGGCATGAACTTTGACCTGAACTCATACGTGGACCAGGGCTCCGGCCCTGTGTCGAGCGGCAACTTCTCCTCCATCCAGGAGATGATGCACGACTTCACCGGCTACACCATGGACGAGAGGATTAAGATGAATTCCAAGCCAACGCTGACCACCTTCCATTTCATGGCCGACATCTATCCTTTCAAGGGAAAGGGGTGGAGAGTGACGGCAGGCTTCTTTGCCGGGGGCAAGACCGTGGGGCGCACCATCAACGCCATGTCCGAGATGCCCACACTGCTCTGCGTCGGCATCTACAACTCTATGTACGAGAAAGTCAAGGACAAGGACATCTACGATTTCAAGCTGGCCGACTTCTTCCCCTTCCTGGGCGACGACAACACCTATCTCGATCCTGAGGTGGCCCAGAAGCTGCAGCGCAAGATGATGCGGGCCGGCCGCCTCGGCATACATATCGGCGACTTCAAGGACGGCACACCCTATATAATGGAGCCTGACAAGGACGGCACGGTGAGCGCACGCGCCATCGTGGATGCCGTGCGCCCCTATGTCGGAATAGGCTATGACGGCGCTGTCTCTCACGATGGCCGCTGGAAGATAGGGTTCGACCTCGGCGCGCAGTTCTGGGGCGGAGCCCCGAAGGTGGTGACCCACGAAGGGGTCGACCTGACCGACCTGGTCGACGTGCGTGGCAAGGTGGGTGACTATCTCAAGCTGATGCGCGGCCTTCCCGTCTATCCGACCGCCTGCTTCAAGCTCTCCTACACCTTCTTCTAAGCCACGTCATCCACCTTCTTCCAAGCCGCTTCTACCGGGCGTCGGAGGAAAAACGGTCGTCTTTGTCGGCATAATGCTTGGCGGTCTCGTTTTTTTTGGCTAATTTTGCACCTGAAGCGGGCCGAGACCCGCTTCAGGACATTAATGACAGTGTAATAATCGAAATAAGCCAATATTTGAGAGCACCTACATTGTAATTAAAGCAGAGAGAAAAATTTTAATCACAGTACTTACCTTAACCCCAGTTTAGAACGGGAGCAAAGCAGGGCAGAGATGCCCCGCCCCCTCCACACAAAGACCATGTGACTTCCGACAGACACATGAAAAACTTGACACAGAGTTATGGAACAGCAACCTGAAAAGAAACCGAAGCGTCCCCGCGTAGGGGCGCAGGTGTCGTCGGCGTCCCCCGAAAGCGCCGAGACCAACTATCAGCGCGCCTACGGCGCCGATCGCCCGTCTTATACCCAGCGTCCGAGCAGCTACAGCCGCCCTTCGAGCTATGGCGGCAGCTCCTATGACCGCAACCCGGCCTACCGCTCCTCCTATTCGCGTCCCGTCGAGGGTGACGCCACAGCCCCCGCCGAGGGATCGGCTTCTGCCGATACGCCCCAGGTGGAGCAAGGCGGCTACCAGCCCCGCCAGGGTGGCTACCAGCCTCGCCAGCAGGGTGGATACCAGCCTCGTCAGCAGGGCGGCTACCAGCCTCGTCAGCAGGGTGGCTACCAGCCCCGTCAGCAGGGTGGCTACCAGCCCCGTCAGCAGGGCGGCTACCAGCCTCGTCAGCAGGGCGGCTACCAGCCTCGTCAGCAGGGAGGGTACCAGCCTCGCCAGCAAGGCGGTTACCAGCCCCGTCAGCAGGGTGGCTACCAGACCCGTCAGCAGGGCGAATTCCAGCAGCGCCCCGCCCAGCAGGGCGGCTACCAGCCCCGTCAGCAAGGCGGCT
>CAZHCM010000036.1:0-16017 GCA_964531005.1 uncultured Sangeribacter sp. | reverse complement strand
CCTGCGCCAAATCTTCAACGAGGAGAACCGCGGCGTGGACTGACCCCGCGGAGAGGACCTGCAACCTGCATATTTTACGCCGGACGGCGCACTCCCGCAAGGATGAGTGCGCCGTCCGGCGTAAAATAAAAGCCGATTTTTGGAGTTTTTAATGATGTAAATTTGCGTATGAAGTTTAAAATTACTAACTTTGTGTTGCGGATTGGGCAACACTCCCAACCGTCCCAAGGATAAGATGACATACCACCCCCCCATAGACGAGGCAGAGCTGGTTAAGCAGCTACAGGATCCCAAGACGGCGTCCCAGGCGTTTGACACGCTCATGCGCACCTACGGCGAGGGGATGTATTGGCAGATACGCAAGATGGTGGTCAGCCATGACGACGCCAACGACCTGCTCCAGAACGCCTTCATCAAGGCCTGGAACAACCTGCCCAACTTCCGCGGAGAGGCAAAGCTCTCGACCTGGCTCTACAAGATAGCCGTCAACGAAAGCATCAATTTCCTCAACAAGGAGCGGCAACGCCTGCAGTTGACTGCCGACGACACGGACGAATTCCTGCTCAACAACATCGAGGCCGACCCACACTTCGACGGCGACGCCCTCACCCTCGAGCTTCAGAAGGCCATCGCCACGCTCCCCGAAAAGCAACGCCTGGTCTTCAACATGAAGTATTTCGACGAGATGAAATACGAGGACATATCCGAAATACTAGGCACATCGGTCGGCGCCCTCAAGGCCTCCTACCATCACGCCGTGAAGAAAATCACGGAATACATCTCCGCCCTCGAAGAGGATTGAGCGGGATCTAAAGCGAATGACTGAGAGGCCCGAGAGCGGATGACTGAGAGGGGCCGAGAGCGGGGAGCATGAACCATCGGGGGGAGCACGTGGTTTAAACTACAAAAACACACATTAATAAATCGCAACGACATGACTCCCTCAACCCGAATAGCAGCCATCGGAGCCCTCCTGATCGCCGGAGGCGCATCCACCGCCTCAGCGCAATACTACGACATGGCAAACCAACTGATGCAGACCATCCGCCCGGCCCTCTCCGGCTCCACACGCTACAAGGGATTCGTGGACGCCACGTACGTCAAGGGTCTCGGAAGCCTTAACGCCGACTTGGTGGGCGTCTCCACAACCCAGGGATTCACCTACTCCAACTGGTTTTTCATGGGCGCCGGCCTCGGAGTGGACCTCCTCTTCTCCCACACCGACGACGGCTGGGGCCAGGGGTGGAACAACTCCGACCTGCACTCGAGCACCACGACCGGAGTCATGATACCGCTATACAGCGATTTCCGCTTCACCGTAGGCAACCAGGCCTCGGCAGGATTCTTCCTCGACGTGCGCCTCGGATGCTCGTTCCTGATCGGCAGCGACTACCTGCGCATCTCGCAGGGGTACCTGACCAACCAACAATACTTCTATCTGCGCCCGACGATCGGCGTGCGTGTGCCCCTGGATCCCCAGCGGCCCGGCAAGCAGGCGTTCGACCTGGGCGTGACATACCAGCTTCTCACCGCCAACTACTGGTACAACTACGGCGGCAACCGGGCCCTCAACATGCTCGGCGTCAACGTGGCCTTCGAGTGGTGAGGAGGCGTTAACGAAAGACATAGTAACAGACATCAATGAAACGAACATACATCTTGGGGGCGTTGACAGCCAGCGCCCTGGCCTCCTTCGCAGTCCCGGCGCGTCCGGGGCTGCGCCCTCACACACAGCCGGACGGCAGCGTGGTGATGATATCCGTATCGGGCGACGAGCGCCACAAGACCATAACCGACGAGCGGGGACGCTCCCTGATCATGGATGAGGATGGCTGGCTCGTCGAAGGGTCATATGCCCAGGCTCCCGCAACGTACTCGCTGCGTGGCTCCGCTCGTCGCGCAGCCTCTGCCGGGACCGGGGGCGCAGGCTATCCCGCGTATCCCGACTGGCTCCCCGAGGGGTTCAACCCCGGGCTTTGCTATACCCCCTTCCCCACGCAGGGGGAGCCCCGCGCCCTGGTGATACTCGTCGAATACCAGGACGTGCCTTTCAACCATCCCTCGCCCCGCGACTACTTCCGGCGAATGCTCAACGAAGAGGGTTTCTCCGACTACGGCGCAACAGGCTCGGCGCGCGACTTCTTCGTGGAGAACTCCATGGGGCAGTTCAAGCCCGAGTTTGATGTCTACGGCCCCGTGCTCCTGCCCAAAAACCGCAGCTACTACGGAGCCAACGACCGGTGGGGCAACGACCTGCATCCCGAGCAGATGGCTGTGGACGCCTGCCGGATACTCGACGACGAGATCGACTTCAGCGACTACGACCTCGATGGCGACGGCTACATTGACAACGTCTTCATCTTCTATGCCGACAAGGGTGAGGCCACGTATGGCCCCATGGGAAGCGTGTGGCCCCACTCGGCCATTCTTCAGGACCTTCGTCCTGGTGAGGTCTTCGAATACGACGGCGTCTTGCTCGGGCAGTATGCCTGCACCAACGAGACGGTCATCTACAACGACGAGGAGCGTCCCGACGGCATAGGCACATTCGTGCACGAGTTCAGCCACGTCCTGGGGCTCCCCGACCTCTACACCACCGTCTACAACAACGCCTTCACCCCCGGGGAGTGGAGCACCCTCGACTTCGGCCCCTACAACAACGAAGGGCGCACGCCCCCCTACTACTCGGCCTACGAGCGTTTCTCGCTCGGATGGCTTGAGCCGGAGCTCCTGAGAGCCGGCGAGATGCGACTCGACCCGATCCAGGACTCCAACCACGCCTATATGGTGATGACAGACCGCCCCAACGAGTATTTCCTGCTCGAAAGCCGCAAGCGTACCGGGGCCGACAAGTGGCTCCCGGGCCACGGGATGCTGGTATGGCACGTGGACTACAACGAGAAGGTGTGGTACGACAACGAGGTCAACAACGTAGTGTCTCACCAGCGCGTGGACATCGTCGAGGCCGACGGCACGCAGAACGGCGCAAGCCGTCACGGCGACACGTTCCCCGGCGTGAAGGGTATCACCGCGTTCGGGGCCGACACGTCCCCCTCCTTCAGAAGCTGGAGCAAGCAGCCCGTCGGTTTCGAGCTCAGCTCGATCGCCGAGCCTGAGGAGGGCGTCGTGACGTTCACGGTCAGCGGCGAAGGGGCCGGGATCGCCGGCGTGGAGAGTGGCGCAGGGTGGAGCCTGCAGGGGGATTTGCTGACTGCCGTGGAAGCCGCCGTGGTGATGGACATGCAGGGTCGCACGATTGCCCGGCTCGGGGCCGGAGAGAGCGTGAGGCTGCCCCGCCGCACACCCCTCATCGTCGTATCGGCCGGAGAGGGCACAAAGGTGATGATATGATTAAACCTTTGCGGCGCGGTGCTGTCAAATAGGCAAAAACAAGACTGATATGCGCGAAGAAGAGAAGATATTCCAGAGATACGGGCGCCAGACAGGGTTCGAGGTGCCTGAGGGATACTTCGAGGCCTTCCGCGCTGAGGTGGCCTCGAAGCTGCCGGAGTATCCCGTGGAGCGCAAGGCTCCGCAGATGAGCACCTGGCAGAAGATACGCCCTTACGTGTACCTGGCGGCCATGTTTGCCGGCATATGGTGCATGATGAAGGTCTTCCACACGATGTCGTCCGTCCCCGAGATAAGCCTGGAGCAGATGCCTGCGAATGCGGCGTTGGCGATGGCAGAGACACCGGGTTACGACTACTATCTGGAGACCTCCGACCAGACGACTGACGCCGACCTTATGGACGAGCTCAGCCTGCAGTATGACAGCATAGACGAGTTTGCAAGCGACTTCGGCTATGAGATAGACCCCAAGTTTGCCACACTTGCGGCAAACTGACTTCAGCGAGGCCGAAGCCCCGCCGAAGACCCTCCCATCATTGACCTCAAGACATCACATCATCACCTTTATGAGAAAATTTCTTACCCTCCTGATAATGTGCCTCATCGGCTTGGGATGCGCCTGGGCCGACCCCAATGGCGCACCCAAGAACAAGCCTGAGATGAAAAAGGAGATCCAGGATTTCAAGCTCAGGTTTGTGGCGCAGGAAATCGGCCTGCGCGACGACCAGAGAGCGGCCTTCACCGAAGCCTATTCGCGCCAGATGGCTGAGGAGGATGCATTGTTCCGCCAGGTCGGCGAGGCCAACCGCCGTCTCAAGGAGATACCCAATCCCACGGATGCCGACTACGAGCGCGTCAACGCGGTCCTGGTCGAGACCAAGGCAAAGTCGGCGGCGCTGGAGAAGAAATATGACGAGATCTACGCCAAGTTCCTCACCCCCCAGCAGCGTTTCAAGCTAAAGGACGCAGAAATGCAGTTCAGACGCAAGATGGAGGAGATGTGCCAGAAGAAGGGATGTCAGAAGGATGGCGAGGCAAAACGTTCCCACAAGAAAAAGAAGAAATAATGAAACGATACTTCCTGAAAGCGGTGGCAGTCATCTCGATGGCTGTCACCGCTGTGCTTTTCGGGGTGGCCCTGTCCTCGTCGACGGCCGAGGCTGCAGAGGCCAGCAAGGTTGCTAAGACCCAGAAAGCTGCCAAAAAGAACCAGGCAAAAATGAGAAACAGTTTCAAGACCCCCGACTTCGCCTTCCCCGAGACGGTGGAGAGGAACGCCCGCGCCGAGCTGCAGAAAGCCCTCGCCTCGGGGCAGGAGGCGAACGCCCTCACGGCCTTGCTCCAGACTGACGTGGCGATGGCGCAACGCAATGCCAACCCCGCCGACATGCAAGTGGCCCTCGCCGATTCGGTCATGGCCAACCTGACACCGAGATATCAGGCGCTTGTAAAACTTGTCAACGCCACGATCTATGCAGAGACATACAGCCAGGAGCCTTGGCAGTATGACAGGCGGGTAAGTGTGGACACCGTGTGGCCGGAGAGTTGTCAGATGTGGAGTGGCAACCAATACCGCCTCAAGGTGGCCTCCCTGTGCCGCGAGGCGTGGGCAACCCTGAAAGACGACACGGCGCCCCTCTCGACGCTCGGCGACGCCGTCACTTTCGGAGGCACGCCCACAGCGGCAGAGAAGAAAGCGTGGACTCTGCGCGACTTTGCGGCCAAGCGCATCGTCGATATCCTCAGCGCCGTGGCAATGGATGAGCCGCAGGAAGAGCCTGTGGCCGATAATGTCATACCCTTCTTTCCGAAGGAGAAGGAGTCCTCTGAAACCATCCGGGGTGAAGGTGGGAAGCCCCTCAGCCCGTCGGCGGAGGTGCGAAGCCTGCAGAATGATGTGGCCCGTGAATGGCTCGGCACAGAGCAGGACACGCGGCTGAGCGGTTACCCGCTTATAGAGGCCATAACCACGTTGAAGAATCTTTTGCCCCAGTCGAAAAAGGAAGCCTTCATCCAGGGATGGTACGACCATCTGAAAGCCGATAGTGAATTTTCGCTTTATCTCCTCCCCGAGCTAAACAACGCAGCGAGCTACACTACGGAATACGTTGTTGACTTCTTGGAGTCAAAATCGGACGGTGCTCCAGCATTCCCGAGCAAGGATGATGCGGTCAATGCGGTGCCCGAAAAGACGAAACAGCTCTATGGAGAGGCTCAGCTGGCATTGGCCAAATGGCCTAAGTCTCCGGCAGCAGGCCAGGTCAAAAACATGATCAACGACCTTACCGATCCCGACCTCGACGTGACGCTTCCGGGAGTCATCCTTCCAGACCAGGATTTTCAGGTCACGGTCAATGCCGCCAATGTGTCCCAAGGTAAATTTGTGCTGTTCAGGATGCCGGCGCAGGGTAGCGTCTCAGTCAATACCAACGATGTCGTTTCGAAGGGAAGCATTGTGGAGATGCTGGATTTCAGCTTTGAGCGCGAACTGCCTTATAGAATCACTTTCTCCAAGTCGATGGATGGTGTTCCAGTAGGGAGGTATGTGCTGCTTCCTTCATCCGACGGCACCCGTGCGGGCGTTTCCAATGAAATGAAGCACAGGAAGATGGTGACCGCCATGAGAGTCACCGACCTCGCATGTGTCACCGCTCAATGGGGGAGCGGGGAGGAGCAGGCACTCTATGTGGTGAGCGCCTCCAATGGAGCTCCAGTGGCAGGTGCGAATGTCAAGGCATTTAAGCGCGATTACAGACTGTCAAGCAATGACGGGCTCGTGGAGTTGTGTACAGGTGTGACTGACGAGAACGGGCGCATGATAGTGCCTGCCGAGGCTACGTTGGTCAATGTCAGCCACGGCGAGGACTATACCGAGTCTACCCTCATGCTATCCGTTAAGACCAATTACGCCCCGGAGCAAGTCACCAGAGTCAACATATTTCCGGACCGCAGCATCGTGCGACCCGGAGACAAGATTGGGGTGGCTGCCGTGGCCTACGGAGGTGTCGGCAGAGAGTTGCATCCCATAGAGAGCGCAGACGTGAAGATTTCGCTCCGGGATGCCAATAACGAGGAGGTGGATACTGTCACCCTCAAAAGCGACCGTTTCGGGCGGGTAAGTGGAGAGTTCCTCATTCCCGAAGGGCGACTGCTGGGGATGTGGCGTCTTGTGGCTACTTCCGTTGTCGTCGATAATGGACAGGGTGGCAACAAGGAAGGTCAACTCGGAAACTCGATGATCAGGGTGGAGGAGTACAAGCTGCCGACTTTCCGTGTCGTCATCAATGCTCCCGCTGCCGAGGATGTCAATCCCGACGGCACTCTATTGCTCAAGGGAAAGGCCATGACTTATAGCGGGATGCCTGTGGCGATGGCCAATGTGCAGGTGAACGTCAATACTTGGTCTCTGTGGGCGCCGTGGTGGATACGCAAGGTCTATGGCTCCTGCTCCACCACCTTGCAGACCGATGCCCAGGGACAGTTTGTCATACCCTTTGACCCGTCACTGCTCAAAGGCTCGCCATATGAAGAAAGCACCTTCCGTGTGACAGTGGATGTCACCGACCAGGCAGGGGAAACGCGCAGTGCAGAGCCGTATGTGTTCGGATTCTCGAAGACGATGGTGATCCAGCCGTCGATCCCCGACAAGGTTGAGGTGACTGACGAAGAGGTGAAACTGCATGTGCCTGTCATGGACAATGCAGGGGTGCCTGTGCAGACCGCGCTCAATGCCCGCATAATCCCGGTAGGGATAGAAGGGGCCGAACCCCGCGACCTCACCTTCACTTCCCCGACCCTAACACTGGACACCGCAACGCTACCTTCCGGATCCTACAAGCTGGAGTTTTCGTTCCCTGACGGCGACGCGAACCGCGACAAGCCGGTCGAAGCCAACACCATCTTCTGGCGCAGCACTGACACAACCGCCCCCTCCACCGAGATGCTTTGGCTGCCAGAGACGACAATTGTTGTTGCGGACGGTGCCGATGAGGCGGACGTGACGATAGGAAGCTGCAATTCACAGGACTGGCTACTTGTGGAGACTCTCTATGGACAGGGAGAACACGCCCAGCAGTGGGTGAAACTCGATGGAGAGAACCACCATCTAAAGCTACGTCTCAATCCCGGCCAGTTCCTCACCAGAGTGTCTGTTATGGCGATGCACGACTTCAAGTGCAATGTTGGCAGCGTCAACATTAAGCCCAAACGAGAAATGGATAAGGTGCAGATCAAGACCAAGAGTTTCCGCACCTCCGTGCAGGCGAACAGCCGCGAAAATTGGTCGTTTGACATAACCTTCGGAGAGAGGCCGGCGAGCATCCCGGTGATGGCGGTGATGACTGATGCGGCCCTAAATGCCCTGAGGCCCTTCTATTGGCACTTCTACACCGGAGTGACAGGATATGGAAATGTCGGCGGAGGGGTGCGATACTCCGAAAGCTATTCTCCTGTCTACTTCTCCAAGATCTTCCCGTCACGAAAATATAGCAAGTGGACCCGAGTGCTCACCCCTGATTTCCAGACATGGGATAAAGGGTTTGGAGGTCTGCGGAGGGTCTATGAAGAAGTGATGCCGCTGATGTCTGTTCGCTCCTCAGACGACGCCGTGTTCTACAGCGTGGAGACTGCTGATGAAGCACCCGCGCCGATGGCCAACGGTCTCCGCGAGATGAAGCAGATGAAAGTGCGCGGCACTGGCACCACATACGCTTCGGCCAAAGTCGAGGCCGAGGAGGCCGTGTCGGCTGACAGTGCTGCGGAAGCCGGAGGCGCCGGGGAGGAGACCCCCGACGTGGAGCTGCGTCCCTCCGAGCTCCCCGTGGCCTTCTTCAGCCCCGACTTGGTTAGCGGCGAAGACGGCGTGCTCCATCTCGACGTGGACGTGCCAAACTTCAACACCACTTGGCAGCTTCAGCTACTCGGATATACGCCCGAGATGAAGACCGCGACACTCGTGCTTGAGACCACCGCCACCAAACCGGTGATGGTGCGCTCCCACTGCCCGCGCTATCTGCGCACAGGCGACCAGGCTACAGTGACGGCAACAGTCTTCAACAATTCCGACACCGACCTCTCCGTCGGCGCCCTCATAGAAGTGGTGACACCAGAAGGCAAGGTGGTGGCGCGAAAGAAGGAGAAAGGGTCGAAGCTCGCCCCCTCCGGATCCAGGGTCGTCACCCTGGCGATAGACGTGCCGCAAGACGTGATGCAGCTCGCCGTGCGCGCATATGCCCTTAGCGACAAGCACTCCGACGGCGAGGAGACTTGGCTCGAAGTCCTTCCCGCCACACTCCCCGTCATAGAGTCCACCCCGTTCTGGCTCGCACCCGGACAGACGGACATGGAGGTGAAGCTCCCGTCGTATCCCGGTAAGTCGCAGGTGACGCTCACTTACTGCGACAATCCCGTGTGGACGTGCCTGACGGCCCTTCCGGACCTGATGGATACGGACTCCGACAATGTCCTTTCCATTGGTAGAAAACTCTTTGCCGACGCCATGGCCACGGGCCTTCTGAAGTCCTATCCCCATCTCGCCGAGGGTCTGCAAAGAATGCTTGGAAGCGCCGAGGAGGGGGACAAGGTGCTGGATTCTGCCCTTGAGAAAAACCAGGGCCTCAAGAGCGTGCCACTCCCCGCCACACCCTGGCTCGACGATGCCCGAGGAGAGACAGCACGGATGCACCGCCTTGGCACACTTCTCGACGATGCAAATGCCGCCAAGACCATCGACGGGCAACTCGACCGCCTCTCCACGCTCCAGAACGCCGACGGCAGCTGGAGCTGGTGTCCCGGCATGGAGGGTAGCCGATGGATCACGGGCATGACCCTGCTGAAGATGGCCATGCTCGACACATACGGCTATCTCCCCGATGCCGACGGCAAGACCCGGGAGATGATCCGGAATGGTGTCGAATACTGCGAGGTGGACATCATGAAGGCCTGGCGCAAGTATGGCAAGAAGGGATTTTCGCTCAATGAGTTCCTCAACTGGATCTATATCCGCCAGATGCTGGAGGAAAAAGATCCTGGCATAGCCACCCCCGCAGGATTCAACGACTGGCGCAGCTACGGATTCTCACAGCTGGCCGATAGCTGGCGCGACCTTGGCATCTACGAGAAAGCCACCGCAGCCACCGTGCTCTATCGCGAAGGCAAGAAGGAATTGGCCGGGACGTTGCTCCGCTCGTTGGGCGAGATAGCGCTCAAAGCTCCGGAGAAGGGGATGTGGTTTGACCGCCTCTCCAACGCCTGGAGCGGCTGGCCTCCCCTCATCACGACTGCCCAGGCCCTGGAAGCCTATACCTTGATCTCCCCATCGGCCGAGGAAGTGGATCTGCTTCGCCAGTGGCTCGTGCTTCAGCGCCAGACCCAGGACTGGAGCACCAACAGCTACACCTCCGAGGTCATCAACGCCATCCTCAGCAGTGGCACCAAATGGACCGAGGCCACAGCCGCACCAGAGATCAAGGTCGGAGGCAAGAAAGTTGAGATCGCCGAAGCCGAGACGCTGACCGGAGCCTTCACCGTCACCCTCGACAGCAGCAAAGCGTCGGGCAAGACCCTCACGGTGACCCGCAGTGGCGCAGGCCCGGCATGGGGCGGGGTGGTGCGCCAATACGTCGCTCCCGCCGCCGATGTCAAGGCAGAGAATACTTCGGCCCTGAGTGTCGCAAAGTCGCTCGTGCGCATCGAAGACGAGGACGGGCGCAACGTCGGCGCGACTCTGGAGGGACTTGCAGTCGGCGACCGCGTACGGGTGACACTCACCGTTACCTGCGACCGCGACATGGAATACGTAGCCCTCACCGACCCGCGCCCCTCCTGCCTGGAGCCCGACCGGGCATTGTCGGGATACCGTGTGACTGACGGGGTATGGTGCTACGTGGAGACGCGCAACGCCTCAAGCAACCTCTTCTTCGACCGCCTGCCAAAGGGCACGCACGTCTTCTCCTACGACTGCCGTGTCAGCCACGCCGGAGAGTATGCTGTCGGCCCAGCCACGATACAGTCGCAATACGCTCCCGAGCTTGCGGCCCATTCCGCCGGTGCAAGCATCAGGGTGAAATGACGGGTGCTCCCCGGCTCCGGAAGGGGGCCGGGGAGCACTCATTAAGGCGCGGACTGCGTGAAACGCCCCTGAAAAGATGGAGAAATCGGCGTGGAGTGTTGTGGATATGAGAATTTTTTGTTAATATTGCGGTCTAAAAACCAAACATATAGCAAACGACACATGAAACAACCTCTACTGCTGACGGCCTTCGGCCTGGCGATGGGACTCACCGCGCAGGCACTGGTCGTGACGCCGGATTCCTTTTCGGTGGATTTCAACGACTATATGTCGGTGCCCGATACCTGGACCACCTACGGTGTGGACGGCGTGCCTACCGGCTCATACGACTACCTTTTCAAAGACTATTCCGCCGAGAACCCCTTCATTCTACTGGAGCTCAACGGCAATTTCGTGCCCTTCACCCCGACACAGTTCAAAGACGGGCAGGCGGGCGACCAGTGGCTCATCACCCCGGAGTTTGAAATCGAGAGGGAGGAGGAGCTTCTTGCCTTCACCGTATATGTGAGCGGCACCTCCAGCAAGAGCAGCTACAAGGTGCTCCTGTCCGCAGGAGGCGACAGCAAGGAGGACTTCACCGAGACGCTTCTTTCCACCACTCTGTCGGGCCAGATGTCGTCCGTGGCCTCCGCGACACGCAGGATCGTGGTGAAGGGGCACGCAGGCGAAAAAGTGCGCCTCGCCTTCGTCAGCGCAGGCAACGTCACCGGCATTGCCGGCTTTGCCGACATAAGCATGGGCCCCTATTACATCAATGTGGAGAATCCCGCGAGCCTGGAGCAGCGCATCATCGACGCCGACGACCCTACGTTCTCCTTCAAGATGAAGGTGGCCACCACCTCCAAGGTTGGGGGCCTGACAGCGATCCTGGAGTGTGACAACGGATACGAGGACACGTTCGAGTATGCTGGCAACCTGACCTCGGGAATGTTCACCACCATCTCTCCCCGGTTTGACGACATCGACTTCAAGGGTGCCTCGCAGACGGGCTACACCGTGCGCATGCGCCCCAACGTCCCCGGTTTCCCCGAGACGGTGGTCTCCGGCGTCCTGGTAAAGGCCCCGCGCACATACCCCTCCAACGTCGTGAGCGAGGAGGGGACAGGCACATGGTGCGGATGGTGTCCGTACGGCACCGCCATGATGGGCTATTATGAAGATGTCTACGACGGCGCCGCCGGAGGGAAGTTCATTCCGGTGGCCGTGCACTACGGTGACCCCATGGATGTGGAGGCCTACTCAGTGCCCTGGCAGTTGGCGGCCTCGAAACTGATGGCAGGGTTCGGATACCCGACCATCATGGCCAACCGCGCCATAGCCGCCCATCCCCTGACGGTGGACATCGCAGGGCTGATGCAGCGCAAGTCGTTCGCCGACCTGTACATCTCCCGCGTGGAGGTGGACGAGACGGAGAGGAATATCTACGTCAACTATCACCCGCGCATCTCCTTCTCTGCCGACGACATGGCCCTGAACGCCGCAGTGATCGTGATGGAGAACGGCGTGAAGGGCACAGGGTCGCAGTGGGCCCAGACCAACAATCTGCACGACTTCACCGCAAGCGACGTGACGGGCGAGCTGGGCGAGGAGCTACTGCCATACTTCGAGCCTTTCATCGATCGTCCGGGCACCACGGTCCCCGCCAGCGAGATGGTCTATAACGACGTGGCCCGCGCCATCTATCCCTCCTTCGCGGGAGAGCCCCTCGAAGGGGGCTGGCAGCAGGACGCGCGCCGCGACGAAGTGGCCGTGCTCCCCATCCCGGCCAACGTCACCGACACCTCCAAGATGGGCATCGTAGTGATAATGACCGACCCCGCCTCGGGAGAGATAGTGGCCTCCGACTGGGTCAAGGCCGAGGACTTCGGCAAGGAGCTCAGCGGCATCGAGGGGCTTCATGCCTCGGGCGAGGGTGTCACCCTCTACCGCAGCGGCAATGTGGCCGTCGCCGACATCGCCGGCAAGGGGAGCCTGACAGTGTGCGCCCTCGACGGCACCCTGCTGAGAAGCGCCGAGCTGGCAGAGGGACGCAACGAGATCGAGATACCCCAGGGAGTGGCCATCATCAAGGTGGCGACCTCGGAGGGCACAGCCATCCTTAAGACCATCCGTTAAGAGAAAATGAAAACAACCATCATATCGGCCTGCATGGCCATGATGACGCTCGGCGCAGGCGCCGCCGTCGTCACTCCAGAGTTCTATAGCGAGGATTTCGTGCAGATGGGCCTTCACGGCGACCAGCTCACGGGCGACTGGCTCACCTACGGCAACGGCGCGAAGCCCGACGCCGTGATGTCCACATTCTTCAACCCCGACGGATCGGGGCCCTACTACATCCTCATCGACTACGGCAGCATGAGCATCCCCTTCAGCTGCACCAACTTCGAGCCCTCGGCCCAGGCCGACCAGTGGCTGGTGACGCCCGAGATCGAGATTCCCTCCGACGAGGTGGAGCTGTCGTTCACCGCTGCCGTCTACTGCAACCGTGGCGCATGGGGACAGGGCAAGAACCCCTACAAGATCCTCGTCTCGGAAAACGGCGGGTCGGCCCGTGAGGATTTCGCGGAGGTCCCGGTGTTCGAGTCGACCGTCTCCGGCAGCCGCACGGCAGACGTGGCCCTCAAGGAGGTCGTGTGCCCCCTCAACGGTTTCGGCGGCAAGAAGGTGCGCCTCGCCTTCGTCAGCACAGGCGAAAACCTCGGCATGACCGGCTTCACCAACATAGCCCTCGGCAACTACGCCATCACCCTTGACAACAAGACCCCGAAGGTGGCCAAGGAGGGGGATGATGTCACCGTCTCGGTCAATGTCGGCCTCAAGGCCCCCGTGACCTGCCCCGGATTCACCGCCACCCTCGAGATCGGCGGCGAGAAATACGAGCAGTACTACAAGAAGCCTTTCGGCAACACCGGCAACGTGCTCATCTACCAGCTCGTGAAGTTCGAGCCCATCGCAGTCGCCAGCACCGAGACCCTGCAGTACACCGTATCCATCACCCCCGACTATGCCGACGCACCAGCCACGACGCTCACCGGCGCCATCGGCGTGCCCACGGAGCTTTACGGGGCCAACGTGGTGGTGGAGGAGGTGACCGCCACCGGATGCCAGGCATGTCCCTCCGGCTCGGCCTCCATGCGCTATTACCACGACACCTATCCCGGTAACGACGAAGGCCTGGAGAAGGTCATCGGCATCGCGATCCACGGATTCATCAACTACTACGACCCGATGTCGGAGGGCGTGGAGAGCTATCTCTCGAACGTGCTCGACCTCAACGGCACCACTTCATACCCTCAGGCGATGTTCAACCGCGCAACACGCGGCCTCATGCCCGACCGCAAGGCCGAGGTGGAGAAGCTGATGGAGGCCGGCAGCTACAACAAGGTCAAGATCAACTCCGTCACCACCGAGGCCACCGAGGAGAATCCTTGGGGCGAGAAGGTGAAGGTGGCCTTCGACGCCTACAACGCCTATGACGCCGAGAGCCTCGACCTGCGCGCCGCAGTCGTGATGATCGAAAACAATGTGAAGGGCAACAACAGCGGCTATGACCAGACCAACGGCTTCTACAACCGTACGGAGGACTACATCGCCATGAACTACGGCGACTTCCTGGTGCCCTACATGGCCCCCTATCTCTCCGGCGGAGAGTTTGGCCAGGCCAAGATCTCCTTCACCAAGATGGTCTACGACCACGTGGCCCGCGGCATCTGGCCCTCCTTCTTCGGACAGGATATAGAGGGTGCGTGGACGCGCGGCGTGGCCAACAAGGTAGAGATGGAATTTGAAATCCCCCAGACCATCATGCACCTTGACGAGACTGAGGTCGTCGTCCTCCTCATCGACGGCGAGACCAACGCCATCGTGGCCTCCGACATCATGGATGCTTCGGCCTACAACGCCGACAACGCCGTCGGATGTGTCGGAACCGATGCAGTGGCCGTTGCCCTGTCGGAAGGCGCCCTTCAGGTGAGCGCACCCGAAGGCTCCAACGTGGACGTCTACACGGCCGCAGGGCTCAAGGTGGCATCGGCAGCGGTATCCGGCTCCGCGACTGTGGCCGTCCCCTCCGGACTCCTCCTGGTGCGCGTCACCACCCCGACTGGTGTCGCCACCTATAAGCTTGCCGACTGATAAGCCTGCATCAAAGCAAGAGCGGCCGCCCCGAAAAGGACGGCCGCTCTTGCTTTGATGGCCTGAACTGCTTAATTGATGCCCGTGTCATTGCGGGCCGATGGGCACGCGTAGGCCTTCGTGTCCGACTATCACGTTAGGAAAAATGGTCCTGGCCTCCTCGGCGAAAAGGTTGTCGTCGGTATATCGCGAGGAATAATGCCCAGTAAGCAAGGCTCCGGCCCCGGCCTCACGGGCCACCAAGGCCGCTTGTCGGGCCGTGGAGTGGCCTCGGGGAGCGGCCATGTCGGCGTGGTCTTCGAGATAGGTGGTCTCGTGAAAGAGCAGGTCCACGTCCCGGATTTGTTCGGCCAGCCCCGGCATGTAGGCCGTGTCGCTGATGTGGGCATAGCTGCGCGGGGGGGCCGAGGGGCGGGTGAGAAGCGCGTTAGGCACTATTGTGCCGTCCTCCTTGACGAAGTCCGCCCCCTCCTTTATGCTCCGCATCATGGCCAAAGGCACGCCGTGGAAGTCGCACGCCGCCTTGTCGATATGGGGCAGGGAGGGACGCTCCTCAAACACGTATCCCACCGTGGGGACACGGTGGTCCAGTGCGATAGTGCGCACCGTCAGGGCAGCGTTTTCATAGATTGTCTCGCCCCCCTTCGGGGATATGATGTTGAACCTGACGTCAAACGGGGTCTCCCCGCAGAAATAGCGTATCATCGGCTCCAGCACCCGCCGCCCCTCTTCAAAAGTGTGGATGGTAAGGGAGCCCCCCATCCCCGATAGGGCAAGCGTGCCGACCAGTCCGGGAAGCCCCAGCACATGGTCGCCGTGCAGGTGGGTGAGGAAGATGTGGTTGAGGCGGGAGAATCTTAGCCGCATCTTCTGGAACGTGCGCTGCGCACCCTCGCCACAGTCGATCATGAAGAGGTTGCCCCTCGAATTGACCACCGAGGAGGAGGGGAGGTGGGCAATGCTCGGCTTGGCGGAGCCTGACCCCAGGACGTTGACCGAAAACTCCGGGCGATTCATGTGCGGCTCATCTGGGAGTAGTCCTTGGCCAGTCCTCCGGTGCCGGTCTCCTTATATAGGGAGGGGAGGTCGTGGCCGGTCTCCTTCATGACGTTGACCAGCTTGTCAAACGACACGCGATGGCTTCCGTCGGTGAAGCTCGAATATATGTTGGCGTCCAGGGCACGCGTGGCGGCGTAGGCGTTGCGCTCGATGCAGGGTATCTGCACCAGTCCACACACCGGGTCGCAGGTCATGCCCAGGTGGTGCTCCAGACCCATCTCGGCGGCATACTCGATCTGGGCCGGGCTTCCTCCGAAGAGCTGCGAGGCTGCGGCGGCCGCCATGGCGCAGGCCACGCCCACCTCGCCCTGGCACCCTACATCGGCGCCAGATATGGAGGCGTTCTGCTTGACGACGTTGCCTATCAGCCCCGCCGTGGCCAGGGCATGGAGCATTTGCATCTC
>CAZHCM010000035.1:0-16020 GCA_964531005.1 uncultured Sangeribacter sp. | reverse complement strand
CGCCGTGCTCGGGCATGAGCTCGAGGAGGTTCATCAGCGTGTTGAGGTTGTTGCGATAGTAGAGCAGGGGTTTCTCCACGCTCTCGCCCACGGCCTTGGAGGCGGCGAAATTGATGATTCCCTTGATGCCCGGGTGCTCCTCGAAGAGGCGGCGCAGGGTGTGGATGTCGGTGCAGTCACCCTCGACGAAGGCGGGGCGGATGCCGGTGATCTGCTCGATGCCGTCGAGCACGCCGATGTTGGAGTTGGAGAGGTTGTCGATGATGACCACCTCGTATCCGGCCTCCTGGAGCTCCACCACGGTGTGGGAGCCGATGTAGCCCGTTCCGCCGGTGACTAATATTTTGGTTTTCATTGCCTTGGATGATTGATGAGGTGAGATTCAGAAGAGCTTGGCGGGATATGTGCCGTCGGCGTGGAGGGCGGCGAAGCGGTCCACGGTGTCCTGGCGGTCGGCGGCGTATGTGACGCCGAACCATTTCGAGGGTGTCTGGATGACCTTCAGGGTGACGGTGCCGTCGGATATGAGGTTGTTGACCACCGTCGGGATGTAGAACTCGCTCTTGAGCTCGCCGCCATGCTCGGAGAGGAACTTGACGAAGTCCCTTTCGGAATAGTCGAAATAGTCGGGGGTGAATCCCCACATGTTCATCGAGACGCTTGCGCCCTCGGGGAAGGGGGATTCGGAGCCGTCGGCCAGAGTCTGGACGAGGGAGCCGTCGGGCTTGCGGCAGATGCCGTGACACTCGGTGACGCCCGTCAGCAGTCCCTCGCCGGAGACCTCGCAGAGGCCGCGGCTGACACCGCCGTTTTCGCTGAGGGTGTTGGAGATGTTGAAGCCGATCATGCAGTAGCGGTTCTTCTCGCCCTCGACGGAGCGGAGGAAGTCGGCCAGGAGCTGGAAGCTCTCGCGGCCGTAGTAGTCGTCGGCGTTGATGACGGCGAAGGGCTCGCGGATGGCGTCCTTGCCCATGAGGACGGCGTGGCCGGTGCCCCAGGGTTTCTGGCGGTCGGCGGGTGCGGAGAAGCCCTCGGGGAGGGCGTTGAGGTCCTGGAAGACGACCTCTACGGGCACGTGGCCTTCATATTTGGAGATGATCTTCTCGCGGAACTCCTGCTCGAAGTCGTGGCGGATGACGAAGACGATCTTGCCGAATCCGGCGCGCAGGGCGTCGTAGACGGAGTAGTCCATGATGGTCTCGCCGTTGGGGCCGAGGCCGTCGAGCTGCTTGAGGCCGCCGTAGCGGCTTCCCATTCCGGCAGCAAGGATGAAGAGGGTCGGTTTCATATATTTGGGTTTTGATTCTGATGTCAAATTGTCATTATGTCAAATTGTCAAATTGTCATTATGTCATGATGTCATGATGTCATGGGGCTCTTCTCTTTTTCGGCCGCAAGCGGCCGTGCGGGAGACGGAGCTATCCTTTGCCTAAGACGCGGATGGAGCGGCAGAGGGATAGCATGTAGTCGAACATCACTATCTTGGCGTTGGCGTTGCGCGAGATGTCGCGGCGGGCTCGGTCGGTGTCGCGGGCCAGGGCCTCGATGTTGCGGTAGTTGACGAACGGCGCAAAGCGGACGCTGAACTGCTCCTCCTCCCGGTTGAGGGCCGTCAGCGAGGGGAGGGAGAAGTTGGTGATGAAGTTCTCGCGGGCCATTCGGGAGCAGTAGTCGAGAAAGCGGATGTTCTTCTCGCGCCCCATGGCGGCCACCTCGTCGCTGAGGGTCTTCAGGCGGGCGACCTCGCGCATGTAGGCCGAACGCATCATCTGGCGGTAGATGTCGCCAAACTCCCCCTGCTCGCCGCCGTTGGCCACGGCCTCCAGGGCCTTGCCGAGGCTTCCTCCGGAAAGGCGTGCGGCCGTGCGGGCCTCCTCCGGCGAGGCTTGGGTCGTCCTGAGGAGCCAGTCCTCGATCTGCTGTTGCGTCAGCGGGCGCAGTGGCAGGCGTCGCGTGCGCGAGAAGACGGTCGGGAGCAGCTCGCCGGGGTTGTTGCTGACCAGGATGAAGAGGGTGTCCTCATAGGGCTCCTCGATGAGCTTCAGCAGGGAGTTGGCGGCCTCGGCGTTCATGCGCTCCGGCAGCCAGATGACGTAGGTCTTGTAGCGGTAGGCCAGGCTCGACAGGGGGGCCGAGCGCGTGACCTCGGCCGCCTCGTCGACGTAGATGGTCGGGCGGGCGTTGACCCCCGCCTTGGCGTCGCTCCCCTGCAGGATCTCGAGCCACTCCTGCGGCTCCATGTAGGGGTGCTGCTCGAGCATCTCGCGCCAGGCCGGGGCGAGGTCGGAGGAGACGGTGCGCTTCGAGCCCCCCTTGACCACCGGGTAGATCCAGTGGATGTCGGGGTTGTTGAGCGAGGCCGTCTGCAGACATGCCGGGCAGCGGCCGCAGGGCTCGCCGTCGCGCCTGTCGGAGCAGTAGAGGTACTGCAGGAAGGCGCGCACGAGCCTCATCTTGCCGATGCCCGACATTCCGGATATCAGCAAGGCGTGCGGGATGCGGTCGGAGTCGGCCATCCCGCGCAATTCCGCCTTGGCCTCCTCATGGCCAAGGATGTCTGCGAACTTCATAGCGCAAAAATACAAAAAATCGCGGAGATATGAAAATTAATTCTTATTTTTGCAGGGCTTAATCAGGTAAAAAATGACCCCCTTCCTTAAATCCGTGGCCCGGGCGTATGCCGGGCGCTATGCCGACCTCTCGGAGCTGACCTTCGTCTTCCCGAGCAAGCGTGCGGGCACCTTCTTCCTCAAATACCTGCGCCAGGAGGCGCTGCGTCCCATGCTGGCCCCCGAGGTGATCACCATCTCTGACTTCGTCAGCGAGGTGGCCGACCGCGTGCAGGCCGGGCGCGTGGACCAGCTCCTGCGCCTCTACAACGCCTACCGCGCCATGCTCTCCGACGACACCCCGGTGGACTTCGACGCCTTCCGCGGCTGGGGCGAGACGGTGCTCTCCGACTTCAACGAGATCGACATGTACGGCGTCTCGGCCGACGAGATCTTCAAGAATGTCAAGGACTATCGCGAGATAGCCTCCAACTTCCTGACCGAGGAGCAGAAACGGGTGATGGAGGAGTATTTCGGGCGCCCTGTCGGGGAGCCGGGGACCGCCGAGAAGTTCTGGCGAGACTTCGGCGAGGAGGGGGAGCTGAGCGACCTCAAGCGCCGCTTCCTGCATCTATGGCGCGTGCTGGGGCCCCTCTACCACGCCTTCGCCGCCAACCTCGACGCCGACGGCCTGGCGGCCACGGGTGCGCTCTACCGCAAGGCCCTGGAGAGGCTCCAAGCCCTCGACGGCGACCCGGCTCCCCTGGGGCGGCGCAAGGTGGTCTTCATCGGATTCAACGCCCTGTCGCGCACCGAGGGGGAGATCTTCTCCGAGCTGGCGGCCATGCAGCCCTTCGAGGGGCCGGAGGGGGAGGAGCCGTTTGCCGACTTCTGGTGGGACGCCACGGGCCCGGTGCTCCGCTCGGCCGACAGCACCGCCTCCCGTTTCGTGGCCTCCAACCGCCGCCGCTTCCCCCACCCGAAATGGAGCGAGGGGGCGCTGGCGCTGAGCGAGACCGACACTCTGCCCCCCAGGCTGAGGGTCATCGCCGCCCCCTCCAACACCGTGCAGGCCAAGATCATCAGCGAGGAGCTGAGGAAGATGCAGGTGCCCGGCGAGGTGTCGGAGGCGCATTTCAAGGATGCGCGCGTGGCCGTCGTGCTCCCCGACGAGGGGCTGCTTCTGCCGATGCTCTATTCCCTGCCCGAGGACATCGGGGCCGTCAACCTCACCATGGGGTATCCGCTGCGCCTGACGTCGGCCATCTCCTTCGTCTCCCTGCTGAGGCGCCTGCAGATGCGCCAGCGGCGCAGGGGAGGGGAGGCGGCCTACTTCCACGAGGACGTGGACGTGCTCCTCTCTCACCCCTACGTCCACGCGCTGATGGGCTCGACGCTCGTGCAGTATGTCAAGGGGGAGATCACGCGGTGCCACCTGATGGACGTGCCGCTAAGTTTCCTGACGGCCTACGCCCCGGTCATGGGGCGCCTGCTTCGCCCCTTGGGGAGCGAGGCGCCGGTGGAGGACGTGGTGGGATACATCGACGAGGCCATCGGCATCGTCGACGAGGCCCTGGCCTCCCGCGAGGAGGGCGACGGCATGGTGAAGTCGCGCCTCGACAGGGTGCATCTCGCCGCCTACCGCGACGCCCTGCACCGCCTGGCCGACAGCGTGGCCGAGCACGGGGTCAGGATGCACTTCAGCAGCCTCTTCGCCCTCGCCGACCGCCTCCTGGCCGGCGAGCAGGTGACATTCGAGGGCGAGCCGCTGCAGGGGCTGCAGGTCATGGGCATGCTGGAGACGCGTGCCATCGACTTCGACCGCCTCATCATCCCGTCGCTCAACGAGAGCATCCTGCCCATGAAGGCGCGTGCGCGCACCTTCATCCCCGACACCCTTCGCGTGGCCTACGGGATGCCGCCGATGCACTACCGCGAGAGCCTCTTCGCCTACTATTTCTACCGCCTCATCTCGCGAGCCGACGAGGTGGTGATGCTCTACGACGCCCGCAGCGGCGGGGGGATGCGCAGCGGCGACGTCTCGCGCTACCTGCTGCAGCTCCGCCATCTCTACGCCCGCGACTCGCTGGTGTGGGAGGACCGCCGTTTCAAGCTCTCGGCAGTCGGGGGCACGCCGGTGCCGGTCGAGAAGGGGCGCGAGGCGATGGCCCTGCTCAGGGAGTTCACGCTCCCCGAGGGGGGGCGCAACCTCTCGGCCTCGGCCCTGATGAAATACCTGGACTGCCCGGTGAGGTTCTATTACGAGGTGGTGGTGGGCCTGAAGGCCGACACGCCCCCTTCGCGATATATCGACGTCGTGGCGCAGGGCAACATCATCCACGACGTGATGATGCGCATCTACATGCCCGAGGGAATGGAGGGGAAGTGGCTGGAGACCCCGGTGCGCGTCACGCGCCAGGGGATCCTGGCCCTGATGCGCGACACCGACCGCCTCGACCACCTTATAGTGAGGGGCGTCAACCGCGAGCATTTCCGGCGCGCGCCCGAAGACCTGGACAGACCCCTGGAGGGGGAGACGGCTCTGGTGGCGGCCGGGCTGAGGCGCCAGATCTTGGGCATCCTGGCCCACGACCTGCGCCTCGCCCCCTTCGACCTGCACGGCACGGAGGTGCCGGGACGGCAGCGCCTCGCCATCCCCGACGGCCCGACGGTCAACTTCAAGTATGCCATCGACCGTGTGGACAGCGTCGGGGGGCTGCGGGTGGTCGACTACAAGAGCGGCGCGGCGCACCTGAAGGGTGATGACATGGACGCCGTCTTCAGCAGCGACTATCATTCGAAGCACGTCTTCCAGCTCTTCCTCTATGCCAACCTTCTCAACCTCGGGCTGAAGCGTGGCGACGAGCCGGTGCGCACGGAGGTCTACGAGGTGTCGAAGCTGCCGTCCGAGAAGCCGGGGGTGCCGGAGATAGGGGGCAAGCCGGTGCTGGCCCACACGGACGCCGACGCGGAGGGGGTGAGCCTCAACGAGCGTTTTCGCGAGCGGATGCGCGACATGATACGGGAGATATTCGACCCCGGGATTCCGTTCACGCCATGCGAGAAGGAGCGGGCCTGCCGCCACTGCAACCTGGCGTCGCTCTGCCGTAGATAAAGGCAAAGGCCATCCGGTTGTGGGCGCGGCGGGCCGCGCCCCTACCACGGAGAGGATCGGGCAATAAAAAGCCCCCGGCTGGAAGGCCGGGGGCTTTTGTGCGGAAGGGGGAGGGTGGTTACTTGACCATTACCTTCTGGCCGCCCACGATGTAGAGGCCTGCGGGGAGCTCGGCCTTCGAGGAGGCGTTGACGCGCATGCCCGTCACGGTGTAGATGGGCTGGGTGAAGTCGATGGCCTTGGCCTCCTGGCCGACAGTGCCGACACCCACGAAGGCTACGTCGAAGATCTCGATGTCGCGCATGAACATGTAGGTGGTCACCTCGGAGCGGTACTGGAAGGTGACGTTGCACACTCCCAGGGCCGGAACCTTGCACTGGAACTCCTGCATGGTGGCGGAGCCGTCCTCGTAGCCTTCCTCGCCGGCGGGGGTCATGGTGCCGTTGTACTGTGTCTCGACGCCATACTCTGTGCCGTTGACGAGCACCTTGAGGAAGCCGCCGTTGCCAAACTTGCCGGGCTCGTTGCCGCGTGCCACGCCGTTCTCGTCAGCCTCGCGGATGGTCTCCAGGGCGAAGCGCAGCTTCACCATGGTCTCCGTGGTGAGGTCGAGTTCGGGGGTCACGAGCTGCACCATCTCGCCGTTGACGGAAGTGGCGCGCAGGGCGTCCTCGCGGGTGTACATCATGGTGTAGGGCATGAACTGGTTGGAGGTGGCGTCCCAGTCGAGCAGGGGCATTCCGAGAGGATAGTCCTGCACTTCGGGCTTGAAGGGGAGGGAAGCCTCTGGGAGGCCTGCTGCGTCGATCCATGTGCTGGAGACGATGCCGTCCTTGATGGTCCAGCCGCGGAAGAAGTTGAGCTGGTTCTTGTCGACGTCCACGTCGATCTCCTGGGGGTCGCCGACGTAGATCACGCGGCCGCCGCCGTCGAGGATATCGCCTTCGGCCACGTCAGCCTCGGGGAATCCGAAGACGCCGACATAGCCCTCCTGCCAGCGGGGGTTCTTCTCGGTGGTCTGGGCGATGATGACGGTGTCGGCCGAGCGCATGCGGAGCTGCAGCGAGGCGTCGGAAGTGGCCACTGCCTGGAGCATCGAGGGTGCGGCCTGGGTGGTGTGGTAGACAGCTAACTCGGGGATGGAGGTGCCGTAGACGGGGTATCCGGTCACGGGGATTGCCTGCACGTAGTAGTCGGTGTTGGGCTGCACGCCCTCGATCTCTACTGAGATGTGGTCGTCGTCGCCGTAATAGAGGGCGGTGGCGTTGCCGAAGAGGGTGTTGGGGCCGGCGTTGAAGGTCACGCCGTCAGTCGGGTAGTCGGAGGCGGTGAAGGGCTCGTTGCTCCAGAGGATGACGGTCGCGGGTGCGTCCTCGGCGCGGTCGCAGTCGATGAAGATGGAGGAGCTGACCTGCTTGAGGCTCAGTCCTGTGGGCGAGCTTACGGGAGCAGCCTGCGAGAGGTCGGGGGTGAAGGTGTAGTCTACGGTGAACTCCTCTTCATAGTAATAGTCCCAATGCACGTAGGTGTCGCCGATGAGCATGTCGGGCTTTGCCTTGCCGGTCTCGAGGTCGTTGACGAGCAGGAGGGAGGGACCGTGCACGCGGAGCACGTCGTCGGCGTTCCAGCCGGTGATGCCCACGTTGAAGCCCATGCCTTTGGCCCAGGGAGCCTCGATCTGGTCGAAGGTGGTCTCTACGTGGCCGTCGGCCTCGTAGAGGCGGATCTGGAGGTTGTATGCGCCCTTGTACTTAGTTGTCTCTGCGGTCTCGCAGTCGGCATACTGGAGGGTGAAGACGCGGTTGCCGGGGGTGCCTGTGGTCTTAAAGGAGATGGTGCCCTTGGCCAGGCCGTGCATCACGTTGGAGAAGTTGACGTTGAAGGAAGTGGCCGTGTTGACCTGATCCTTGCCCAGGGCGATCTTGCCCTGGTTGGTGATGACGAAGCGGTTGAATTCCTGGCCGCCGAAGCGGAAAGTCATGCCGAGGTCCCAGCCGTCGGAGACGCAGTCGTTGGGGTTCTCGCCGCCCCCGGGGAGCACATAGTACGATCCGATCTGCCAGGTGCAGGGGATTGCCGTGCCGTCGGTGATGGGGGAGTAGGTCGACTTTTTGGCCGAGAAGAGATACTGAGGCATGTTGCCAGCCAGAGCCAGGCCGGGAGCGGCGAGCATGGCCGCCAGAAGAGCTCCCTTGATGGTAGTGGTTTTCTTCATAGATGGGGGTTAGTATATATATTGTGTGGCAAAGTTACTAATAATTTTTGGTGGAGCAAGAGCCGGCCCCGAAAAAATGTGGAAATATGCTTCAAAACATGTTTTTAGGGAGGGCGAAAAAATTTTTTTGGTAAAAAACGCCTAAGTTTTTGCGCATAAGGAAAAAAATGCCTACCTTTGGAGCCGTAAACAGTCTGATACCCATAAAACGCACAGAGCAAAGCAACACCGGCCCCTCCGGGGGCCACACGACATAACTTAGTATAATGAGAATGATACACCCATAATAACTTAATATTAACCTCAAAAAAACTGTATTCATGAACACAGCTTTTCTGAAAAGTTCGCTGGTATTGGCGGGCATGCTGACAGCCGGGGCGATGTACGCCGACGGCCCGACGCTCCTGTCAGCCGACCCGGCGGATGGCAGCACTGTGGCCTCCCTCGAGACCATAGAGACTGTCTGGGATACGGACCAGGAGTGGAACTACTCCTGGAGCCCTATCAGCGTATTCGACCTGTTCGGCGAGCAGGTGACCACTGCGTGGCTCAATCCCGTCGACGGGCAGATCGGCCACTTCACCATCTATCTTGACCAGAAGATCGTGAAGGAGGGCCGCTACGTCGTAATGATCCCCGAGGACGTCTTCGAGATGAGCATGGAGCTGGCTGGCGAGCCGGCCAACCTGAGCTACTACGTCGACGGCTCCGAGGACAACGGCGGGGGCGGTGACGTCTCCGACGCACGCTGGACATTCGAGTATGCCGATCCCGCAGACGGCAGCACGGTGCCCGCAAGCGCGCTGCAGCTCATCAACACCTATTGGAACGTAGGCAACGACATGCCGGGCGTGGCTTGGGATAAGACCGTCACCTTGAAGGACGCCGCGGGCAACTGGGTTGCCAACGGCACCATGAACTTCGATTGGGATGATCCCTCGCTCTTCCCCATCAACTTCTACGTTGAGCTGCAGCCCGGCGAGTACACCGTAGAGATCCCCGCCGGCATCCTCATCGACGACAACGAGAACCCCGGCAACGCCGCCGTCACCCTGCACTACACAGTGGAGGGCGCCGTGGTGTCGAACGCCATGTGCAAGCTCACCAACACCGATCCCACCGACGGCGGCCTGGTGACTGCAGCCCAGCTGAAGTTTATCACCACGACCTGGAGCCGCGGCGAAGAGGCAACGCTCGACTTTGACGCCGTAGTGACCTTGAAGGACGCCGCCGGCAACGTGGTGGAGAACGCAACCTGCGACATGGACTGGAACGATTTGAACAACTTCACCATCGCCTTCACCAAGGACGTGGAGCCCGGCAAGTACACCGTGGAGATCCCCGCAGGCTGGCTGGTCGAGCCCGAAACCAACAAGCCCGCCAACGACGCAGTCACCCTGACCTACACCGTAGTGACCGACCTGAGCGACGTCAAGACCTTCGAGGCTACGAGCGTATTGCCGAAGCCCGGCAGCGAGCTCTCCTATGAGAAGGGCACCGACCTGAACATGCTCAACTTCACCTACGCAAAGCGTGGCATGACCCTGGTCAACGAGGGCGCAACCCTGACCATGGCCTGCAACGACGGCGAGACCTACGAGTCGAACCCCGTAACGCTGTTTGCCGACGGAGCCAACACCGTAGTGATCGTAAGCTTCGACGAGAACCCGATCAAGTACAGCGGCGAGTACACCCTGACCATCCCGCAGGGCGTCTTCAAGGCAGGCGAGGAGTTCAACGCTCAGCAGACCTTCACCTGGACCTACATTGAGCGTCCCGGCATCCGCGACGAGCTGCCCCCCGTTGACGAGACCGAGTTCACCTTCAACACCCTCAACGTGACCAACGCCGAGGGCGAGGTGCTCGTGGACTTCCTCGACGAGAACGTGGCCATCCCCGTATTCCCGCAGGGCACGCTGAACATCGGCATCAACCGCGAGAAGATCGGCGCCGTGGTCTACTACATCCGCGACATCACGACCGAGACCCCCGACATCCTCCACACCGTATGGACCTACATCGACAAGGAGGGTATCTACACCAACGGCGCTCTGGGCGAGGACGGCTGCTTCCACTTCCGTCTCCCCGAGTTCGACATCAAGCTCTACGAGGACCACAAGTATGACATCTACGTGGAGGCATACTGGCAGTTTGACGGCCTGCCCGCAGAGGAGCGCATCAAGCGCGGCTTCGGCGACAGCCCCGTCTTCACCGGCACCACTCCGGAGTACAAGTACAGCGACGTGGATATCGTGAAGATCACCCCCGCTCCCGGCTCCGAGTTTGACGTAGACAACCGCTCCTTCTCGATCACCTACTCCGGCCCCGTGACCATCTTCACCGGCACGGTCGAGGGTAGTGTAGGCAGCCAGAAGCTGACCGGCATCAACCACGGCATGGAGGGTATGGTGGCGTTCGAGTCGATCGAGTCCAACACCGAGCAGACCACCTGGACGTTCACCATCCCCGTTTCCGACATCAAGAATGAGACGGGCCTGATGCAGATGAACATCGCCGCCGACGACCTGCGCGGCCGCCGCGTGCTCGCCAGCGAGGATGCTGAGTTTGACCTCAACATCCACAACGCAGGCGAGGGTCTTGGCGCTCACCAGCAGATCGCATTCAGATGCTACGCCGGCTGCCCGCCCGTGACCGTAGAGCCCGGCAGCGGCACAGTGGAGTCGCTCTATGCGTTCCGCTTCACCTGCCCCGAGGCTCAGCTCGGCAGCATCCAGCACCAGAACGTCGACGGCGAGGGCAACCTGCTCGTAGCCGTGCTCCGCTCCTCGAGCGGCGCTGCCATCGCCACCCTTGACGGCGAGGACATCGTGCCCGAGTGGAACAAGAACCCCGACGACGGCAACGCCACCGACGTGGCCTCCATCGCACTGAACATGCACCTCGACAAGGAGATCACCACTCCCGGCATCTACACCCTCGACATCCCGGCTTGCTACTTCATGACCGGCACCGAGTACTCTTCGCAGCCCAACGGCCGCATGCGCATCACCTACATCATCGAAGGTGAGATCAAGCTCGGCGACGCCTCCGTCAAGGACGGCGAGGTAATGAGCGCAGTAGGCCTCGTGGCCGTTTACGCTGGCGACGTGACCCTGGCCGACGGCGCCGAGATGGTGATCCGTCGTGGCGAGCGCGACCGCGAGCCCAAGACCGCACCCCTCTTCCTGTCGAAGGACGAGCTCTTCACCCGCGTGATGGCCGACTTCACCGACCCCAACAAGCAGTTTGCCCCCTATGAGCTCGACCCGCGCGACGCCTACAACGAGGGCATGGGCCAGGACTACGAGATCGTAGTGCCCGAGGGCAGCGTGCTGACCACCACCGGCCAGCCCTACTCCGAGCTGATCATCACCATCCACTGCCCGGGCGCCAACGAGACAGCCAAGGCTGAGACCGTGGCCCTGACCTCCAAGATCGGCGAGAACGGCGCAGCCGTAAGCAACGTCGTCAAGGGCGAGGCAGCAGTGCTGACCCTCGAGCCCGCCGAGGGCTGGAAGGTTGAGCAGGTGCTCTTCAACGGCGAGGACGTGACCGAGGAGGTTGCAGGCAATGCCTACACCACTCCCGCACTCGTGGCCGACTCCGAGGTTGAGGTGACTTACGCCTACGCCGAGGAGATCCAGGTGATCGAGGGCATCGTCGGCGTGACCGAGATCTTCGGCACCAACTACACCGTGGAGGTGCAGGGTGAGATCCTCTACATCAAGGGTCTTGCCGGCGGCGAGGTCATCAAGGTCTACAGCCTTGGCGGCGTAGAGCTCGCAAGCCTCACCGGCACCGTTGACACCGCAAGCGTAGTCCTGAGCAAGGGCACGTTCATCGTCACCATCAATGGCACCGCCATCAAGGTGATCCTCTAAATTAGGTACTAAGTATCAGGTATTAGGTACTAAGTGATTGGGAATTCTTAATACCTAATACCTGATATCTAATACCTGATACCTAAAACCTAAATAACAGGCGGCGGCCGCCTGACCGCGACCGCCGTCACCAAGGTCTTAAGACTTGTAAGCAAGAATTAAGATTTATTGTTGCCAAGAGTGGCAATAAAGCCGTAAAAAGCACATTATATACATTAGAAAAAATAAATAGTAACCCAACTAAACTATCCACAGACACATGAAACAGCATTTAGCTGCAATAATGGTGGCCACGGGGCTTCTCGTCCCGCTGACAGCGGCCGCCTGGGAACGTCCGGTGGTTCAGCCGTTCAACCTCCCCGACGAGTCGTTCATCGAGGACGTGACGCCCGACGGCTCTAAGGCCGTCTTCGTGGCGCCGACCGGCACCACCACCAGCCGCACTTACATGCTCGACGTCAAGAGCGGAGAGGTCATCGACCTTCCGGTGACCCACGTCGTCGACGGCGATGACGAGTACGAGCATCTCGGCTTCTCCCCCGTGCGCACGACCTCCATCTCGGAGGACGGCAACGTCATCGGCGGAGCCTACGAGGGGGACCCTGCCGTCTACTACGACAAGAAATGGCACAAGCTCCCCTTCCCCAACCGTCGCAAGAGCGACGAGTTCGCAGGCTTCGAGGGCGAGGTGCGCCGCATCCGCTGCGGAGGCAAGTACAAGCTCGGCTATGCCTATGACTCTGCCTTCGACATCAAGCCCTGCATGTGGATCGACGACGAGCTCGTGCATCTCGAAAACCTCCCGACAGCCGACTGGTTCGGCTTCCGGGTCGGCGTCGAGGGCGAGGCCAACATGCAGTTCTGCGACATGAGCTCCGACGGCAAGTGGCTGCTCGGCGGCCTGAGCCTCAACCATCCCGGATGGGGCTGCTCCTACTTCCTCTATAATATGGAGACCAGCGAGTGGTTCATCATCGGCGAGGACGTGCTCAAGGGCATGATGCGCGACGGCATATGCGACGACGGCACGGAGCTCGACGGCGCCTCCCGCCCTGTCTTCAGCCCCGACGGCACCAAGCTGGCCGGCGTGGCCCTGCTCGTCAAGCCCAACGGCACCCCCTATCCCGACGACACATACGTGCCCTTCGTCCTGGACCTGAAGACGATGGACTTCAAGCTCTATGACGAGCTCGCCGCCGACCAGAACCGAGGCATCGCCGGCGTCACCAACGACGGCAACCTCTACGGCTGGGACAGCCTGTCTTCCATCGCCCGCAGCGTCGTCTTCCGCACCAACGACCAGTGGTACGACCTCGAGGGGATCCTCACGCAGGAGTACGACACCGACTTCGTGGCCCTGACCGGACTGGACAGCAAGAGCGGCCTTCCCTTCTACCTCAGCGAGGACGGGCGCCGCATGGTGGCCATGGGCCCCGCAGCCCGCTCCGAAGGCTACTATATCGAGCTGCCCGACCGCTCATTCTTCGAGGCCGCCGAGAACATCAACCTGATGAAGCCCTGGGGCGTCACCCCGGCCCCCGGCGCCGACATCGCACGCCTGGACGCCGTCTACCTGCAGTTCCAGAACGCCTGCAAGCCCGTCTCCGACTTCGACATCACCCTCTCCGCAGAGGGTGAGGAGCCCGTCAAGGCGACCGGAGTGGAGGCATACAACGCCGGACGCACCATCTGGACCGTGAAGTTTCCCTCCACGGCCCTGGCCGACGGCAAGAAATATAAGGTCAACGTCCCGGCCGGCACCTTCGTCATGGACGAGTCGACGATGGCCAACGTAGACATCGAGTTCGCCTACGACGGACGCGAGGAGAAGCCCCTCGAGATGATGGCCACGATCCCCGCCGAGGGTAGCCGTCTCGTCTCCATCGACGCCAGCAACATGGTGGCCATGGTCTTCGACTACGCCCCCGTGGTGGTCAACGGCGCAGCCGCCCAGCTCTACCAGAAGGGGAGCGACCGCCTGCTCGACAGCATGGTCATCACCGCCAGCGGCAACACCCTCTACGCATACCCCCTCAACGGCTACAACCTGGAGGAGGGCTTCGAGTACGAGGTGGTGCTCCCCGCAGGCTCCGTGACCGACATGACCGGCTATTGCCCCAACGACGAGATCCGCATCTCCTACCAGGGCGCATGGGTATTCCAGGCCGGCGACTTCGAGACCATCTTCGACCTCGACTTCAACGACATGGCCACCTCGCTGAGCACCATGAAGCTCATGTACGAGGGCGACCACCGCACACCCACCACCACCATGCAGGAGTGGGGCTTCGACACCGACAACACGCCCTGGAACTTCTCCGTGCGTGACGACGCCTCGACCGAGGACCGCGTGGCCGCATCCCACTCGATGTACAACCCCTCCGGCAAGTCCGACGACTGGATGGTGACCCCGCAGCTCAAGATCGACAGCGACAACATCACCCTCGAGTTCGACCTCCAGGGCTACCGCCTCGACAAGGAGGACTGGCTCAAGGTGCTCGTATGGCCCAGCGACCAGAAGATCAACTGGCTGACCGACGACGTCATCGAGTCGATGCGCTCCGAGGGCACCGTGGTCTTCCACGAGGTGGCTGACCCGGGCCTGACCGCCGACAAGCTCGAAGGGGAGTGGAGCCACGTCTCCATACCCATGGACGACTTCATCGGCAAGAACGTCTACATCGCCTTCATCAACGAGAACGACAACCAGTCGGCTCTCTTCATCGACAACCTGAAGGTGCGCCGCAACGGCCTCTTCGCCGTCGGCAGCCGCACCCCGGCCACCGTGGCAGGCGTCGAGAGCGTGCCCGTGCAGGCCTACACGATGCTGACCGAGGGCTCCTCCGAGCGCTACTCCCACATCAAGGCCACCCTCTCGGCCGGTGAGGGCGTGATCAGCTCCTACGAGGCCGACGCCACCATCACCGCCGAAAATCCCCACCACTTCACCTTCCCGCAGGAGCTCCCCCTCACGCTGGGCGTCTACAACCCCTACGACGTGGAAGTCACCCTGAGCGACGGCGACAAGAGCGTGACCAGCCGCTACAGCGGCCAGGTCGGCGCGCTGACCTTCGAGCCGGTGAAGCGCGTCGTACTTGAGGAGGGCACCGGCACATGGTGCGGCAACTGCCCCCGTGGCATGATCGCCATCGAGAAGATCGAGCAGATCCTGCCCGAGAACTTCATCCCCGTCTCGATCCACAACGACGACGCCTTCGCATACCCGCAGTATGAACAGGGCTTCCTCGGCTTCATGGCTTACCCGCAGGGCCGCGTCAACCGTCGCGCCGAGATGCTGATGCCCACCTGGAGCAACGACCTCGGCCTGTGCGAGCTCGCCTCCCCGACGGGCGACCAGACCTTCTACGACTACGTGCTCCAGGAGCTGGCCGAGCCCACAGTGGTAGGCATCGAGATCGGCAACGCCGTCTATGACGGAGGCAAGATCAACGTGGACGCCAACGTTGAGTTTGCGCTCGACACCGACCGCCTGGCCTACAACATCTTCACCGTAGTGCTCGAGGACGGCCTGCAGGGTCGCCAGACCAACTACGCCAACGGCTCCAGCGATCCCTTCTACGGCGAATGGGCCACTGCCGGCGCCCACACCATGACCACCTACAAGGACGTGGCACGCGGCATCGCAGGCTTCAACTTCAACGGCGAGTCCGGCTACATCCCCTCGACCGTGAAGTCGTCCGAGACCTATACGGCCAACATCTCCATGGACGTGCCCTCCAGCGTGTCCAAGCAGGAGAACATGAAGGTGGTCTGCATGATCATCGACATGAACAACGAAGGCCGCGTGGTCAACGCAGCAGTCAAGGAGATCTCCGACGGCTCCGGCGTTGATGGCATCGCCGCCGACGGCACCGCCGTAAGCTTCACCCTGGCCGACGGCAAGATCCTCGCCAACGGCAGCGACGACGTCGAGGTCTACAACATGCAGGGACAGCGCATGGCCAACTCCGGCCTCGGCGCAGGCCTGTATGTGGCACGCGCCCAGGGCGCAGTGGCCAAGATCCTCGTGAAGTGACCACAAGATTGATCACACAATACCCGAGAGGGGGCCGGCGCCTGCGTGTGCCGGCCCCCTCTTTTTTTCGCCTTCGGAGGGGCGCCGGGGGACGCTATTTCGCGTGGGGCTTGCACAGGTCGGAAAAAATTGCTAACTTTGCAGCGCGAAACCGACGAGGGGGCCTCCGCGGAGGCTCCGGCAGGCGGCAGACTCGCCCTGTTACCACGAGTATGGTAATTACC
>CAZHCM010000034.1:0-16269 GCA_964531005.1 uncultured Sangeribacter sp. | reverse complement strand
ACTTGAATTTTTCAAACGTGTGTTGTAATTTTGCACTTGTCAGTTGACTCTACATAGGTGGATTTTTGAGGGCACGGGGCACTCGTTTGGAAATATTTTGCTAACTTTGTCTCTCTGAATCTAAGCATGCTTATTATGATCGGCAGAGTTATACTGATGCTCTCGGCTATCGTGGCCGTAGCCATGGGAGCCTCCTGCTCCTCCACCGCCTCGCGAAGCGCTGAAACGGCGCAGGAAAAGGTGGTGGCAGTCGAGGCCCCGGCCTTCGATGGCGACAGCGCATATGCCTATGTGGCGCGCCAGGTGGCCTTCGGCCCTCGTGTGCCCAACTCCGAGGCCCATCGCCTTGCCGGCGACTGGCTGGCCGGAGAACTGCGCCGCCACGGCGCGAAAGTCACCGTGCAGCCCGTCGTCCTAACGGCCTTCGACGGCACCCGCCTCAACGCCCGCAACATCTTCGGGCAATACAATCCGGATGCCTCCCGCCGAATACTCCTCATGGCCCACTATGACTGCCGTCCATGGGCCGACAACGATCCCGACCCCGCCAAGCGCGTCCAGCCCGTAGACGGGGCCAACGACGGCGCGAGCGGCGTGGGCGTGCTCCTCGAGCTGGCGCGCCAGCTCAACGCCAGATCACCTGAAGTGGGAGTGGACATCCTCTTCGCCGACGCCGAAGACTGGGGCACGAGCGGCGACGACGCCTCCTGGGCCATGGGCACTCGCCATTTCGCCGCCAATCCCCCGGTGGCCGGCTACGCTCCCACGGAAGCGATATTGCTCGACATGGTGGGGGCTCCGGACGCCGTCTTCCCCAGGGAATGGTTTTCGCAACAGGCCGCGCCCGACCTGCTGACAGCCGTCTGGAGCACCGCGGACGCCCTGGGCCTGGGAGAGCGGTTTGTCAACACCCCCGGCGGCGCCATCAACGACGACCACGTCGAGCTGATCCAGGCCGGCATACCGGCCATCGACATCATCGACCTGCGCGAATCAGGCGGCTTCAACGACCGCTGGCACACCTCCTCCGACAACATGGAGGGGATCTCGCCACAGACCCTCCGCGAAGTAGGCCAGGTGGTAGCAGCCTATATCCGCTCCCAGCAATAGCGGAGCCAAAAAGCCAAAGCCAGAATCCCCTCCAAACAGTGCGCCGCCCAAGGGGCGGCGATCCAAGCAAAAATTCAACTAAAACCAAAATAAAGACATGGACTTCATAGACGAACTCACCTGGCGTGGCATGATCCACACCATGATGCCCGGCACCGACGAGCAGCTCCGCAAGGAGATGACCACGGCCTACCTGGGCATCGACCCCACCGCCGACTCCCTCCACATCGGCCACCTCTGCGGCGTCATGATGCTGCGCCACCTGCAGCGCTGCGGCCACAAGCCCATCGCCCTCGTAGGGGGAGCCACCGGCATGATCGGCGACCCCTCCGGCAAGTCGGCCGAGCGCAACCTCCTCGACGAGGCCACCCTGCGCCACAACCAGGAGGCCATCAAGGCCCAGCTCTCCCGCTTCCTCGACTTCGATAGCGACCAGCCCAACCGCGCCGAGCTGGTCAACAACTACGACTGGATGAAGGACTTCTCCTTCCTCGACTTCGCACGCGAGATCGGCAAGCATATCACCGTCAACTACATGATGGCCAAGGAGTCGGTGCAGAAGCGTCTCAACGGCGAGGCCCGCGACGGACTGAGCTTCACGGAGTTCACCTACCAGCTGCTCCAGGGCTACGACTTCCTCCACCTCTACGAGACCAAGGGATGCAAGCTCCAGCTCGGCGGATCGGACCAGTGGGGCAACATCACCACCGGCTCCGAGCTGGTGCGCCGCAAGCTCGGCGGCGAGGTCTTCGCCCTCACCTGCCCTCTGATCACCAAGGCCGACGGCGGCAAGTTTGGCAAGACCGAGAGCGGCAACGTATGGCTCGACGCCCGATACACGAGCCCCTACAAGTTCTACCAGTTCTGGCTCAACGTCAGCGACACCGACGCAGAGAAATACCTCAAGATATTCACCTTCCTGACCAAGGAGGAGATCGAGGCCCTCGCAGCCGAGCATGCCCAGGACCCAGGGGCCCGCGTGCTGCAGAAGCGCCTGGCCAAGGAGGTCACCGAGATGGTGCATGGCGCCGAAGCCTACGAGACAGCCGTCGAGGCCAGCCGCATCCTCTTTGCTAACAACACCGCCGACGCCCTGCGCGCCCTTGACGAGAAGACACTGCTCGACGTCATGGAGGGAGTGGGGAGGTTCACCATCCCCCGCGCCGAGCTGGAGGCCGGCATACCGGTGCTCGACTTGCTGGCTGTCCACACCCAGGTCTTCCCCTCCAAGGGTGAGGCCCGCAAGATGATCCAGGGAGGCGGCGTGAGCCTCAACAAGGAGAAGGTCACCGACCCCAACGCCGTCGTCACCGCCGACATGCTCCTCAACGGCAAGCATCTCCTGGCCCAGCGAGGCAAGAAAAACTACTATCTGCTGACCGCCGAATGAGCCGACTGACATTCACGCTGGCCACCCGCCTGGGCCGGAGCCTCGCGCTCTGGCTCGGGGGCGCGGCCACGCTGCTGGCTGCCTCCTGCTCCAAGGAGGACACGCCCGAGGCCGGGGCGCACCTCTACCAGCAATACAGCTTGCAGGCCGACGAATATGGCATGACCGCAGGCGCCAACCTGCGCCGGGGCGGCGTGTCGGGGGAGTGCGTGCGCCTGACCGGGAAGTCTGACATTCTCGTCAACGGCGCCCGCATGGATTTCGTCCCTGTCTCCCCCGACGACGATCACTACACCTACACGGCGCAGCTCTCCGCCGAGACCCAGTCGGTGGAGTTCACCCTCAAGGTCGACGACTCCCACAGCATCGTCAACACCGCCGACATGGGATGGGTACCTGCCGTGACGCCCGATCTGGGAGAGGACGCCACCGTGCAGTCGGGGCTTCCGATCCCCTTGGCTCTCAACGGCGTGGAGCCTTACGACGTCTCGGCCACCGTCACCTCCCAGCTCCCCCTGGGGCCCGAGGCATGGTCATGCTCGGTGAGCTCCCAGGGCAAGCTGATCGTCACCCCCGCCCTGACACCGGGACGCTATGTGCTCAAGCTGACATCGCGCAAGATACTGCCCACGCAGCAGAACGACGCCCCCGCCTCCGGCTCGATGAGCCTGTCGCGCTCGCACACGACCGTCATTAAGGTGATTTAACAAACCAAAGCCCCGCACCGGGCGTTAAGATAACAGAAAACCAAAATTTCAGTAACATAATCTATTATGGACAAACTTAGCTATGCATGGGGCCTTGCAATGGGCAAGCAGCTCCAGGCAATGGGAATGAAAGAAGTCAACTACGATAGCTTCAAGGACGGCGTGAAGGTCGCCTATGACGGCGGCGAGGAGATCATGACCCCCGAGGAGGCACAGAAGATCATCACCGAATACCTGCAGGAGATGGAGGCCAAGGCCTCCGCAGCAGCCCGCGAGGCAGGCGAGAAGTTCCTGGCCGACAACAAGGCCAACAACGCCAACGTGCAGGTGACCGCCAGCGGCCTGCAGTATGTCGTCGAGAAGGAAGGCACCGGCGCACAGCCCACCGCCGAGGATGAGGTGACAGTCCACTACACCGGCAAGCTCACCGACGGCACCGTCTTCGACTCCAGCGTCAACCGTGGCGAACCCGCCACCTTCCCCCTCAACCGTGTCATCCCCGGCTGGACCGAGGGCGTGCAGCTTATGAAGGAGGGGGGCAAGTACACCTTCTTCATCCCCTCCGACCTGGCCTACGGCCCGCAGGGCATACCCAACGTGATTCCCCCTCACTCGACACTGATCTTTGAGGTGGAGCTCATCAAAGTCAATAAAAAAGCATAATTGCATCCACTCACGATGAGAAAGAATATCCTGGCAGTGGCGGCTCTCGGAGCCGTCACCGCCTTGTCGTGCGTATCGTGCGGCCACGACAAGAAGCAGTCCGCCGCCGTTGACACCGCAGTGGCCGTGGAGGCCGTGGACGAGGAAACGGCTCCCGCAGCCCCCGCCACCACCTACACAGCGGAGTTCTTCACCAACCCCGAAAACAAGGCCACCGGCGCCGAAGCCCAGGGCGACACCGTGCCCAAGTGGAAGGCCACGGAGTCGGGCCTGCGCTACATAAGCGTCAACGAAGGCACCGGAGCATCCCCCAAGGCCACCGACCGCGTGGAGGTGCACTACACCGGCACCCTGCTCGACGGCACTGTCTTCGACTCCAGCGTGGCGCGCGGCGAGACCATCACCTTCCCGCTCCAGGGCGTCATCAAGGGTTGGACCGAGGGGCTGCAGCTCATGAAGGAGGGTGGCACGACCGTCTTCTACATCCCCTCCGACCTTGCCTATGGCGAGCAGGGCACCCCGGGCGGCCCCATACCCCCCAACGCCCCCCTCATCTTCGAGGTCCAGCTCGTCAAGGTCAACCCTTGATCAGGTATTAGGTACTAAGTACCAAGTGTTAGGTGTTCGGCGGCAGCTTTTTGCTCCCGCCCGGCGGGTTTCCCGCCGGTTTTTCCTACAGTTAAGAAGAAATGAAAATCCTCAAAAGCATATTCGCAGTCGGCGCCATCCTGCTCTCCGCAGGGGCGCTGACTTCCTGTGCCGGCGACGGCCAGGAGGCCAAGGCCCCTCTGGCAGGGGCCTCCAAGGCCGACTCCCTGATGTATTACTTCGGGCAGACACGCGCCCTGGAGTTCTGGCAGCAGGCCCGGCGCGACACGACCCTCCAGGGTGAGCAGGCCCGCAAGGAGTTCATGCAAGGCCTGCGCGCCGGCATGGAGGCCGTCACCAAGTCGGAGGCCTACAACCTCGGAGTCTTCCAGGGCGTGCAGCTGGCCGTCAACCTCCGCCAGTTCCAGGAAGACTACCCCGACGTCACCCTCAACCGCGACGTGATGCTCCGCGCCATGACCGAGGGCCTGAAAAACGACTCGGCCGTCGACGCCAAGGAGGCCCAGTCGGGGCTATACTCCATCATAGGCCAGATGGAAAAGGAGAAGGAGGAGCGCGACCGCGCCGCCTCCATCCAGGCGCTGCCCGCCGAGGCCCAGAAACTCGGCATGGCCAAGATCGCCGACCACCTCTATGGCAAGGTCGACAATCCCGGCAACGGCACTAAGTTCACTCCCGGCGAGAAGGTGGCCACGTCCATGAGCATCGCCACTCTCGGCGGCCGCACCCTGCAGGTGCCCCTCCCCTCCGAGGTGCAGGTCGGCGCCCGCTACGTCTCCCCGGTGGTCAGCGAGGCCCTTTCCGCGCTGACGATGAACGGCTCGGGACGCTTCCTGACATCGGCCCAGGTGATGTTTGGCAGCCGCGCCGACCGTCTTGGCCTCCAGCCCTCCGACATGGTGGTCCTCACCATCCGCACCGGCGACCAGGCCAAGACCACGCCCGTCACACCCGCCGGGACGCCGGCCTCAGTTCCTGACAAAGACAAATGATCTCCGCCATCGACTCCCTTAAGGCCTCCGCAGAGAGACCTCTGAGAATCCTCTTCGTCTGCCTGGGCAACATCTGCCGTTCCCCGGCCGCCCAGGGGATCATGGAGGCCTTGGTGGAGGATCGGGGCCTTTCCGACGCCTACGTGCTCGACTCGGCGGGCCTCTACGGAGGCCACGCCGGGGAGCAGGCCGACCGCCGGATGCAGATCCACGCGCGGGGGCGCGGCTACTCGCTGACCCACCGCTCACGCCCGGTGCGCGAAAGCGATTTCGACAATTTCGACCTCATCGTGGCCATGGACGAGTCCAACCGCCAGGGTCTGCGCCGTCTCGCCCCCACACCGGAAGACGAGGCAAAGATCGTGATGATGACCGACTTCTGCCGCCGTCATCCGGGCGCAACCCATGTCCCCGACCCCTATTACGAGGGGGCGGAGGGGTTTGAGCTGGTGCTCGACCTCCTGGAGGACGCATGCGCCGCCCTGATCGACCGCACGGCCCCGGCCAAATGAATCAAGCAACGTTAAAAGACCAAAGCCTATGAAACGACATATCATGGCCCTTGCCCTGGCCGCAGGCGCCACCCTCGGCGCCCTCGCCCAGTCGCCCGCCTCATATCCCGGCGGCGAGGAGGCCCTGCAAGCGTATATCCAGGAAAACCTCGTCTATCCCCAGGCCGCCAAGGACAACGGCATCGAGGGTGTAGTCACTCTTGAATGCACCATCCTGCCCGACGGCTCCGTGGGGCCCATCAAGGTGAAACGCATGGTGGATCCCGACCTCGAGCAGGAGGCCATACGCCTCGTCAAGGCCATCACCGCCTGGACACCCGCCACCGACGCAGCCGGCAAGGCGGTCCTGTCGGTGGTGCAGATTCCCGTCACTTTCTCTCTGGGGGATTGACCAGGGCGCGCAGGATCTCGGCCATGTCCGGCTCGCTGCCCTGCAGCTCCTCCTCCATGCCGACGCTGCGCAGCTTCGGCATGGCGTAGGGAAGCAGCCTGCACACCACCGATATGCGCTCCTTGCTGTCGAGCGTGTCGAAGTCTTCGGCAAACTTCGCCGACGTGAGGTATTCCTTGACAAAGGCACCGACGTCGGCGCGGCGCAATGTCTCGTCTGTGGCTGTGAACTGCATTATGTCTGCTGGCTTTTAGGAAGAGAAAAAAACATCGCAAAGATAGTCAATGCCCGCCTCTCGCGACGGGCATTTTTTCATATCAGTAGCCCGGCGCTTCTCCCTCATCCGGTTTTTGGCCGTCGGCAGGTCAACCGTTTATGGGGATTGAGTTGTTAAAGAAGATAAAAACATCCCACCGATTCCGCCATGGCCACACACGACTATGAGAAATACACCCCCGGGCCGCAGGAGCCTGAGGCCGTCTCCCCGGCTCCGCGCCGCAGGAAGCGGCGCCCTCTCTTCGTGGCCCTGGGCATAGCCGGAGGCCTGGCGCTGCTCGTGGTGGCCTTGCTGACCGTGGCCACATTCTGGCTCACCCCCTCACGCCTCTCCGAGCTCATCGGGCGCGAGAGCGCCCAATATCTGGTGGGGGAGGTGAAGGTGGAGAATCCACGGTTCACGCTCTGGTCCACCTTCCCGCGCTTCTGCCTTCAGACCGACTCCATCACCGTCCTCTCCCGCTCCCTGACCCCGCTCTCTCCGGCGGAGCAGGCCGCCCTGCCCCCCGACGCCGACCTCCTGGCCTCGGCCGCCTCCTTCAAGGGGGGCATCAACCTGCTCGACCTCCTGCGGGGGCGCATACGCCTGCATGACGTCGAGGTGGTGCGCCTGCGTCTCAACATGGTGAGCGTCAACGACTCCGTGGCCAATTTCTTCATCACGCCCCCGGACTCGTCGCAGACCCGCACGATCCCCGTCATTTCGGCCAACCGTATCCGCCTCATCGATCCGCAGCCTCTTTCCTACGTGTCGGTGGCCTCCGACTTCTACGCGCGCCTCGACCTCTCGGAGATGGGGCTCCGGGAGGTGCGCCGCAACACCTACGACCTCACAGCCTCAGGCCATATCACGGCCATAGCCGACAGCCTGCGCCTGCTCAACGACTTCCCCTTCACCCTGGGCGGCGACATCGCGCTGCGCTTCAAGCCCTTCGGGATGAGGATGCACGACTATTCCATCGCGCTCGGCAACATCCGCAGCCACGTCTCGCTCAACCTCGACGCCGGCAGCGACGTCAGCGTCGACGACTTCTCGTACAGCATCGACTCGTTCCATGTCATGCGCCTACTGGAATACCTGCCGGAGGCCCTGATCCCGCATGTCAGCGGCCTGCAGGCCGACCTGACCGTCAATGCCAAGGCCCGCCTCCTGACCCCCTTCAACCTCTCCTCCGGGCAGCTCCCCACTGTGGAGGTGGACTTCAACGTGCCTGACGGCAACCTCGTCTACATGCTCGACTCCGTGCAGCCCCTTTCGCTGCGCCATATCGGCATGAGGGCGAAGTTCCTCTTCGACGGCGCCGACCCGGGAGCCTCCTATATTGACGTGCCCCGCTTCGACATGACGGGCCAGGGGGTCGACATAGCCCTGTCGGGGCGTGTCACCGACCTGCTCGACTCCCTGCCGCTGGTCAACGCCGAGATCGACGTGAAAGGCGATCTCCCCCTGCTCTCCACCTACCTACCGTCGGCCAAGGCATGGAAACCCACCGGGGAGTTCGCCACCCGCACATTGCTTGACTTCCGCATGTCCACACGCGGCGCCGGCAGCCTCTCCGACCTCACGCTGCGCTCGGAAGGGGTCGTACGCGGCGCCTCCGTCACCAACCCCTCCCTCACGGCCTCGGCCGACTCCGTTAGGTATTCCCTGCGCTCCCGCTCCAAGGAGGTCTCCCCGGTGGCCATACGCCAGGGGCTGGCCGCACTGCGCATAGACTTCGACGGGGTGAAGGCCTCCTCCGACGACCTCGGCGTCACGGCGAAGCGTGTCACTCTGCTGACCGATTCGCGCGATTCGGTCCGGATCTCGCGCGGCTCGCTGAGCACGCACCTGCAGGTCAAAGCCCCGACGCTGACCACGCCCTCCGTCTCCATGCGCATGGGCGACATCGCGGCGAGCCTGTCGGTGGATCCCGCCAAGAAAGCCACCTTCGCCCCCGACCCTCGGTTCCTGCGCTCCCGCCAGCCTGACGCCCGCTGGCTCGACACGTGGCTCCACACTCCGGAGACGCTCGTGCTCACGGCCTCGGAGCCCCTGCGCTCCCTGCTGGAACGCTACGACATACGCGCCGACCTCAGCGGCAGCGGAGCCGACATGCGCATCAGGCATTTCGGCCCGGGGATGCAACTGGGGGCATACTCCTTCAGCATCGTGCCCGATTCGGTCGACATCAGGAAGTTCAGCTTCACGTGCGGGCGCACCTCGGCCTCCCTCTCGGGACACCTGACGGGTCTGCGCCGCGCCCTCCTCGCCCCGGGCGCACAGCTCCTTCGCGCCGACCTCGACATGGTCCTCGACACGCTCGACATCAACCAGCTGGCCCGGGCCCTCTCGCTGGCCACCGGTGGCGGGGCCTCGTCGGCCAAACAGGCCGCACCCGCCAAACATGCCTCCATACCCCCTCACGATGTCAAGTCCGCACCCGTGGCCAAGGCCATCCTCGTAGCTAAAAAGGACACCATGCCCAAGCCCGTGCAGGCAGCCATACTCCTGCCGCGCAACCTGGACGCCTCCATCCATATCAAGGGACGCGAGACCATATACACCAACCTCCACCTCTCCGACCTCCGGGCAGACCTGCGCCTCCGGGACGGCAACATGGAGATGCCCTACCTGCGCCTTGGCTCGGACTTCGGCACGGCCGACCTGCGCATCGGATACTACACCTCCGACATCGAGAGGATGGGAGTGCTCGCCCAGGGCGCGCTCGACAACGTGATACTCACCACGTTCTTCAAGAAATTCCAGACACTGGAGGAGATGTGGCCGTCGCTCCACAACGTCAGCGGCATCGTCTCCCTGGGCCTAAAGCTCCAGGCCCACGTCTATCCGGACATGAAACTCGACATGGCCTCCATGACCGGCGACGTCTACGCCAACGGCGAGCAGCTGGAGGTGAAGCAGAACGACTTCATCCACCATGTGGCCCGCATGATGCTCATCGACTCCTGGCGTCCCATCCATATCCACAACCTCTCCCTCTACGCCACCATCCACGACAACCTGCTGGAGATCTACCCCTTCAACTTCGAGTTTGAGAGCTACAAGCTCCGCGCCGAGGGGGTCAACAACTTCGCCGGGATGCTGGACTACCACATCGGCGTGCTACATTCCCCCATCCCCTTCCATTTCGGCATCGACATCGAGGGCACATACCACCACCCCAAACTGAGATTCGGCCGTGCCGGGTGGGATTCCCACCGCGCCACGGCCGTGACAGACGAAGTCATGAAGTCGTTTACGATCGACCTCGTGAAAGATGTGACATGGTTCGGACGGGAGTTCATGCACAAGGCCGCCGTCTCTCCCGAGTGAGCGGCCCGTCGCCCACTCTCCCCTCCGGACACTCAGAAACGCAGGGTGAACAACAGGAGAAGCACCGCGCCTGCGCCGATGACCAGCGTGCCCATCGGCTCGTCGTTCAGGTCGCGGCTTAGGTAGTGGAACAGTTTCGTTTTCATAATTTTGTCTTGGCGTTGTTGATGTTGATTGATAGAGTCGTTTTGTTTTGACACTGCAAAATTACCACGTCACAGTGCCGCAATTTGGCACCCATGTGTTAAGCAATGTTAACAACCCCATTTTTTCTCCCCGTCATGGCCGATTTTTCACTAACTTCGCGTCATGGCAGTAAAAGCAGCACTCATTGATATGGACGGGGTCCTCTACGACTCCATGAAGCACCACACCCTCGCCTGGCAGCGCATGATGCGCGAATATGGCGTGGAGTGCGACCGCGACGAATTCTATCTATACGAGGGGATGACCGGCGCGGCCACCATCGACCTCATCCTCATGCGCGAGCAGGGGCGCAAGGCCACGCCCGAGGAGGCCCGCGAGATGTACGCCCGCAAGACGGAATATTTCAAGGAGCTCAACTCCGGCGACCCCATGCCCGGGGCAGACCGCATGATAAAGGCGCTCCATGACGCCGGCGTCCGGACCGTGCTCGTCACAGGCTCTGCGCAGGGCTCCCTCCTGGGAATCCTCGACCGCGACTATCCGGGGGCCTTCCCTGCCGACAGGCGCGTCACCGCCCTTGACGTCACCCACGGCAAACCCTCTCCGGAGCCTTACCTCAAAGGGCTGGAGAAGGCGGGGGTACGCCCCGATGAGGCCATCGTAATCGAAAACGCCCCCCTGGGAGTGCGCGCAGGCGTGGGCGCCGGCCTCCGCACGTTTGCCGTCACCACGGGACCTATCCCCCGCGAGGCTTTCGAGGCGGAGCATCCGTTTGCCATCTATCCCTCCATGCCGGAGTTTGCCGACGCACTCCCCTCCATTCTTCCCACTCTCTGACACCGCCAACACACTCCCCATGCCCTACACCCGCCTCACCACCGACCTGCGCCAGACCCTCCGCGACATCCAGTCCGATCCTTCCCAGCTCTTCATCGTCACCGACACCAACGTGGAGCGTCTCGTGCTCCCACCACTGACGGAGGCAATGCCGGAGCTGGCGTCCACGCCGCGCATTGTCATCCCGGCTGGGGAGGCCCACAAGACGCTGGAGTCCATGACGGGCGTCTGGCAGGCGCTCGTCGAGGGAGGTGCCACACGCCGCGCCGTCATCCTCAACGTCGGAGGCGGCATGGTCACCGACATGGGAGGCTTCGCCGCCGCCACCTTCAAGCGTGGCATACGCTACATCAATCTCCCGACAACCCTCCTCGGGGCAGTAGACGCCGCCACCGGAGGCAAGACAGGAATCGATTTCTGCGGGCTAAAAAACGAGATAGGGGCCTTCGCCATGCCGGAGGCGACCCACATTTCCACTGCGCCCTTCGCCACCCTTCCCTGGGAGGAACTCCTTTCCGGCTATGGCGAGATGCTGAAGACGGCCCTGATAGCCGACGCCGGGCTGTATGGGAAGTTACGCCATGGCGCCCCCCTGCTCGAAGACCTTCCTGCGCTGGAGGCTCCTGTGCTGCGATGCGTGGAGATAAAGCGCGACATCACCGACCGTGACCCCCACGAGAAGGGGTTGCGCAAGGCCCTCAACTTCGGCCATACGGCCGGCCACGCCATAGAGTCGCTTCTCCTTGAGCGTGGCACCCCCGCGCCCCACGGCATCGCCGTGGCGTGGGGCATCAAGATGGAGCTCATTCTCTCCCACATAGAGTTGGGGCTGGACTCCTCCGTTGTGACAGGCTACAGCGCATTGCTACGCGACACGTTCCCCGCCATCCCCCTGACCTGCCGCGACACCGACCCCCTCATGGCCCTGATGGGCCATGACAAGAAGAACGCCCAGGCCGGCCAACCCGACTTCACCCTCCTGCGCGCCGTAGCCTCCCCCCAGACCGGCTGCACCCCCTCCCCCTCCGCCATCTCCGAAGCCCTGGAGCTCCTCCTAAACCTCTAACCCCCCAATCCCCAGTAAGAGCGCGGCCCGCCGTGCCCACCTCTGGAGGCCAATGACTTGATAAGCGTCCAGTTACCTCAACCTCTCAACCTCTAATCCACCCAATCTCCCAACCCCCGATTCTTCGATTCTCCGATTCTCCCAGCCCTAAAACACCCAGCCAAACCCACCAACCCACCAACCTCCCAGCCTCCGATTCTTCAATTCTCCGATTCTCACAGCCCTAAAACACCCCGCCAAACCCACCAACCTCCCAGCCTCCGATTCTTCGCTTCTCCGATTCTCACAGCCCTAAAACACCCAGCCAAACCCACCAACCTCCCAGTGCAACCTTGCACCCCCAACCCCCAGCCCTACCCCTCCAAAGCCTGAAATGTGACACCTTTACCCCCCAAGCCGAAGAAATCCCTAACTTTGCACCATCAACAAACAAACTCACACATGATCAACCTCGACTTCAACTTCAAAGCCCTCTCGACGCTTGAAAAGGCCACCGTCATCCTGGGTGGCGCATTGGTGCTCTGCCTTCTCCCCCTCCCCTACGACCTCTACACCCTCATTCGCCTGGCCGCCGCCGTAGTAGCCGGTTGCTGGGCCTACGTCTGGTTTGCCAATGGCCGGAGCGCCGCCGCCATCGGCGCCTGCGCCGTCGCAGTCCTCTTCCAGCCCCTCTTCAAGATCTATCTCAGCCGGGGCACCTGGAACCTCCTGGACATCGCCCTCATCGTCCTAATCTACATCTTCATCATCAAACCCCGCCGCCAGTGAAAGGCGTGAAATGGTGCCTGCTCGCAGGGGTGACGGTGGCCGTGCTGTATTGCCTGTCAGGGGCCGTGCAGTTTCACACCGTCGCCCCACGTCCAGCCGCCGACGTGAACCTTGTTCCCGAAGCAAAGGCAGAAATCGAAACCATTGCCAGGCGATTCAACGATCCCACTCCCGGCAAACTCGCAAATCCCTGGTAGGGGCGCGGCCTGCCGCGCCCACAACCGGAGGGCAACTATCAGCAAACCATACTTTTACATCTGACATTCCCCCTATCCAGCCCTGACCGTGCCACCCCGCAACCACCCAATCCCCCCAACCCCAATCTCTTGGCAACAGATACTAAACGCGTTCAACTCCCTATCTATCATCGCCTTACCGATGCCCATATATTCCTGTAATCCCAATTTTAACATAAATTCACATAAAATCCCGAAAAATTTCTTTCTCCAACCCTTTGAGAATGAACGATTTTTTGCTAACTTCGCAACCAGTATAGTATCTCTTACCAAGAGATACTACCTAACCGAGCATTCAACAATGAATCAGCCATATGCACCCATCCAGCGTTCCGCCAGCGCCCGTCGCTGACGACGCCGTAGGCGTATCAGAAAGAAATAAACACTCCCACAGCCACAGGACTACATAATGGCTAACGACAATAAAATCACACTCCGTCAAATGCTCCCGGCCCGACCCCCATCAGTCAGTCGTGGCAAGACCTATGTGGGTATAGATTTCGGCACCTCAACCACCGTGGTCTCAATCGCATCGATGGATCAGGATGGGAAAAACATAAAATGTGATTCCATCAAGTTGCCTCAACTCCTGGAGGATGGAACCCGCTTTGAGAGTGAACGCGTCCCCTCTGTAATAGCATATTTCAAGAATCAGATTTTGGTGGGAGAAGGGGCATACAACCTCAAGTATCAGTTGAAGTATGGCCGTGACATCTGGTATGCCTTCAAGATGGAGATGGGGACAGACATGGGTGCCAAATACTTTGAAAGTGTACTTGCCGAGAAAGAGCCTTTCAGGATTAAAAATCCCAAGGATGCAGTCAGAGTGTTCTTCATGTACCTCAACATGCTTCTCCAGCGTCATGGCAACAGTAATGGGCTTAGCACCGACATAGAGTATCCCATCTGCATCCCGGCATCATTTGAGGCCAATCAACGAAAATAAGGAGTTGAGCGATTTCCGCACTCCGGAGCGCAAACAAATTGCCAGCCAACTATATAAGATTGCCGAACGACTGAAGATCCTCATCAACAAGAATCTCGCTGTGATGATGTCTGACTTCACAGTTTCGGCCCTTAAATTAAGCGAGAAACCCGTAAGCATCGTTGTCTTTGTAGCTGAGCGTCAAGCCAATCTTGAGGCACTGCGCAATCATGGACAGCCTACAAGGCAGTCTCTGGTGAATCTACGTAACGCTTATAGAAAGGTAGGGAACAGTTTCATGGCCGCTGAAACATATTAGCTCCAAATTGAATTGTATCCTGATGCCAGTCGCTACAATGAAATAGGCGTATTATACGCAAATGCGGGCATGAGAGAGAAGGCCATCGAGTTCTATGAGAGAGCCCTTGAATCCAATCCAAATGACTCGTATGCCCATTGCAATCTCGCCTTGAAGCTAGGTATCTATCCCACAAGTTTACGATTGTCCAGATGATGCACGTCAGCGGCCACGAGACACAAAAGACCTTCATGGACTACATCAAACTCTCCTCCGATGAAATTGCCGACGAGATAGCCGCAATCGTTAATGGCGCAAAAGAAGAAGTGTTCTGAAAAAATATAGATTTAAAACAGATAAGAGATTATGAATAAAGAAAAATTGATAAAGTTGTTGGAAAGTACGATAATTCCGGCTGGGTGTATGGACATGACTCAGTATTTACAACCTATTGCTAATGCCTTAATGGAAACTCTTCCAGTTCCATTATACCGTTTCCGTACCATTAATGAATACTCATTGAATGCTTTTGACAAGGATCTAATCTTTTTTTCACGAGCTAAAGATTTCAACGATCCGTATGATTCCCTGCTGACCTCGCCCAGCTTTGAGGAAATAATGAAGTGTAACGATGAGAGTATCACAAGTTTAATGAATGCAATCCGAGACCAACTCTTGAAAGGAATGGAAATCCCTCAAAATATAAAGGATTTGTTTCCGCCATCTTTGTTGAATCAGATGCTGATTTTTATGAAGATCCAGGCGGAATTTGTGAAAAACGGGGGAAATGTAGAACCTAATTGGGCGGACATTCACGCTAAGCTAAAGGATATGGTGGAAAACTTTGCAAATAATCTACGGGACAGCGAATCTTATGCTTGCTTCAGTGAATCGATAACATCTTCTACAATGTGGGCGCATTATGCTGATTATCATAAAGGTTTCGCTCTCTCATACGATATGAAATCCTTAGTTCTATCCAAGCCTTATGGACTAATGATTCTACCTGTCATATACTCTGATGTCAGATATGACTCAACCAACTTATTGGGTTGGGGTACGGCGCAAATGTTAGGATTGCAGATGAATCGTATTGATCAACTGGATAAGATAAAGAGCGCATTATATAAATCATCTGAGTGGGCTTATGAGAAAGAATGGCGCCTAATCAACTCTATAAACCAAGATCATCCTCATCCAAGTTTTAAATATGCTCCTACAGGAATATACTATGGCAGTAGAATTTCAGGTATCAATAAAAAGATTCTGCATAATATGGCCATTGAGAAAGGGCTAAAAGAGTATGAGATGTATTTAGATAGGGGTTCTTCCGATTACCAGATGAGAATACGGCCATTATCATTTGAAGTGTGACTATATCGGGTATTCTAGTTAACTATATGCCTGAACTACTATGCACTCAGTCAGGAATTAAGTCAATTTGTTCAGCATTCATTCTAAGCTTATTATCTTATGCCCTGACTTGTGCGTTTCGCATAAGTCAACTCCTAAGATTATGTTTTTCTTTTCACCAGTCCTAGCATATAGTTCGGGTTGGGGTATCGGGCAAATATATATATTAGCCCGAACCAAACTAACCTGTTATCCCAAATCCACGATAGTGTCAAATGTATGTTGTAAAAAATATGCGATTTGATACTCTCGTACACCCCATCTACAGTCCATACAAAAAGAACAATCTTAATTCATTCTAACCGAATCTGCCATCACACTTCCAAATGTGGTAAAAAAACATTAGATTTGGAAACGTGATGTATTGGCCTTAGATACGATTTATAGGTAAAACGATACGTCACGCTTCCAAATAGCATAAAAAACAGGGATTTGGAAGTAAGATGTCGGAAATATTTCGTATCTTTGCAGTCTAAATAACATCGTCTAAATAACATCTTTTATGCTGATAGGAAGAGAGAAAGAGATACAGGAGCTTCGACACGCCTACGATTCAACAGAATCCAAGTTTGTCGCTATATTCGGACGCCGAAGAATAGGAAAGACATATCTT
>CAZHCM010000033.1:0-16632 GCA_964531005.1 uncultured Sangeribacter sp. | reverse complement strand
GACGTCCAGAACGTCTTCCACAACATGAAGGAAGAGGAGGAGTAAGCACCCCTCCTCCATCCTCTCCCCTCATCCAAGGCCCTTGGCCTTGGCACAACTCGCAACAACAAGCGGCATGGTCCCACCCCGGGCCATGCCGCTTGCCTTATATAAGCATCACTCTAAAATTTTGGGTATTTGATTTGGTGGTCTAAGATTTTATCGCTAATTTTGCAAGTATCATCATACAGGCTATTAAGCCCTATAATAAGGCATAATTATCACTAAGATGTTACTAACAAATAAGTCTATGGCCACTCCCGATGTGATTCGGAATCTGGGGATGAGATTTCGGGATTACAGGATGCGGTTGCGGATGACTCGCAAGGAGGTCTCCGAAGCCGCCGCCATCGGCATGACCACTCTATACAAGTTTGAGGCCGGGCGTATGACCGATATCTCCTTCAGCACCTTGCTACGGCTCCTTAGGGCGATTGGACTTGTAGAGAACTGGGAGGCCCTGCTTCCCGAATTGCCCGAATCGCCCTACCTTTATAATGCCAAGGATAAGAAAATGCAGCGGGTAAGACACTCGACCAAAAAGCAAAGGCCATGAAGCAATTGAAAGTAAAACTATGGGGCCGCGAAATTGGGCGCCTCGTATGGGACTCCGCCACAAGGCGCACCTACTTTACGTATAATCCCAACCTGCGCTCCATACCTGACATCGCCCCCCTGTTGGCACCTTCAAGGTACCGGCAATCTCTTTTGCCTATCTATGGAGATGATCGGCCCTTATATCAGGGGTTGCCCCCTTTCATTGCAGATTCCCTGCCCGATTCATGGGGCAATGTCCTGTTTGACAAATGGGTGAAAGACAACCGTATCCCCCGCAACAAAGTCACTCCGCTATACAAACTGATGTTTATAGGCACAAGAGGGATGGGCGCGCTTGAATATGAGCCATGCGCCGACGACCTTGCCCATACTCGCCAAATTGATCTCAAATCGCTATATGACCTATCCCTTAAGATACTTGAAGAGAGGGAAGGCAGGGTGCTCGGCACTGACGAGACCCTCACCCTGCAGGCGCTTCTTGCTGTCGGCACCTCGGCGGGTGGACGGCAGATGAAGGCCATCATAGCCATAAACGACCAGACCGGGGAAATACGGTCCGGACAAAGCGACAGCCTTGAAGGCTTCGAATATTACATTCTGAAATTCGGAGACAAGTCAATGTCTATCGCTGAGATTGAGACAGCATACCACCACATGGCTATTGCGGCAGGGATCGCCATGGAGCCGTGTCGCCTGTGGCCGGTGGAGGGGGTCAATCATTTCCTCACACGGCGATTCGACAGGAGCAATGACAGGAAGGTCCACATGCAGACCTTAGCCGCCATCAACCCGGAGGCCCGAAGCTATGAAGACCTCATTGCGACCTGCCGGGAGCTCTCGTTGTCAGAGTCGGAGATAGAGGAGCTGTTTCGTCGTATGGTCTTTAATGTCATGGCCAACAACACTGACGACCATAGCAAGAACTTCGCGTTCCTTCTGGAAGAAAATGGCAGTTGGCGATTGGCGCCGGCCTATGACATGACTTTCATTTTCAACCCCACCGGCACCGGGCCCAATATCGAACGCAGGCTGAGCATAGGCGGCAAGACGAGCGACATCTCCAAGGCCGACCTGCTTGACTTCGCAAGGCAAAATGGGATCAAAAATGCCAATGCCATCATGGATAGGGTCGCAGAGGCCATCAAGGATTTCGCTCGATATGCCGCAGACAATGCAGTCACGCAGCCATGGCGTAGCCTCATCCTAAAGGCCTTGAATGACAAGCTGACGGCTTTCGGGTACCTGGCTTCCGAGGATAAGACATCCACGTCGCTAAGAGATGCATTCGGAAGGGTCATTGATAGCTTTTCCATCTCTGTGAACACTAAAGGGCATTATGAAGTATCTGTCATTATAGATGGCAAGCGTCATAGGAGATTTATCAGACCGACCTCTCCCCTCTACTCACAACTTAGCCGACAGGACATCTTCAACCTGTCGCCCGAAGAGAAAAAGAGAGTCATCGAAACCCTCTTCCCGGAAGAGTAGAGGCGTATAAGCCTCTCTCCAAAGAGGCTTAGGTCGTGTTCTCAATTTGGACACCAGTGGTGTCCAAATTGTTATGGACTCATTTACTATGAGTTATCTCCGAATACACTACCTCTACACACCATACCATCGCCCCTCCGGGGCTCAGGGTGAGAGAGAGGACTCATCCCCCACACTCCGGTCGCTGCGATCGCTGAAGCTCTCGCCGCGACCTCCGTGCGGGGTTTCAGACGACAGCGCCCCTCCGGGGCTTTGCGTTCGTCATCTCAGACTCAGGCCATTTACTGAAATGGGCGTATAAGGGTCTGGTAGGGGCTTTTTGGGAAAGGGGTTAGCGGGTCATGAGGGAGCGGACCTGGGATTCGGTGGCGTCGAAGGGACCGGAATGGGCCAGCTTGAGGCTGCACATGGCCGAGGCGAAGCGGCCCGCCTCGTCGACGTCGCCGCCTCGGGAACGGATGTAGAGGTAGCCGGCCATGTAGGTGTCGCCACAGCCTGTGGCGTCCACGACGTCATCCACCGGATAGGCCGGGATGACGTGCGCCTCGCCGCCGGTGTAGATCAGCGAGCCGCGGTCGCCAAGCGTCAGCACCACCTCCTTCACGCCCCAGTCGGCAAGGCGCCGCGCCGCCGCCAAAGGATCGTCATGCCCCGTCAGAGAGACCATCTCGTGCTCGTTGGCCTTCAGGATGTCGATGTATGGCAGCAGCTCCTCCTTACCCTCCCAATCGCAGGGATAGACCTTCTCGCCACGCACCTCGCGCAGGAAACCCTGCGCATCCACCGACACCATGCCGCGCCCGGCCAACTCCCGAATCACCTCAGGCGGGAAATCGTCGGCAAGCAACGTGCCCAAGTGATAGATGCGGCTGTCCACCCCCTCCAGCCCTTCGATCGAGAAGGGATCCGCCTTGGCCAGGACGCGCTGCTTGCGGTCGTTCTGGTTTTGGCCGTAGACGTTTTCGAAATACACCGACGCGCGGCTGTGCAGCGCCTTCACGTGCAGTCCGCGTCCCCGCATCTCCTCCACGCTCCCCATCTCGGTCTCCCCCAAGGCCGTCAGAAGGAGATATGAGTCGTGCTCCAGACAGGCAAGGGCGTGCGAGAAATAGAAGGCAGTGCCACCCGGCATGTAGACGGTGTGGCGCGGGGTGACGATCTTGTCGAGGGTGATGTGGCCGATGCAGCAGATATCGTAGGTCATGGCTATTCGTTATTGGGGTTGGGTGGAGGGTTTGGATTTCATGCGCAGCGAGTAGAGGAGCACTACGGCGTATCCCAGGGCAGGGATGAGGAAGGCCTGCGACATCCCCCACCAGTGGGCGGTCCAGCCCATGAGGATGGTGCCGACGGCGCCCCCGAGAGGAGTCATCATCATGAATGAGGAGGCCAGGCGGGAGTTGGCGCCGCTTCGGCTGATGGTCAGGGCGAAGATGGTCGGAAACATCACCGACTCGAAGGCGTAGCAGAGGAATATCCCCGTGCGTGCCGCCCAACCGTCGCACAGGGTCACCCCCCACGCCCCCGCGACGGTCATCACCCCGCAGACCTTGAGCACCGTCAAGGGCGACACGCGGCTCATCACCGCGCTCCCGACCACGCGCGCCACCATGAAGAGGCCCAGGGCCCCGAAGGAGAGCACCGTGGCGGCCTGCGTGGGCGTGAGCCAGCCGTCGCTGACGGCGTAGTTGATGAAGAGGGAGTTGATGCCGATCTCGGCGATCTCGTAGCAGAAGAGGGCCCCTATGCCCCAGCGGAACCCGCCATCGCTCCATAGCGCACGGACCGCACGGCGCGTTGACTGCGGGCGCACCGACTCGTCGGGGGTGAGCGTCGGGAGCTTGACGCGGCAGAAGAGGAGACCCATTATGACCACGAAGCCGCCCATGACGCTGTAGGGCAAGGCCACGCTGGCGTGGCCGGAGAAGAGGTAGCCCCCGACAGTGACGGGGCCCAGTATGCATCCGAGGCCGTTGAAGGCCTGGGCCAGGTTGAGGCGCCCGGCCGAGGTGGCGGGGGAACCGAGTTCGGCGGCATAGGGGTTGGCTGAGGTCTCCAGGATAGCCAGGCCGCACCCGATGATGAAGAGGGCGACCAGGAAGAGGCCGAACGACATCATCTCGGCCCCGGGGATGAAGAGGAAGGCGCCGACGGCGAATAGGGCCAGCCCCGACACGAGACCCGTGCGGTAGCCCATGCGGGTGATGAGCAGGCCCGCAGGGAAGGCCATGAGGGCGTAGGCCACGTAGGTGCTCGCCTGGATCAGCGTAGAGCTGGTGACGGATATGGAGAGGGCGTCCTGGAGGTGCTTGTTGAGCACATCCAGCACGGAGCGTGCGAACCCCCACGTGAAGAAGAGGGAGGATATGAGCACGAAAGGCACTATGTATTGTCGCGCCACCAGCGGCGCCTTGGCTTTGTCGGTCATCGGCATGCATGTGCCGCGGGACTCTTGCGGCCCCACGGGCTCACAAAAGTAACCCAAAATTTCCACCCGGCCAAATAAACGCACAAAAAGAGGGTGCATCGCTCCGATGCACCCTCTTTTTGTGCGAAATGCAGGGAGGTTTACTTCACTACGACCTTGGAGGCGCGCACCGAGCCGTCGGAGAGGATGGTGCGGCGGATGCTCACCTCGCCCTTGACGGGAGCGGCGATGCGCACGCCCTGGAGGTTGTAGTACTCCACGCTGGCAGCCTCGGCGCCGAGACCCTCTACATGCACGTCGCCGTTCTTGCCTTCGAGCTTCACGTACTGGATGCAGCAAGGCACGTAGACGCCGCTATCGGGGATGTCCTGCATGGCGCGGAAACGTATCATCACGGAGTCGGAATCCTTGAAGCCGGTGAAGTCTACGGAGACGTCCTGCCAGCCTTCCTCGCCCTGGCAACTGCCAAACCATACCATTTCATAGGCGTCGCCCTCGTCGAGGGGCATGATGTCGCTCTGGTCAGGATCGAAGTCGTCGTAGCGCACGATGTCCACGGCCAGGTCTACGGAGCCCAGGGGATGGGTGTAGTAGCTGAAAGTCAGCGTGCCGTTCTCAAACTCCGTGAAGTCGATGTCGCCCGACATGTAGCAGGACACGCCGTAAGGATAGTAGGAGGCGAAGCCGGTCTGAACCATGCCGTGACCCTCCATGGAGGGGTTGATGTCCACCCACTTGCCGGTCTCGTCGGCGAAGCCGGCATAGGCCGCGGTGTACCAGTTGGCATCGCCGGCATAGAGCTGGCGGATCCAGATGTTCTCGGCATCGGCGCTAAAGCCTGTGGAGGGGAACGTCTCCACGAAGGGAAGCTGCTTGCCAGGGCCGACGATGATCTCGGAGGAGATGCCGCCCCAGTCGCTGCTCGACCCAAGGTGGTTCTTGGCTATGACCTGATACTGCATGAGCGTCTGCGCGTCGATGCCCTCGAGGTCGTCCAGGGCGCTCAGGCCCTCCACATCGGAGGCCACCAGCGCGCCACGGCTGAAGTTGCTGTAGCGGTACACGTCATACGTGATCCCCTCGGGATTGACCCAGCCGCCTGCATCGCCCTCCACAGGGGGGGTCCAGGTGATGACCACACCCTCCTGGACGGCGCGTGCGAAGACGTCCTGCGGGTCGCCGGGGGCGTCCTCGAAGAGTCCTACATTGACAGAAGTGGGATAGCTTTCGCCCCATTTCCAGCTCACGTAGCAGTCATATGTATATGTGCCGGGGGCAAGCTCCTCGCCGTTGTTGGTGTCGACGAAGCTGATCTCCACGCCCTTCTCGGGATTTTCCTGCGACCACACCTCCTCGGGGTCGGTCGACATCCATTCCCCCTCGGGGCGGAAGGAGCGGGTGACGTACACGCGCTCAGGAGCATATACAAGACCGTCGCTCAGGGTGCCCTGCACTGCGTCGGGGATGACCATGGAGACGGTGATCGGGGCGTGTCCCTGCACACTGGTGCCCTTGACCGACTCCGGGGACTCGGGGCGGAAGCCGGAGTAGAGGTTGAACTGGCCATACCAGTTGTCGGACGTCAGGCCGTTGACCACGGCGTAGGCGGTGTACACCCAGTTGTAGCCCGGGAGCACAGAGTCGTCGGCGAACTGCAGTTCCTGTCCCGGGGTGAGGTCGGTCCATTCGGTGACGAGCTCGTTGTAGACGCCCGCCTCGTAGCAGCTCTTCTCCACATACACCTTCTCGATCTTGCCCGTGATGTCACGGTCGGGGGCCCCTGTCTCCCAGTCGCTCATGAGCTGGGTGGGGCATACGATATTGCCCTCGGCCATGAACTGCGAGCCATTGTCCGTGACCACGAAAGCCATGGTCAGGGTCGGGCCGTAGGGTTTCTGGTCGCCCCATTCCTCGCCTTCCTCGGCGGTGGCCACGACACCCTGGGGCGCAGCCTGCATGGAGGCAGCCGCGCATGTCAGGAAGCCGGCGGCAAGAAGCGGATAGTAGATCTTCTTCATACTTGCTTAAGTTAGTCTGGTTATGTAATGTTGTTAGTCAAACAGTCATATAGTGATGCCGGAAGGACGCCGTTGCGATGCGCACGCCCTTTCACTGGCAAAGTTAACACAAAAACGGGTAACGGCAAAGCGATGGAACGTTTTTCTTCAAAGAGGCGACTAAAAATCATCTTTTACCGAAAAAATCACACTTTTCGGCACTTTTATTTTGCAGTTAACAAATTTTAGTATATCTTTGCGTCCATAAATTTTTACAGTTAGGCGCTTCTTGGCTTCCTCCCCCCTCGTGGCGACCACGATTGGAAGCATCGGAAGACACACACCCAGGTTTAAGGCAAAAAAGAGACAACTATCTTATTTTATATTACTTAACCCCTATCGATTATGAGAAAATACTTCTTGCTCATGATTATGCTGGCGGTATGCGCATGGACGGCCCTCGCCCAGACGCAGACCTACCAGGGCACAGTCCTGGATGCCTCCGACAACTCCCCCTTGCCCGGAGCGACCATCCTGCCCATCGGTGGCGGCACAGGTGTCGCCACGGACATCGATGGACAGTTCACCATCACCGTGCCAAGCAAAGTAAAGGACATCAAGGTCTCCTACGTGGGCTACACCACGCAGACCGTGCACCTTTCCAACGGCATGACAATCAAGCTCCACGACTCCGACGTCAACCTCGACGAGGTGATGGTCGTGGCATACGGCACGGCCAAGAAGTCGGCATACACCGGATCGGCCTCGGTCATCAAGTCCGAGGCACTGGAGACCTCGCTGGTATCGGACGCCACCGACGCCCTCTCGGGCCGCGTGACCGGCGTGCAGGTGCTCAGCGCCAACGGCCAGCCCGGCACCTCGCCCACGGTCCGCATCCGCGGCGTCGGCTCCATCAACGCCGGCACCAACCCCCTCTACGTGCTTGACGGAGTGCCCTACGACGGCGACATCTCCAACATCAACACCATGGACATCGAGTCGATGACCGTCCTCAAGGACGCTGCCGCCGCAGCCCTCTACGGCGCACGCGGCGCCAACGGCGTCATCCTCATCACCACCAAGAAGGGACAGAACAGCAAGGCCAAGATAACGGTCGACGCCCGCTGGGGCGCCAACCACCGCGCCGTCCCCAACTATGACGTGCTCGGCTCCACCTCGCAGTTTGTCGAGACGGCATACCAGACCCTGCGCAACGGCTACTACTACAACAGCACCATGGGCGCAGAGGCAGCCCACGCCGCTGCCAACGCCAACATCTTCGGAGCCCTCGGATACCGCGTCTACTCCCTGCCCGACGGCGAGGGGCTCATCGGCGCCAACGGCCTGCTCAACCCCAACGCCACGCTGGGCTGGAGCGACGGCACGCACTACTACACGCCCGACGACTGGAGCAAGGAGCAGATGCGCGACGGCCTGCGCCAGGAATACAACCTCAGCATCACCGGCGGCACCGACAAGATGAACTACTACATCTCCGGCGCCTACCTGGGCGACCAGGGCCTCATCGAGGGCTCCCACTTCCGCCGCCTCTCCACCCGCACGGCCGTCGACTACCAGATCCGCGACTGGCTGAAGGTGGGCACCAACATGAGCTACACCTACACCAACAGCGGATACCCCGGCGAGCAGACCACCACCAACTCCTCGGGCAACGCCTTCCTCATGGGCGACCAGATCGCGCCCTACTACCCGATGTATGTGCGCAACGCCAAGGGGGAGATGGAGTATGACCCGATCTCCGGCAAGCCCATATACGACTACGGCGACGGCGTCTCCACCCCCTACGTCCGTAACTGGATGAACATCTCCAACCCGGCCGGAGACCTCGCCTACAACACCACCGACTATCTCTCGGACCTCTTCAACGGCAAGTGGTACCTGCAGCTCACCCCCATCGAGGGCCTCAGCATCACCGGCACCGCAGGCCTCTATCTCAACAACCTGCGCTACCACAACCTGGGCAACCCATTCTATGGCCAGTCCGCCACCTATGGCGGCACGGCCTACCAGATGTTCCAGCGCACACGCGCCATCAACCTCCAGGCCCTGGCACAGTACACCCGCACCTTCGCCGACGTGCATGACCTCGACGTGCTCCTCGGATACGAGAGCTACGACCTCAACATCGAGGACCTCCAGGGCTCGGGCCAGAACCTCTACCGCCCCGACTCCTGGGTGATGAACAACACCATCGACCAGAAATATCCCTACGGCTCGGTGGACACCTACGCCACACGCGGCATCCTGGGACGCGTCAACTACTCCTACGACTCCCGCTACTTCGGCAGCGTCAGCGTGCGCCGCGACGCTTCGTCGCGCTTCGCACCCGGCAAGCGATGGGGCACTTTCTGGTCAGTATCCGCCGCCTGGGACATCGCCCGCGAGAAATTCATGGACAACGCCACCGGCGTCGACCAGCTCAAGCTCAAGGCCTCCTTCGGCCAGCAGGGCAACGACAACATCGGCGGCGCATACCAAGGCCTGACATACATCCCGGGATACTACCCCTGGATGGACCAGTACACAATCTCGGGCGCCAACGGCATATGGTCAGACGGCACGCTCTACTATAAGGGCAACCCCGACATCACATGGGAGACATCCAACAACTTCAACGTCGGCGTCGACTACTCCTTCCTGCACGGAATGCTGTACGGCTCGGTGGAATACTTCAGCCGCCAGACCTCCGACATGCTCTACAACAAGCCCGTCTCCCCCTCCAACGGATATAGCTCCATCCCGATGAACGTCGGCTCGATGCGCAACAACGGCGTCGAAATCGAGATCAACTACCGCCCCGTCAACACCGACAAGGTGACCTGGGACATCAACTTCAACATCACCACCGTCAACAACAAGATCCTCAAGCTCCATCCCGACCTCAACGGAGTGCTCATCTCGGGCAGCCGCATCATGCGCGAGGGCGAGTCGATGTACCAGTCCTACCTCGTGGACTACGCCGGCGTGGATCCCGCCACCGGCCTCTCCCTCTTCTGGGACGCCAACCCGAAGATGGACGCCGACGGCAACCCGATGAAGGACGACAAGGGCCTCTACATCATCGAAAACGAATTCCTCTCCACCGACGCCTCCCACGCCTACTCCTACAACCGCAAGGCATCGGGCAACCTCATGCCCAAGGCATACGGCGGCTTCGGCACGACACTGCGTTTCTTCGGCGTGGACTTCTCCATGACCTTCGCCTACCAGTTTGGCGGCAAGATCTGGGACTACACCTACCAGGACCTCATGCACAACGGCAACACCAACTACATGGGCCAGAACTGGCACAAGGACATTCTCAACGCCTGGACGCCCACCAACACGCAGACCGACGTGCCCCGTCTCGACCGCGAGGACTCCTACACCAACTACAACTCCACCCGCTGGCTGACCTCGAGCAACTACCTGAGCCTGCAGAACATCACCCTGGGATACACGCTGCCCGCCAAGGTCAGCCACAAGCTCGGCCTTGAGAGCGTGCGCATCTACGGCGCCGCCGAGAACGTCTTCCTCTGGTCGGCCCGCAAGGGTCTCGACCCGCGCCAGGGCTACGTCTCCTCCGACGCCGCCACCTACACCGGCTCGCGCGCCATCTCGGGAGGCATCCACATCGAGTTCTAACCCCCATCCATGACCATCGCAATGAAAAAGACCCTTATATACACTGCCCTGCTCGCCCTGGCCGCAAGCGGCCTGACGGCCTGCAACGACCTCGACACACAGCCCAACGGCAAATATGTCAGCACCCAGGAGAAGGAGGAGGCCATCGGCAGCCGCCCCGAGCTCGCCTCGGCCGGCGTCGTGGGCATATCCTCGACCTACAACCAGCTCTTCGGAGTCTACTCCTCGACCGAGCCCCACTGCGACTTCGGCTGGCCTTCGGTGATGCTCTTCCTCGACTGCATCGGCCCCGACCTGGTATCGCCCAACATCGGCTACAACTGGTTTGCCGGCTCGGGCGACTATGACTACGGCACCTCCAACAACTACCTCAACAACCTCTCCTGGGACTACGCCTACAAGGTCATCCTGGCCTCCAATGACGTGCTGAAGAACATCCCGGCCGACACCGACGACCCCACGCTCCAGCTCTACGCCGCGCAGGGATACGCCAACCGCGCCTTCATGTACTTCAACCTCGCCCAGCTCTACCAGTACACCTACAAGGGACACGAATCGCTCCCCTGTGTGCCCATCCTGACGGTGGAGAACGCCGACGAAGCGGCCGCCAACGGATGTCCACGCTCGACGGTCGAGGAAGTGTACGCCCAGATCCTCTCCGACCTGGACACCGCCATCCGGATGCTGACCGACTGCGGCATGGACGTTTCCTCCATCGCCGAGACGGGCGTGAAGAGGTTCGTCTCGCTGGGCACCGCCTACGGCCTGCGCGCACGCGTCAACCTGGTGATGAACAACTGGAAGGCCGCAGCCGACGACGCCGCAGCCGCAATCGCCAAGTCCGGGGCCGTGCCCTTGTCGATGAGCGAGGCGTCAGCGCCCGGCTTCAGCACCATGACCGCCGCCAACTGGATGTGGGGCATCTACGTCCAGGAAAATGACGACGTGGTGGTTTCGACCATCTGCAACTTCCCCTCCCACATGGGTTCCCTCTGCTACGGCTACGCCTCCGTAGGCTCCTGGCGCTCGATCAGCGCCAGCCTATACGCCTCGATTCCCGACACCGACGTGCGCAAGGGATGGTGGCTCAACGAGGATGGCGAGAGCGCCAACCTCACCCCCCAGATGGCCAACTACCTGGCAGCCAACTACGCAGTGCCCTACACGCAGGTGAAGTTCGCGCCCTACCAGAACTCTGTCGGCACCTCCACCAACGCCTGCGACATCCCGCTGATGCGAGTCGAGGAGATGTATCTCATAGAGGCCGAGGCCACCGCAATGGGGGGCAACCCGGCCGGCGGCAAGCAGAAGCTTGAGGCCTTCGTCAAGGCATACCGCGACCCGCAGTATTCCTGCACGGCCAGCGACGCCGCCGGAGTGCAGGACGCCGTCTGGCAACAGCGCCGCGTCGAGCTCTTCGGCGAGGGATTCTGCTACTTCGACCTCCTGCGCCTCAACAAGGGCCTCGACCGCCGCGGCGGAGGCTGGACCACCACATGGGTATACAACGTGCCGGCTCCTCTGAAGCCCCTCCTCATCCCCAACGACGAGCTGCAGGCCAACCAGGCCATCACCTCCAACAACGAATCCTGGACACGCCCCTCGGCTGTGGACGATTATTAACCCCTCACCCTTTCATACCGATTCATTATGAAATTCAAGCATATATCGGCTCTCCTCGCCCCCGCCCTCATGCTGGGCCTGGCCTCCTGCTCCGAAGGGCAGTATTGGAACGAGCCTTCAGCCCCCGGACAGGTGGTGGCCTTCGCCAAGCCTGCCGAGACCCTCAATATCGAGGCCGACGCCGAGGTGCCTGCGGTCTATGAAGTCACCGTGTCGCGCAACGAGGCCGGTGCGGCCCTGACGGTGCCCGTCGCCTTCGAGTCCTCCTCCGACGTCCTCTCGGGCCCCGAGAGCGTCACCTTCGAGGCCGGATGCCTGACAGCCAAGTACCCCATCTCGATCGCCTCCACCGCAGACATCCTGACCCCGTACACGGCCACCCTCACCCTGGAGCAGCCCGAGGACGCGCTTCTGCACGTCAACGCCAAAAACCTCACATTCTCCTTCAATTTCCAGCGCACCATCACCTTCGAGTGGGCCGACGCAGGAATGTCGGAGCTCTACTCCGTGGCATGGGTTGAAAACGAGGAAGGGGTGCAGGTGCCCGTGGAGGAGTGCACCAACTGGCCCGTGGCCGGAGAGCGTCTCTTCCGTCTCGTGAGCCCCTACTGGTATCTTGAGCCCGACTATGCCGAGCAGGGCTACGACATCGCCTTCGTCACCGACGACAGCGGCAACGCCTTGCGCATGTACAGCGACTGGCAGTACATGGGCGAGGTGAACGAGGGGGAATACTACTTCTTCGGCACTCCGGCCGCCTACGGCTGCACCTTCACCAGCGACGGCAACCACTACACCATGGACGGCGTCGTGGGCTACGCAGCCTCCCTGACGGGCTCCATAGCCCCGGGCTGGTTCGAGACCCTGGAGTTCCTTTGGGACGCCCCGTTCCACTAAGGCACAGACAAGCCATCACAAAAAGAATCCCCGCGACGCTCAGGCGTCGCGGGGATTCTTTTTGTGATGTTGTGTCTTGTCTTGAAGGAAGATCTGCGTCAGAGTGCCCTTGCGGGGCCCCGGACGCTTATTCCTCGTACTTCTTGAAGATGATGGAGGCGTTGTGGCCTCCGAAGCCGAAGGTGTTGCTCAGGGCGGCGCGGATCTCGCGCTTCTGGGGCTCGTTGAAGGTGAAGTTCAGCTTGTAGTCGATCTCGGGGTCTTCGTCGCCCTCCTCATGGTTGATGGTGGGGGGCACGATGCCTTCGTTGATGGCCTTGATGCTGAAGAGGGCCTCCAGGGCGCCGGCGGCGCCGAGCAGGTGTCCTGTCATCGACTTGGTGGAGCTCAGGTTGAGCTTGTAGGCATGGTCGCCGAAGACCTCGATGACGGCCTTGGCCTCGCCGCGGTCGCCCACGGGGGTGGAGGTGCCGTGCACGTTGATGTAGTCGATGTCCTCGGGCTTCATGCCGGCATCGCGCAGGGCGTTCTCCATCACCAGCTTCGCCCCGAGGCCCTCGGGGTGCGTGGCGGTGATGTGGTATGCGTCGGCGCTCATGCCGCCGCCTGCCACCTCGGCATAGATCTTGGCGCCGCGGGCCTTGGCGTGCTCGAGCTCTTCGAGCACGAGGGCTGCGGCACCCTCGCCGATGACGAAGCCGTCGCGCGAGCCGCTGAAGGGGCGCGAGGCGCCCTGCGGGTCGTCGTTGCGCGTCGAGAGGGCCTTCATGCTGTTGAAGCCCCCGACGCCGGCGGGGAAGACCGCCGCCTCGGCTCCGCCTGTCACTATCGCGTCGGCCTGGCCGAGACGGATGTAGTTGAAGGCGTCGATCAGCGCGTTGTTGGACGACGCGCAGGCCGACACCGTGGCGTAGTTGGGGCCGCGGAAGCCGTGGTCGATGGAGATGTGGCCGGCTGCGATGTCGGCGATCATCTTCGGGATGAAGAAGGGATTGTATTTGGGTCCCTGGTCGGCATGCTGCGCATAATAGCCTGCCTCCTCTTCGAAGGTATGCAGACCACCGATTCCCGCAGCGAAAATCACGCCGACACGGTTCTTGTCGATGCCCTCGTTCTCAAGACCTGCATCCTCGATGGCCTGGTCAGCCGCCTCGAGGGCGTACATGGCATAGAGGTCGAGGGTGCGGAGCTTCTTGCGGTCGAATTTTGCCGCAGGATCCCAGTCCTTGACCTCACACGCGAACTGAGTCTTGAATTTCTCAGCATCGAAGTGTGTGATAGGGCCGGCGCCGCTGACGCCGTTCACGGCGTTGCGCCACGTTGTCTCGACATCATTGCCGATGGGCGTGAGCGCGCCGAGGCCCGTTACTACAACTCTTTTCAGCTCCATGGCGGTAAACTGATTTTACGTATGCCGTCGGAAACCTGCTTACGCCTGGTGAGCCTCGATGTATGCGATGGCGTCGCCTACAGTGGCGATCTTCTCGGCCTCCTCGTCGGGGATGTTGATGCCGAACTCCTTCTCGAACTCCATGATGAGCTCTACGGTGTCCAGGGAGTCTGCACCCAGATCAGTGCTGAAGCTTGCTTCGGGGGTTACTTCCTTCTCGTCTACGGTCAGCTTGTCCACGATGATGGCCTTGACCTTGTTTGCGATGTCTGACATGTCGTTGTCTTTTTGGTTAATTATAGTTTGTTTCTTCTATTTTGGGCCTGAAAAACTCGCTCTCCTTTCGCCCCCCTTCCACTCCCGGGTCGGACCCGGAATCGCGCCGGTGGCTATTTTTCAGACTGCAAAGTAAATCATAAATTCCCAATTGACGAAATATTTAGACAAAAACTGCACAAATTTTTTCAATTTGTGCAGTTTTTCGACTTCCATGACGCCTTTTGGGGCGCTCTGGCTATGTCAATCCCTGGCTGCGCCCCCTCGCGTCTCTCGGCCGGAGGGGATGCCCGGGGTCGTGGTCACTTCACCTCCCAGGTCTCGGACGTGTGGAGGATCATGTCGCGCAGGTCGGCGAAGTTCTTGCGGCCGCGCACCTCGGCCACCTGCTCCTCCACGGATGCCTCGTAGGTCGGGGCCTCCACGTCGCGAATCACTCCGATGGCCAGCGGCAGCGTGTGGCCGTCCATCATGGCGAGCTGCTGCTGCAGGAAGTTGACAGGGTTGTGGGCGTCGTGCACCAGCACGTCGTCGATCGTGTAGCCGTCCTCGCCCACGGTGACTGCCTTGAGGCCGAAGCCATCCTGCACCAGGCCGCGGCTGTTGTCGTGGCCGAAGAGCATCTTCTCGCCGTGGCGCAGGTGTATGATGTGGTCCTCGCGCTGCTCCTTGTCGGTCATGTAGGCATGGACGCGGTTGTTGAATATCACGCAGTTCTGCATGATCTCCACCACGCTGGCGCCACGGTGGCGTGCGGCGGCCACCATGACCTCGCGTGTGGTGTCGAGGGCCACGTCGAAGCTGCGGGCGAAGAAGTTGCCTCGGGCGCCGAAGCAGAGCTCGGCGGGGATGAAGGGATCCTCGGTCGTGCCGTAGGGGCTCGACTTGGTGATGGCTCCGCGGTCGGACGTGGGGCTGTACTGTCCCTTGGTGAGGCCGTAGATCTTGTTGTTGAAGAGCAGCATGTTGATGTCGATGTTGCGGCGCACGGCGTGGATGAAGTGGTTGCCGCCGATGGCCAGGCCGTCGCCGTCGCCCGAGATCTGCCATACGGTCAGGTCGGGGCGTGCAGTCTTGACGCCTGTGGCTATGGCGGCCGCGCGCCCGTGGATGGTGTGCATGCCGTAGGTGTTCATGTAGTAAGGGAGGCGGGAGCTGCAGCCGATGCCGCTGACCACCACCGTGTCGTGGGGAGCCACGCCCAGGTCGGCCATGGCCTTGTGCAGCACGTTGAGGATGGCGTGGTCGCCGCAGCCGGGACACCAGCGCACACTCTGCTCGTTCTTGTAGTCGCCGGCGGCGAACATGCATTTTTCGTTTTCCATCGTGTCGTTATGCTTTAGTGTCCATATGCTTGATGACTCCCTCCACGATCTCGCGGACCATGAACGGCTGGCCCTCCACCTTGTTGATGCGCAGGATCTCCTTCATGGGGAGGTGCATCTGCAGGTAGTCGTCAAACATGCCTGTGTTGAGCTCGGCCACGATCACGCGGTCATAGCTGCGGATGAGGTCGAATGCGTTCTTGGGCAGAGGGTTGATGTAGCGGAAGTGGGCGAAGGCCACGTCGTGGCCGCCGGCGTTGAGTTCCTGTGCGGCCGTGTAGAGATGGCCGTAGGTGCCTCCCCAGCCGACGAGCAGCGTGCGGGCCTCCTTGTTGCCGTGCACCTGCACCTCGGGGATATCGTCGGCGATGCGGGCGATCTTCTCGCGGCGCACGCGCACCATCTCCTCATGGTTGTGGCCGTCGGTGGAGATGACGGAGGTGCGGATGTCCTTCTCCAGGCCGCCGACGCGGTGCTGGGCCCCTTCGAGGCCGGGGACTGCCCAGAAGCGCACCAGGTCCTTCTCGTCGCGCTCGAAGGGCTTCCAGCCATGTTCGAGCATCTCCTTGGTGACGTAGTGGGGGCGTATCTCGGGATATTCGTCGGCCTCGGGTATGCGCCATGCGGAGGAGCCGTTGGCGATGAAGGCGTCGGTCAGCAGGATGACGGGGGTCATGTGCTCGATGGCGATGCGTGCGGCTTCGAAGGCCATGGTGAAGCAGTCCGTGGGGCTGGCGGCGGCCAGGACGCAGAGGGGCGACTCGCCGTTGCGGCCGTAGAGGGCCTGCATCAGGTCGGTCTGCTCCGTCTTGGTGGGCAGGCCCGTCGAGGGTCCGCCTCGCTGCACGTCGATGACCACCAGCGGGAGCTCGGCCATCACTGCCAGGCCGATTCCCTCGCTCTTGAGCGCCAGGCCGGGGCCGGAGGTGGAGGTCACGGCGAGATGGCCGGCATAGGAGGCGCCGA
>CAZHCM010000032.1:0-17261 GCA_964531005.1 uncultured Sangeribacter sp. | reverse complement strand
CACGACCTTGCCAAGGTCGGGGTCGCGGGTTCGAGTCCCGTTTTTCGCTCCACTCCTTTCACAGGATGACTTGTCCGGATGGCGGAATTGGTAGACGCGCTACTTTGAGGGGGTAGTGGCAGAAATGCCGTGTGAGTTCGAGTCTCATTTCGGACACCTCAGGCCGCAGATGATTTTCTCAATCATCTGCGGCCTTTTCCTTTTTATTCAGCTCCCTCCTATCCCTGCCATGCCCGAATATCTCCTCCATATCAACCAGCAGCTCGCCTCCCTCCGGCGCCAAGGCCTCTCCATACGCGACACCCACGCCGCCAAGGAGGCCCTGCTCGACATCGGGTTTTATCGCCTGAGTTTCTATCTCTACCCCTTCCAAAACGCCTCCCTGCCCGAACGCTACCGCCAGGGGCGCGACGGCTTCCCCCAGGGAGCCTACTTCGAGGATGCCGTCTCGCTCTACCAGCTTGACCTGCACCTGCGAAGCCTACTGCTACACTACACCCTCCGTCTTGAAGTCAATTTCCGCACCTCGCTCATATACTATGGATCGCTCCGCTATTCCGGCGACGACTGCTGGTTTGCCAACGCATCCAATGTCACCGCCGAATACTTGCGCCGCTTCGAGAGGGTGGTCTACACCAACGCCTTTCGGCGCAACCCGGTAATTGCCGACCATCATCGCAAGAACAGGCGCGACCGCTTCGCCCCGGCGTGGAAGACCATCGAATTGATGACGATGGGCGAGGTGCTGACCCTCTACCGATCCCTGCTCGACCAGAACCTCAAGCAGGAGATTTCCCGCAATTTCGCCATTCCCTCGGTCCCGACGTTTGAAAACTACATGGATGTCGTGCGCCAGCTACGCAACTCATGCGCCCACACCGGCACCATCTTTGATTTCTCACCCACAAGCACTATCTGCAAAGGCCCCGCCCAACTCGCCTCAGCCGACGAGCACCGCAACCTCATGGGCCTCGTCCGCGTCATGAGCTACCTTCTCCGCCACATCTCCATCGGCACGAGCCGCCGCTTCCTCCACGACCTCCAGTCGCTCCTTGACCAGTTCACCCCCTCCCCCGTCATAGCCTATATCCTCTCCCGCTACTCCGGTCTCCCAGCCCGTCTCCCCCGCTCCCTCTTCCGCTAAAATAATCCTCCCCGGCGCGAAGCCGACTGGGTTCCGGCTTCAGCCGGAAAATTAAGAGCCCATCCCCCCGGCGCGAAGCAAAACCACAGGTTTTGCCCCTTAAAATTTGCATATTCGCCCAAAGATGCCTAACTTTGCGGAAGGGTACTCGCCCCCACCCATAACTGGCGTATCCCTTAACGATAACGACTATCAATATCAATAACTTTCTAATACGACCGACATCATGAAGTCTACTAAAATCTTGTGGTGCTTGCCGGCACTGCTCGTCTTCGGCGCTTGCTCCGACGACAAGGAAAAGAATCCCGATGGCCCCCAGGGGAGCGGCACCATGGAAATCATGAGCCCCGAGCAAAGCAAACAGTATCTCCAGAAGACAGCCTCCGAATTCCTGGACCTCTTCAAACCCGCCGACCAGAAAGAGGTAATCGAGCTGGCCTCCTACTTCGACGCCACCTACGGCGGCTACGACATGCCGGAGGAATTCGACATCGACGAGGACACCCGCACCTTCATGCGCTCACTGCGCCAGGCCGCCGAAGGCAACTTCGACGCCCTCACCCGCGCCGCCTACTCCTATTCCTACACCATCAACTTCAAGCGCTTCACAGGCATCTACCAGCCCAACATGACCCGCGAGGAATGGGTCAAGACAGGCGAGTCCGACAAGATCATCTTCAAGTTTGCCAACGCCGCCGGTTCGGATGCCGTCATCACAGTCTCCCAGTCGGGAGGCACATCCGAGGTAGACTTCTCCTATATCGAGAAATGGGAAGACTGGCACTGGAACTCCTCCAACAATGATTACGACAAGGAGGAAGTCCGCGAGACATACAGCTACTACCTCTCCATACCCAAGACAGTCAACGTGACACTCGTGTCCGGAGGCAAGCAGCTTGCAGCAGCCACCGTAGTATCTTCGGTGGACACCAAGGGGAAGACCCTCTCTGCCGACGTGCAGGCAAGCATGGCCAACATCTCGGTGACTGCCAAGGTCAACGGCGACAACACCCGCGTGGAGGCCAACTCCGAATACTTCGTAAGCGGCAAGAAGGTCGGCAACGCATACGCCACCCTGACCGGCAAAGATCTCTGCGACATCAAGAAATGGGAGGAGATTGTCAACAACGAAAACGACCACATCAACCATCCCTCCAACGCTGACGTGCTTGCCAAGATGATCGACAAGCTCGACTGCGGCGCGGACGCACTCGGCAAGGTGCAGGTCTACGGCCAGGCCACCTATTACAAGGGGATGGAGGAAGACCTCGACTTCTATGAATCCTACTGGGGTGACTACTCATTTGACGAGGCCAAAAGACTCTGTGAGGAGGCTTGCACAAAGCTTAACAAGAACGTCTCCGCCCAGCTCCGTTACAACGGAACTGCCACCAACCAGGCCACCATCAAGTTCGTACCCTATGAGAAAAGAATGGTTGGTGGAGACCCGTATTGGAAATGCACCGTCGAGACCAACCTCCTCTTCCCCGACCGCACCTCCTACTCCATCGACAGCTACTTCGACGGCTTCACCACAGTCATCAACAAGTGGGACGTGCTCATAGACGCCTACGAGAGCGTATGGGACGCCGCCAAACCCAAACGCAACAAGTGACCCGACCCGCCGACAGACACATTGCCCGGAAGGCGCTCGCTCCCGCGAGTGTCTTCCGGCTGTCTTTTTCCTCCCTCCTCCTTTCCCTGTCGGCCATCACCACTACCGCCTTTGCCGTCGGCCCTGACCAATCGTCTACCCCTATGGACCCCGACACTGCCGTTATGCTCCTCCCGGACCTCGAAGTGCACACCCGGGGACGTGCGAAATTCCGCAAGGACCCTGCAGGAGCCATCACCCTCCGCTCGGAAGACGCCCTGCGGCTCACCCACTCACTTGGCGAAATCGACCTGGTCGGCCAGTTGCAATCCCTTTCCGGAGTGGATCGCGGGAGCGGCGACTATGCCTCGGGCCTTAGCGTGGACGGGGCCGACCCCTCTCAGACACAATACCTCCTTGACGGAGCCCCAGTCATCTTCCCCTATCGCTTCGGAGGAATCTTCTCCACCTTCACAACTTCCCATTTCACAGGCCTGCGTTTTTCCCGAAGAGGAGCCGCCGGCCTTTCGCCAAGGCTCGGGGGCGCGCTGGAATTCGAGTCGCTTTTAGACATGCGAAGCGGGGTCGGTGGCACCCTCAACGCCGGAATCATCTCCTCCTTTCTCACCCTGCACGGCGGCCATCGCGACAAGGTAGGCCTCACCCTGTCGGGGCGACTGTCATACATCGACCAGATCTATGGCAGGCTGCTCCGGGGCTCCAACTCAACTATGCAGTATTCTTTCGGAGACCTAAACGCATGCGTAGGTATTCGGCTCACCCGACATGACACACTCCGGGGCTCTTTCTTCTTCAGCAAGGACCATTGCGCCTACGAAGACCGCAACTACAGCATGGAGACCGGCTTGAAGTGGAAAAACAGTGTGTCCTCCCTCTCATGGCACCATGACGGGGACCTGGAATGCGATGCCATCGCCTACCTCAGCACCTTCTCCAATCTGCTGTCCCTCTCCATGCCTCAGCTTATCCTTCAGGCTCCTTGCGACCGCCGTCTGCTCGGCGCATCGCTGGGGATGGGTGTGACCTCGGGCTATGCCTCAGCCCACGCCATGAGGTGGGGTCTCAGGGCCGAACACGACCAAATCACCCCCCAATGGGCATCTCTGCAGATGACCGACGCCTCGCTTGGCATCGAGGATAGGGAGTCGGCCAAGGTCTCACAGGACGTCCTCACCGTCATGGCCTACATCACCTGGTCGACATGGCTCCAGCCTGACCGGATACGTCTTGACTGCTCGCTTGACGCCGGACTGTTCCATTCGCGTGGGGCGTCCTTGAAGCCTTTCACGGGCCGTCTCTTCATGCCCTCGGTGCGTGGCTCCCATTTTTCGGCTATCGGAGAGACCTCGCTCAGCCTCTCTATAAGGAACCAACCCATTCACACCGTAGGACTGTCCGATATCGGCCTTGCATCGGATTTCAACGTGGCCGCTTTCCGTGGCGCCCCGGTGCAGAGAAGCCTTGAAGCGAGCCTCTCATGGCGCTCACCCCTCCTCCCCTATGGGCTTCGTGCGGAGTGTGCCGCCTTCTTCGCTTTAGTCGGCCACCAGGTTGAATACACCGGGCAGGTGATGGAGATCATTGATAAGGAATACTCCCCCTTTGAAAGGCTGACACTGTCCAAAGGATACAATGTCGGTGCGAGCGTGGGGCTGGCCAAGGAGTTCGGACCCGTCACAGGTTCCCTCTCCTATTCCTACATGGCGGGGCGTCGCCATACGTCGGGGAGCAATTCCTGGTGGCGTTCCCGCCAGGCACTTGGACACACGCTTAAGGTAGCCGCCGTCTGGTGTCCGACCCGAAGCTGGACTTTCTCCGCCGATTTCTCCTTGCGTTCGGGACGCCCTTACACTCCGGTGGAAGCCCTGTATGTCATCGCCGGCAACATCGCCATGGAGTATGGCGAGCGCAACGCGGCCCGACTCCCTCTCTACCACAGGCTCGACCTCGGCGCCACATATGGCTTCAAGACCAAATGGGGCAGATTCGTGGTGACCAATCTCGTCAACCTCTCCCTCATCAACGCCCTCGGACACAGAAACGTGGAGATGCAATACTTCGTGCTCAACTCCTCCACCGGGGAATACGGCCTCAAGCGGCTATTTTCCATGTACCGGTTCATCCCCTCGTTAAGCTACACCATCAAGATCTGACCTTATGCCTATCACCCGATTCCCCTTCCTTGCCCTGGTAATCCTTCCAATCCTGACGTCAACCTCATGCACAGACGATTCCGCCCCAAGCTCCCCTCAACGGGGGGTGATCCAGGGCACCATCGACAGCGACGGCTACCCGCAGGTGTTCTTCTCGGCCTCGATCGACCCCGCCGACGAGGGGAGTATTTCGGACGCTGTCATCAACTGGGGGAAGGTCACGGTCAGCGACGGTGAGCGTGAGGTGGTGCTGACAGGGCGTGTGGACTCCGACCGTCTCCCACCCTTCCGCTACTACTCCTTTGACATGAAAGGAAAGCCCGGAAAAACTTACACCGTCAGGGCCGACTATCTTGACATACATCTCGAATCGACTTGCACCATGCAGGTGCCGGTCCCAATCGACAGCCTTTCCTTCACGCTTGCCGACTCCCCCTCCCAGCGCGCCACCACCCTTTTTCTGACCTCGCCCGAGGATGTCCCCGCGTACTTCTACATCACGCTCTCCAAGGCCGATGCCTCCGCCATCCTCGCCCCTCCGGGATTCATGGGCACACTTTGCGCCGACCGCCCGCGAAGCAGGTACTCCATCCCGGTGCTTAGGCCCAGGCAGAAGATCGACACCGCCACCTATGTGGCCCAGCTGATGGTAGGCGAGGAATGGACCATCGGCCTCCACCGGATAGACAAGGCCGTCTACGACTTCTGGGTGGCGTATGACAACATGCTGCTGACCTCCAACTCCCCCTTCCTATCGTCAGACGTCAACCTCCCGACCAATGTCAGGGGCGGTTTCGGCGTCTGGAGCGCTCAGGGGAGCACGTACCGCAGTTTCAGGGTCGAATGAAGCGGCGACATTCTAAGGGGCAAGGCAATCCCGGCCTCACCATAAAGAAGATAAGGCAATATTTGCGTATGTCGGATAAATGACTTAACTTTGCGGTGTCCTTTCGTGGGACGTTTTAGGGGTGCGTCGATCGCCGGGCTCCGGCATCGAAGCTGAGATAATACCCTCATAACCTGATCCGGTTAGCACCGGCGTAGTGAAAAAACTGACATATCATGACCAAAGGACTGCTCCTATGCTCGTCCCTGTGGCTCGCCGCAGGGATTGCCATGCCCGCATTTGCGGCTGACGGCGCGTCGCTCTCCGACGCAGAAATCGACTCTCTCGTCACCACCCTCCACGACATCGAGGTGACGGTAAACCGTGCCGGACGCTCCACTCCTGTGGCGTTTTCCAACCTTTCGCGCCAGGACATCGAACGCGTCAACGACGGCCGCGACATCCCCTTCCTCATCGAGGCCACGCCCTCCGTAGTCACCACCGGAGACGCCGGGGGCGGCGTAGGCTATTCCTCCATACGCGTGCGCGGCACCGATTCCTCGCGCATCAACATCACCGCCAACGGCGTGCCAATCAACGACTCCGAGAGCCACAACGTATATTGGGTCAACATGCCCGACCTCGCCTCGTCGCTGCGCGACATCCAGGTGCAACGCGGCGCCGGCACCTCCACCAACGGCGCGGGGGCCTTCGGGGCGTCAATCAACATGATCACCGATGCCCCGGCCCGCGAGCGCTCAGCCTCCGTCAGCGGCTCTTACGGCTCCTTCAACACCAACCGCGAGACGGTGAAGGTCTCCTCCGGACTCTTCGGCGACCACTGGAGCGTGGACGCCCGATTCAGCCACATCGGCTCTGACGGATACATCGACCGAGCCTTCTCCAAGCTCTGGAGCTATCTTGGCCAACTGGCCTATTCCAAAGAAGGCACCCTCGTACGCCTCCTGGCCTTCGGGGGCAAGGAACGCACCTACATGGCATGGGACTACGCCTCGAAGGAGGAGATGGAGCTCTACGGGCGCCGCTACAACCCCTGCGGAAAGTACACGGCCGCCGACGGCTCAACGGCTTTCTACAAGGACCAGTGCGACAACTTCACACAGCATCACTTCCAGCTCCTCCTCAACCAGGAGCTTGGCGCCGGATTCTCGATAAACGCAGCCCTGCACTACACCAAGGGGGACGGCTACTATGAGCAGTACAAGACCAAGCGCACCCTCGCCGAGTACGGCCTTGCTCCCTTTGTCGGCCCCGACGGCGAACTGGTCAAGAAGTCCGACCTCATCCGCCTCAAGCACAACGACAACGACTTCGGTGGAGGCATGCTCAACCTGCACTACCGCCAGGGGCGCCTCGACGCCGTGCTCGGCGGAGCCGCCAACTGGTTTCGCGGCCGCCACTTCGGCCAGGTGATGTGGGTGCGCAACTACCTTGGCCCCATCGACCCCCTGCAGCCTTACTATGACAATGCGGGCCATAAGTTCGACTCAAACGTCTTCCTGCGTGCCGAGTATGCCATAGCCTCCGGCCTATCGGCCTACGGCGACCTCCAGCTCCGCCATATCCACTACACTATAAACGGCCAAAGCGACAACTTCGACTGGAACACCGACGCCATGGCTCTTCTCAACGTGCACCGCGACTGGAACTTCTTCAACCCCAAACTGGGCCTTTCCTATAACCGCGACGGACATCGGGCTTTCGCTTCCTGGAGCGTGGCCCACAAGGAGCCAACCCGCGACAACTTCACCGACGGCGACCCCAACAACTACCCGCAGGCCGAGCGCATGTTCGACTACGAGCTCGGATACTCCTACGCCAACTCCCTCCTGTCGGCAGGCGTCAACCTCTATTACATGGACTACAAGGACCAGCTCGTGGTCACCGGCCAGCTCTCCGACACCGGCAACCCCCTGAGCGTCAACGTCCCGTCGTCCTACCGCATGGGCATTGAGTTGCAAGGCGCCCTGAGGCCCGTCGAGTGGTTTGACTGGCAACTCAACGCCACCCTCTCGCGCAACCGCATCAAGGATTTCGTGGAATACGTCTACGAGGATGAATGGACCAATCCCATCACCATCGACTGCGGCGACACCCCGATCGCCTTCTCGCCCGACTTCATCCTTCACAATGCCTTCAATTTCCACTTCCTCGGAGCCGACGTCTCCCTGGTGAGCCGATACGTGTCGAGCCAGTACATGAACAACGCCCGCTCTGCCGAGGCGAAGCTCGACTCATATTTCGTCTCGGACCTCTCGCTTGGCTACACCTTCAAGACACTCCCCTCCGTGCGCGAGCTCCGGCTCGGTCTGACCGTCTACAACATCTTCGACGCCAAGTATTGCAACAACGGCTACTCCGGTGCCGGCTACTACCTCGAAGACGGCAAGCCGGTCGTCTACCGTTACGCCGGGTATGCCGCCCAGCCCACCACCAACGTCCTCGCCACAGTCACACTCTCCTTCTGAGGCGCCCACCGATGGTCGGCCCCTCTCATTCTGAGAGCCGATGATGCCATTCGCTGAGGCGCCACTCGTTCTCAAGTCACCAACCAAATGATCACTTCCCCGGACACATGTATATCGAGATCTTAGGATTCTGCGTAGGCATTCTATACCTATGGTGGGAATACCATGCCGACCCCAAGATGTGGATCGCCTCCATAGTGATGCCCACCATCTCGATGTGGGTCTACTTCAGCAAGGGCCTATACGCCGACTTCGCCATCAACATCTACTACTTCCTCATAGCCATCTACGGCTGGATAGTCTGGACCCGCAAAGCCAAAGCCTCTCTGCATCCGGAATCAATCTCCAATCCCGACTCATCAGGCGATGCAGGTGGAAACGGTCTGTCGAAGGTGAAAGATGCCCAGACGGAAAAGAACAAGTTGAGATCCACCCTCCCCATCACCCATATCCCCCGCCTCATCCTGGCGGGGGCCTCGGCGGCCTTCCTCGCCATCTGGGGCGCCCTCTACCTCATCCTCGCCTATCTGACCGACAGCACTGTCCCCGTGGCCGATTCCTTCACCACAGCCCTGAGCATCGTGGCCTCTTGGATGCTGGCCAGGAAGTATGTGGAGCAATGGCTTGCCTGGATAGTGGTGGATGCCGTCTGCGTCGGCCTCTACATATATAAGGAGATCTACTTCTACGCTGCCCTCTACGCCATCTACACTGTCATCGCCTTCTTCGGATACCGGAAATGGCTTCGAGCGATGAGGGAACAGGCATGAGATTGAACCTTCATTGGCTTCGGGGCGTTATACCTGCAAAAGTTTATTCTGCTTAATACTATCACTAAAACACGTTCACCGTTATGAAGAAACTGCTACTCACCCTCGGTGCCGTCGCCCTCGCTGCGACCGCCGCTTCCGCACAGACCGAACTCTCCCTCTCCTACGGCGGCTACACGCAGATGGACGCCATGGACATGACCAGAGGCATCAAGACCGACAACGCCTGGGGTGCGCTCAACGTAGGCGCCAACTTCAAGGTTGCACCAAAGCTCTGGATCGGCCCCTCATATACCTTCTCCAGCCAGAGCTGGAAACACAGCGATGACGGCAACTCCTACTACCACGTCATCATGCTCAACGGCCGTTACGACTACTATCGCCGTGGCGCGCTGACAATGTATGCCAAGGCCGGCATCGGTGTCGACATCACCCACATGGCCGACGGCGACTACAAGAAGAACAAGGCATACTGCGCCTTCCAGGTCAACCCCATCGGGGCCCAGTACTCCCTCTCCAACAAGTTCAGCCTCTTCGGCGAGCTCGGCTTTGGAGCCCAGGGCCTCCTGCAGGTAGGCGTCAAGGTCAATATCTAAACGCAAAAGAAATACTTTCACAAGCACTAATTCCGGAGAGGATGGCCGCCAAAAGCGGTCATCCTCTCCCTTTTCCCCCCACTCCCATCACTCCCATCACTCCCATCACTCCCACCTCTCCCACCACAAAAAAGAAGCCTCCCCCGGCTATGCCAGGGGAGACCTCCTTTTCCATATCTAAGCGTGGTGTCCTTAATCCACTCTTCTTCCGCGTATATCCTTGGTCATATCGTTCCTCAGCGCTTCCCCCGGATGTCGCGGGCCAGGAAACGGTGGAAGACACTGTAGCTGCTCATCACGCTGGAATCTTCTTCCACCTCGCGCTGCAGAGCGTCCGTCTCTTCTTGGCGTGCCTCGTCCTCCACATGGCTGAGATGCGAGATGCCCATGAGCACCATAACCATCGCCACAAGCATCACAAGGACGAGCACGAACTTCAGGAATGATATGAATATTGCTGTAATCATGCCCTCCTAACAAGGGTGCCGTTCTCTCTGTTCGATACCTCTTTTTCATTTAATATTTTCTTAACAAACCGTGTAACAATAATTTAACAACCCCCATTTCCCCAGAGAGAGCCTCGTCTCATCATTCTGCACTACCCTCCTCACCCTTGCATTCGAGCGAATCATATACGGGAAAAATTTACATTTTGCCAAAACCATTTAACGTTGCAAAACGTTAAAATTCCGAAGCGCCCACCAAAGCGCCAGCTTGTAAACTCAATCTATCCTTATTAAAAGAAAAGACACAGACCACTATGAAAAGAACCCTCATCTTAGCCGCCGCCACACTGGCACTCGCCGGCTCAGCATACGCCCAGAAGCTCGACAAGACAGAAGCCAAGGCCCTCCAGTCCTTCCTCTCCGCCCCCTCGGCCAAGGATGGCCTCACCAACGCCCAGGCCCTCGGCCTCAACGGCTCCAACATCGCCATCACCCCCGGCATCAAACTCGAAAACGGTCACGTCACCGAAATCGACTGGAGCAAGAAGGATCTCGCCGGATCCCTCAACATCTCCGGATTCCCCGCCCTCACGAAGCTCAACCTCTCAAACAATAAGATCAGCGGCCTCACCATCTCGGGCAACGCATCCCTCGTGGAGGCCAACGCCGACCACAATGCCATCAAGGAGATCGTGATCGACAACAATCCCCAGCTCCAGACCCTGCGCCTTAACCGCAACCGCATCAACGACCTGGAGCTTAACGGAACCCCCCTGCTCAAGCACGTCAACCTCGCCGGCAACTTCCTCGTGGCCCTCGACGTCAGCCAGTCCTCCACGCTGGAATACCTCAACGTGACCTCCAACCGTCTCGAACAGCTTTCGGTGGTCAACTGCACGGCCCTCAAGTCGCTCTACGCAGGCTTCAACGAGCTCTCGGGCATCGAGCTGGCCGGGCTGACCAAACTCCAGAACCTCAACGTCGGCTCCAACCGCATCCAGAAGCTCTACATACAGAACCTCCCCTCCCTGTCGAGCCTCTACGCAGCCGACAACCACATGACGGAGCTGGCCATCAACAACTGCCCCACCCTCATCGACCTCTACGCCCCCTATAACGACCTCACCTCCGTATCGGTCAACGAGACCCCAAACATCTCCTTTGTGCAGCTCGAATGGAATGACCTCACATACCTCAACCTCTCCAACCAGACACTGCTGCAGACCATCAACGTGGCCAACAACCAGTTGATGACCCTCGACCTGAGCTTCGACACCTCGCTGCGCGTCATCAATGTCTCCAACAACAACCTGCTCAACGACCTGCGCGTCGTCGGAGACACAAGCCTCCAGCAGGTCATCGGCGACATGAACGGCCTCGAATTCTAATTTACTTATCATACCGACCTGTTCGCGGCGGAGCCTTTCGGGGCCCCGCCGCTCATTTTTTTGCATATTTTCTTCCGTATTTATCCATTTTTTCCTAATTTTGTAGTTCAGACCCGAATACTAAGCCATGCACTATGCAATCATCGCCGACGCCGGCGCCACCAAGATAGAATGGGCCCTGATCTCTTCCGACGGCCCCCTTCGCTCAGTCCGCACCCTCGGGCTTAGCGGCCTCCTTGCCGACCGCGACACCATCGTGGCCATAGCCGACGAGGCAGCCCGGGCACTCGCCACCCCCGAGCCCCCCGCCGAAGTCTTCTATTACGGCGCCGGATGCTCCACCCCGGAGGTGCGCGCCCGCATGGCCGCATGGCTGTCCGAAGTATGGCCGGACGCCCGTGTGGAGGTCCAGGGCGACATGCTCCTGGCAGCCCGCAGCCTGCTGGGACGCTCCAAAGGCGTGGCCTGCATCTTGGGCACCGGAAGCAACGCTGTCGTGGCCAAAGACGGGGAGATAGTGCGCAGCGGTGCCGGGCTCGGATTCGTCTTCGGCGACCCCGGCTCGGGATGCGAGATGGGCAAGCGCCTGCTGGCCGACTATTTCAAGGGATTCGTGCCCGACGACCTCGGCCGAGCCCTCGCCTCCGAGACAGGCGTCACCCTCGACTCGGCCCTTGAAAACGTCTACTCCCGCCCGGCCCCCAACCGCTACCTGGCCTCCTTCGCACGCTTCGTGGCCGACCACAGGGAGCACCCCTATTGCGCCGCCCTTATCGCCTCGCAGCTCTCCACCTTCCTGCTGCGCGACGTCTGCCCACTGATAGAGTCGCCCGACACAAGAGTGGCATTCACAGGATCCATAGCCGCCGCCTTCGAGGCCGAGCTCCGCACCGTGGCCGCCGACCTCGGCCTGACGGCCATCGGCCCTGTCACAGGCAGCCCTATGGAGGGCATCATACAGTATCACCTCTCACTCCATAAAGAAGCGAAATGAACACCCGCATACACCTCTCCTTAGGCATCGCAGCCCTGATGCTCGCCCCCGCCATCCCGCTCCGCGCCCAGGACTCCTACTGGCAGCAGCGCGTCACACTCTTCGACCGTCTCCCGGTGGAGGAGGACGACATCGTCTTCCTGGGCAACTCCATCACCGACGGCGGGGAGTTTGCAGAAATCTTCGAGATGGAGAACTGCCTCAACCGAGGCATACGCTCCGACATCATCAACGGCGTGCTAAAGCGCCTTGAACAAGTCACCAAGGGACACCCCAAGAAGATTTTCCTGCTCATCGGCATCAACGACGTCAGCCATGGACATTCGGCCCAGAAGATAGCGGCCATGTACGAGACCCTGGTGGAGAAAATCCGAGAGGAGTCACCAGAGTCGCAGCTCTACGTGCAGTCGGTCATGCCCATCAACAACGACTTCAAGCGCTACAAGAACCTCCTCGGGCGCGAGAAGGTGATCCCCGAGCTCAACACCCTCATCGAGGACATCGCATTGCGCCATGGAGCGGTCTATGTCGACCTCTGGCCCGCCCTCGTCGGCGCGGACGGCGCGAAGCTCGACCGCCGCTACACCAACGACGGCCTTCACCTCACCGGCGCCGGCTACCAGGCATGGGCCGAGGCCATCGGCCCCCTGGTCAAGGACGAGCTGCCCGACATCTCCGAGCCCGACCCTGTGCTCGACACGACCCTTCCCCTGGTGAAACCCCGCAAATAAGACACACCTCCCTGACATGAAAGCCTTCAGCATATTCAAGCGGATGTATGTATGGTCCACCGGCTATTCATACCCCAATCTCGGACGCCTTTTCCTGCGCCTTTTCGTGGGGCTGATGCTCCTGCAGTTCGGAGTGCGCCAGATCACCCACTTCGACGCCGTCGCGCCCGCCTTCCCCTCCGTGCTTGGCATGGGGGCCGAAGCCTCTTTGGTCGTGCTCATAGTCATCGAGATCCTATGCAGCATCTTCATCATGTTCGGCTTCCTCACCCGCCTGATGGTCATTCCCCCCTTCATTGCCATGATCATAGCCGAATACCATCTGCTCAACGACATCGTCAACACCATCTCCTACGATATCTCCTGGGAGCAACAGGGGTATCTCCCGGTGATGTTCCTCGGCATATACTTCTTCCTGCTCATTGTCGGCCCCGGCAAGATATCGGTGGACTATTTCCTTTCGCTCCACCTGATACATTCCGCCGACCACGAGGAAGACGAACTGGAGGTCGTATGAAGATAGCCGTTCTCATCTCAGGAGGCGTCGACAGCGCCGTGGTGGTCCACAAGCTCCATCAGGAGGGCCACGACCTGCATCTCTTCTATATCCGCATCGGCATGGACGACGGCGAAGGGGACTGCTCGGCCGAGGAGGACATCGAGATGTGCACCCTCATAGCCCGAAAATACGGCCTCCCCTTCGAGGTCGTGTCGCTCCACGACGAATATTGGAGCCACGTCATGCAATACACACTCGACACCGTGCGCGAGGGGCGCACCCCGCATCCGGACATGATGTGCAACAAGATCATCAAGTTCGGATTCTTCGAGGAGCGCTGGGGCCATCTCTTCGACAAGACGGCCACCGGCCACTACGCCCGCGTCATAGAGCAGGACGGGCGCTATTGGCTCGGCACCGCCCCCGACCCCGTCAAGGACCAGACCGACTTCCTCGCCCAGCTCACATACCCGCAGCTGAGCCACATCATGTTCCCCTTGGGCGACATGACCAAGGAGGAGGTGCGCGCCCTGGCCCTCGAGGCCGGCCTTCCCAACGCCGCACGCAAGGACTCGCAGGGGATATGCTTCCTGGGCAAGATCAACTACCGCGACTTCATAGAGCGTCACCTGGGCACACGCACCGGCCCTGTCGTCGAGCTCGAGACGGGGCGTAAAGTCGGAGAGCACAAGGGATATTGGTTTCACACCATCGGGCAGCGCAAGGGGCTCGGCCTCGGGGGAGGCCCCTGGTTCGTGGTCAGCAAGAATGTGCGCGACAATGTGCTCTACGTCTCCCACGGCTACGACACCCCGCGCCAGTACGGACGTGCCATCACCTTCGCCGAGCCCGACTGGATCACCGCCTCACCCCTGCCGGAAGGGGAGCCGGATGCCCGCATAGCATTCAAGACGCGACACACCCCGGAATTCCTCGAAGGCACCCTGCGGCGCCTCGACGGCCCCGGCGACCGCTGGGAGATCCTCTCCGATTCCGACGTGCAGGGGATCGCCCCCGGGCAGTTCGCCATCGTCTACACCCCCGACCGCCGGATATGCCTCGGCTCCGGCATGATCATCTGAAAGGCGTCCGTTTTTTCAATCAACACAAGATTATGGAAGAAGTACAGCTTGAACTCATAGGCATCACCTACAACCAGATAGAATCGGGCGTCTACGCCCTCATCCTCCAGGAGATCGGCACCCGCCGCCGCATACCCATCATCATCGGATATGCGGAGGCCCAGACCATCGAGTGCCGCCTGCAGAACGTCACCCCACCCCGCCCCCTCACACACGACATGGCGGCCTCCATGCTCAAGGCAGCGGGGGCGAAGCTATCCAAGGTGCTGATACACCGCCTGCCCAACGGCGTCTTCGCCGCCGATCTCACCATAGAGTCGCTCATGGGCACCAACGTCATCGACGCCCGCTCCTCGGACGCCATCGCCTTGGCCATCCGCACCGACACGCCCATCTATACCACGCGCGAAGTGCTCGACGAAGCCGGCTTCGACTACTCCCCCGGCTCCTCTCGCCACGCCAAGCCCGGCGACGCCCCGGCCGCCCCCCAGACCGCCCGGCCACGCTCGCGCCGCGACATCGAGGAGGCCATCCAGCGCGCCTCCGCCCGCGAGGACTACGAGGAGGCCGCACGCCTCAAGCGGGAGCTCGAGACCCTGGACGGCGACGCCACGGAGCCCAAAGAATAACCAACACCCCACCCTCAAACACCCCCCTTCTCACATGAAGAACAGACGCAAACGCGTGGAGCTCATCGTAGACCTCATACGCAATAGCTGCATTTCGAGCCAGGAGCAGCTCGCCACCCTACTGGCCGAGGCAGGATACAAGGTCACGCAAGCCACCCTCTCGCGCGACCTCAAGATGCTCAAGACCACGAAGGTCGCCACCGACATGGGCGGATACATGTACATGCTGCCTGACTCCAACGAGGTCAAGGACAAGATGCTCGCCATCGGACAGAGCAACATGCACGCCCAGCACGGCTCCGGCGGATTCGTCTCTGTGGAGTTTTCCGACAACATCGGCGTCATCAAGACCCGCAACGGCTACGCCCCAGGCGTGGCATACGACATCGACATGATGCAGGCACCCGAGATCCTGGGCACCATACCCGGCTCCAACACCATCTTCGTGGTCTTCGCCGAGGGTATATCGCACGCCGCCAAGCGCGACGTGCTGAAACGCATACTCCCTCTCGACCAGAAGATTCCTGCCTTCTGACTCCTCACCCACACCCCTAACCCACACTGCGAGCTTATGATAAAGACTGGCATCGCCGGCGCCGACACCCCAATGGCGGGCGAATTGATCCGAATCTTAGTCAACCATCCCGACATCGAGCTTATGGCGGCCCTCGCCCCTGGCCACTCGGGCCAGAAGGTCAGCAGCCTTCACCACGGCCTCACCGGGGAGACCGACCTCACCTTCGGCGACTCGATCGACCCCGCAAGCCTGGACGTGGTGTTCGTCGACACCCATTCGGACTTCGCCGAGCGGTTCCGCTCCCGCGAGCTGGGGCATGACGGGGAGACACTGCGCGTCATCGACATGAGCCACTCCCCCACGCTCGACTTCGCCGCCCGCGGCCAGGTCTACGGGCTCCCGGAGCTCAACCGCCGCCGCCTGGTCAACCAGGCACGCCACGTCGTGGTGCCCCGCTCCATAGCCGACGCCGCCATCGTCAGCCTCGCGCCCCTCGCCTCGCACCTGCTGCTCAAGGGAGAGGTGCGAATCGACGTCTCCTGTCCTCCTGATATCATCGCGGGCGACAAGGTGCAGATGGCCGAGAGGGAGATTGAGCTTGTGCTGCGTCGCCTGCAAAGCTCCTTCGACGCACCGGTCCGCATCTCGGCCACCCCCGAGCCTTCCGAACGCTCGCTGGCCATGCGCATCGACGTCCCCTGCCAGGTAGGGCTCGAGGAGCTGCTCCGCATCTATTCCGAGAGCTACGACGACCACAGCTTCACCTTCGTGACCCTGCGCCCCATGCCCCCCTACGAGGTGGAGGGCACCAACAAGTGTCTCATCGGCCTCTCCAAGCCCGACGACGACACCCTGCGCATCGACACCGTGACCGACTGCCGGATGCGTGGCGGGGCAGGCACCGCCGTCCATATCCTCAACCTCCTCTTCGGCCTCACCGAGCGCACCGGCCTCGCCCTGAAATCCAACGCCTTCGTCGGCTCCTCATCCTTCACCCCCGAAGACCATGTCAGTCAATAAGGTCATCCTCCTGGGATACGTCGGCGCCGATCCCGAGATGCGTTTTCCGGAGAAGGACTTCGCAGTGGCCTACCTTTCGCTGGCTACCAACGAGCGCCAGGGCGCCTCGGGCATGGAGATCACCGAATGGCACTACCTCGTCTTCACCGGACCCAACGCCACCACCGCCGAGCGGTACATCCGCAAGGGGACCCGCCTCTATGTGGAGGGAAGGCTCCGCTCCCGCGAATACCAGGACAAGTTCCAGATCACGCGCCGGCGCACCGAGATTCTCGTGGACTTCTTCGAGATCCTGGGCCGCGGCATGTCCTGAACCCCTCCCCTCCACACCGCGTTATAATCTATACAGCATACCATATTAT
>CAZHCM010000031.1:0-17456 GCA_964531005.1 uncultured Sangeribacter sp. | reverse complement strand
TGGGCTGCTCCTCCATGATGGCGGGGAGCTTGGTCATCCAGTCGGCGTTGCGGCCCACAAGGATGGCCTCCATGAAGGCAGGGTCGGAGTCCTCGCTCTTGGTGAGCGAGTAGAGGGTCTCCACGTCCTGGGCGTCGTAGGCGCCGTTGAGCTTGCGGGCCTGCTCCACACCCTTCTCTGGATCGTCGAGAGCCTCCACGAGGTCTTTGGCCTGCTTGGAGATGCTCTGAGTGCAGTACAGGATCTGCCCCTGCTGCTCGGGTGTCTCGAGAGCCACTATCTTCTTGCCAGCCGTGGCCCCTTCTTTCTGGAACCACGTGTCGAGCTGCTCCTCGGGGTTGAACTCAGGCATGTCGTTCTGCACCATGACCAGGGCCACCATCGTGCTGGGGACCATCGGACGCATTCCCTCGAACATCGCCAGGGGCATACCCACTATGGTCTGAAACTCCTCGCTGACGCGGGCGAAGTCCTCGGGAGAGATGACTTTGGAGAGGGTGCTGTCGCTCGGCGCGATCATGTAGGGCTGGAGGCGCATGGCCAGCGACATCTGGTCTACGGTCATGTCCATCTCCCCTACCACGGCCTTGGAGCCTTGGAAGGCTTCGCGCGTGCCTGCTACCTTGTCGATGGTGCTCAGGGGCGCGAGATGATGGGTGCCAAAGAGGTAGGAAGGCTCCTTGAGACCGTTGCCCTCCACCTTATATAATATCTGGGCATTGGTCTGGAATGTTGTAAGTGCCAGGACGAGGGCCATGGCAATACGGAGGATGTTGCGTATCATTTTTCCTATTGATAATTGGTTGTTATTGCTTTGGTTTTACTTGTTTGACGACTGACAGGCCGAAAAATTACATTTCAGGGTGCAAAGTTAGGCATTTTCGCCAAATTTAGCTACTTTTGTACTTCTTTTCCCAAGTAATTCCAGTCATAGCCGATGGACTCAAAGACACTCACCGACATCCTGGCCTCACGCCTCGACACCGACCCGGCGACCGTCGACCGCCTTTTGGGGGCGATGCGCGAGGTCATCACCAATGCCGCCCTGGAGGGCAATCAAGTGGCCATCCCCGGCTTCGGGTCATTCGAGCCCCGCAAGAAGGATGAGCGTGTGGCCGTCCACCCCTCCTCTGGCAGGAGAATGCTTGTGCCCCCCCGGCTCACACTGGGATTCAAGCCTTCGGCTGCATTGAAGCAGAAAATCCGCAACCTCACCATTGAGTCATGAGCACCAAGATCACGTTACCCACATTCTGCGCTCTCCTGGCCATGCAGTCCGGCATGGAGAGGGAGCTCTGCGAGCGGTTCATGAAGGAGCTGATCGATACGCTCACCTCGTCTCTCGAACGAGGCGAGGCTGTCAAGGTCAGAGGCTTCGGCACTTTCCGTCTTGTCAGCGTGCAACCACGTCGCAGCGTCGATGTCTCCACCGGGGAGGCAATCGAGATCGCAGGTCACACCAAGGTCACTTTCACTCCTTCGCGTGAGCTGGCAAAAGCTGTCAATTCTCCTTTCGAGGCTTTTGAGTCAGTGGAAATACCCCTATCCCTGACAGACCTCGATCTGCCAGTGGGTACACCCTCAGAGGAAGCGCAAGCCGAGGGCGCAATCCCTACGGAGAATGCTGACATTCAAGAAGCCGTCTCTGAAGCCGAAGTGGAAGCCGAAGCCGAAGTCGAAGCCGTCTCTGAAGCAATCTCTGATGAAGTCAAAGCAGCCTCCTCCCAGGCAGAGCCCTCCCAAGACTCCCATCACTCCCAAGACTCCCATCACTCCCAAGACTCCCACCAATCCCAAGACTCCCACCACTCCCACCACTCCCATCACTCCCAAGACTCCCATCACTCCCAAGACTCCCAAGACTCCCACCACTCCCGCCGCCAATTCAATAAAGGCTTTCTCTTAGGCTTCGTGACAGCAGCGGCGGCAGCCCTACTGGTCTGGGTCTTCCTCACCTATCCCCTTTCCCCGGCCAACGAGCCGGCGCCGGCGTCGGAGACACCGGTCTCCGCTTCTGAGATTACTGCCGTAGAAGTGACGGAGATCGTAGCAGAAGAGAGCATCGATACTGTCCCCACCCAGGCATCAGCGGAGCCCGAAGTGCCTACGCAGCCCACTTCCGGCGCCAAGGTGATCACCGATACAATCACCCGCACCCGCTACCTCACCACCATGGCCAAGGAGCATTATGGCAACTTCAACTTCTGGCCCTACATATACGAGGAAAACAAATCGCGTCTCGGGCACCCTGACCGCATCCGTCCCGGCACACCCGTGGTGGTGCCTCCCCTCTCTAAATACGGCGTCTCCCCCTCCAATCCCGCCGACGTCGCCAAAGCCAAGAAGAAAGGCGCCGCCATCTACCAGTCCTTCAACCACTGACCCTGCAACCACTTTTGCCATGTTCACCAACTCCACGGGTACAAGCCAGCTGAAATATCCTGTCGGCATCCAGTCCTTCTCAGAAGTCAGGGAAGGCGATTATATCTATGTGGACAAGACAAGGTATGTCTACGACCTTATTTCAAGCGGCAAATATTACTTTCTCGCCCGGCCCCGAAGGTTTGGCAAGAGTCTTTTTCTCTCTACGATCGAAGCCTATTACCTGGGGAAGCGGGAATTGTTTGCTTCACTGGCTCTTGACTCCCTCGTCGATGACTGGGAGCCGCATCCGGTGCTTAGAGTGGATTTCAACACAGGGGAATACCATGACCGCACCCAGTTGGAGGAACTGTTGTCTTCAATTCTGATGCGCTGGGAGAGGGTGTATGGCATCAACGTGGATGAGACTGGAGAGACACAGGCAGGCCTCCGATTCAAGACTGTCATCGAGCGTGCGTTCCTGGCCTCTGGCAAAAAGGTAGTCATCCTGATCGACGAATACGACAAGCCTCTATTCTCGGCTCTTGACAATCCTGAGTTGTACGACTCCATGCTCTCTCTTCTAAAGTCGTTCTATTCCACACTCAAGACCATGGACGAATACATTGAGTTTGCGATGTTGACCGGCGTGGGAAGATTCGGCAAGCTATCGGTATTCTCAGACCTTAACAACCTTCGCGACATATCCTTTGTGGAGCAATTTGCAGCCATATGCGGTATCACGGATCAGGAGCTTGGGATGTATTTCAATGCAGGCATACGGCGTCTGGCAATTGCCACGGCTTCCAATACCGAGGAGGTGCGGTCTCAATTGAAGAGACGTTTTGACGGATACCATTTCACTCCACGTTGTCCTGATATCTATAATCCCTTCAGCCTGCTGAGCACATTTGCCGACGAGGCATACGACGACTATTGGTTTGCAACCGGCACTCCCACCTATCTCGTAGGCATGATCCGTCGTCTCAACCGTCCCATCGCCTCCCTGATTCCTACACGCATATCCGCCTCCACCCTCAAGACATCGGGGGTCGACAACAACCGCATCATCCCAAGCCTGTACCAGGCTGGCTACCTCACCATCAAGTCCTATCTTCCGGAGGACAACCTTTATATTCTTGATTATCCCAATCAAGAGGTGAAGGAAGGGCTCCTCAATTGCCTGCTCCTCGCGTACGCCCCCGAAGCTGAAAGCGACAACGGGTTGGGAGTGGCCGACTTCGCCGATATGGTCAGAAAAGGGGATGCCGAAGGCTTCATGAAGAAGATGCAAAGCCTCTTTGCAAGCATCGGCTACTCTGAAAATGAGGGGAAAGAGGCCCATTTCCAAAATATAATGCAAATTCTCCTGACGCTCCTGGGGTTCTACACTGGTGTGGAACATCGCACCTCCGACGGACGAATAGACCTCAACATCAGCACATCAAGGTTTGTCTACCTGATAGAACTGAAAGTGGACAAGTCGGCCCAGGAGGCATTGGAGCAGATTATTGAGAAGAAATACTGGCTCCCCTATGCGCAATCCGGGAAGAAGATCTTCCTGATTGGAGCTGATTTCGACAAGCGTTCCGGCCGTCTTTCAGAATGGGTCATCAAGGAAATCCAATAACTTTGCCGATAGATATCTGACCCAATAGATTGAAGTCACGACAGATATATGCGCCGATAGATATATGAAAGAGGTGAAAAACAAAAGCCACCGATAAGCAAAGCTTATCGGTGGCTTTGAGGTTCCAACCAGACTCGAACTGGTGTAAACGGTTTTGCAGACCGGTACCTAACCACTCGGACATGGAACCATCTTAATCCCTTCGTTTGGGATTGCGATGCAAAGTTAGGCATTTTTTTCCGTCCCACCAAATTTTTCGCCGTTTTTTTTCATACAATTTGCACTTTTATCCCACGTTATTGTTAAAAACACGTTTTATATGCTCCGCTCCTCTATCACCCACACCCTTCTCGCAGTGCTCCTCACCGCTCTTCCGTTCTCCCTCGCCTCATGTGGCGACAGCGGGAAAGACACGGTCAAGACCACCATGGATTACAGCAAACATCACGCCGACCTTGTGGGGGCCATGCAGTCACATTCACGCATGGTGTTCGCCTCCATGGCGGTCACCAAGACCGCCGTGGCCGACGACTCCAGACTGTGGGGCAAGCGTATCGGCGTGTATTCATATGATACATACGTCCGAGCCTGGATCGACCTCTCCCAGCTCCAGCCAGGCGACTTGAAGTTTGACGACGACGCCAAGACGGTTGACGTCTCACTCCCTCCGATCTCGGTGGAGATAGCCGGACGCGACCTCACCCTGCGCGAAGACTACACCAACATCGGCCTCCTGCGTCCGCGCTTCAGCTCGGCCGATCGTGCAAGGGCCAAGGAACTCGCCAACCGTGACTTCCGCAAGGAATTCAACTCCGACTCCTCCTTCCGGCGGATACTCACCGACAAGGCCACCTCCAAGGCCACGGCCTATTTCCAGGATTTCTTCTCACGCAACGGCTACACGGCCACAGTACACTTCAAATGATCAAACCCTCCTTCTACTTCCGTCTTTTCTTCTGGCTAATCATAATTGCGTTGGTGGCCGGCGCCGGAGTCATAGTATGGCAATCGGTGCGCCCAAAGCGTGAAGTCACAGTCACAGTGGCTCCTGCCGTCGTGCGCGATGTTCGCGAGATGGCTCGTCTATGCACCGTGGAAATCTATTCTGAGCTGCCGGTGCAGGACACCGTCGACAACAAGGTGATCGTCGCCGTCCAGAAGCTGCGCGGGTACATATCCTTTGATGTCGATAATCTCCGTGTCGACGACTCTTCCGACACCGTGCGTGCGGTCCTTCCGCCGGAAATAATCGAGATCTTCGAATCCACTGACGACGATGCCTTCCGTGTCATCGACACCAAAGGCCTTGGCCTGCTCAGCTCCGACCGCCTCACCAACTCCCAGGACAACCGCTTCAAGAATAAGCTACGGCTCCGCGCCGAAAGACGCCTGTACGAGGAGGGGGTCGTGGCCAACGCACGCAAAGAGGCGCGCCAGCAACTGGCACACCTCCTCAGTCGCGCTTATCAGCGCCCTGTCGTGGTGCGAGACTCTATGCCTCGGGGCAAGATTTATCGGCCGCGCACTGCTCGTTGACCGCCATGCGTAGCATGGTGAGCTTGGTCAGCAGCCCCTTCATCTTGTCGAGGGCCACCATGTTGGCTCCGTCGCTCTTGGCTGTGGCGGGGGTGCGGTGCGTCTCCATGAAGAGTCCGTCAGCCCCAGCCGCAACTGCGCAGTTGGCTATCGTGAAAGCCATCTGCGGCACACCCCCGGTCACGCCGCTTGCCTGGTTGGGCTGCTGAAGCGAGTGGGTCACGTCCATTATGACGGGGCATCCGCACCTCTCCTTCATCGTGGGTATTCCACGCATGTCCACTATGAGGTCGGTGTAGCCGAAGGTGGTGCCTCTCTCGGTGACAGCCACCTGCATGTCGCCGCTCTCCCTGACCTTTTCAACGGCATTGGACATTGCCTCAGCCGACAGGAACTGCCCCTTCTTGATGTTCACCATCTTCCCCGTACGGGCCGCAGCCACAAGAAGCTCTGTCTGACGGCAAAGGAACGCCGGTATCTGAAGCATGTCGACATACTCTGCCGCCATCTCCGCCTCATGCGCCTCGTGGATGTCCGTGACCACGGGCACGCCAAACGTCTCGCGCACCTTCCTCAATATCTTCAATGCCTTCTCGTCGCCTATCCCTGTGAAGGAGTCCATCCTTGAGCGGTTGGCCTTCCGGTAGCTCCCCTTGAACACATAAGGTATCCTCAGCTCCTCGCATAAGCCCGCCATCTGCTCGGCTATGTCGAGGGCCATCTCCTCTCCTTCTATCACGCAAGGACCTGCGAGAAGGAAGAAATTGCGTGTCGGGCTCGATGTGAGATAGCCCGTCAAGTCGTCATCATGGAATGTCATCTTGTTTGCTGTTTCAGTTGTCTATGAGTGATGAGTCTGTTGTCAGCGGTTATCCGCCTCGGCGAGCTGATTTATCATGTGGACTCCCTGCACCCCGAAGAGCGCCGCCGTCTCGGTGCGCAGTCTCGCCCGCCCGAATGTCACAGGCACCACGCCGCACTCCATCGCCTTGGCCACCTCCTCGGGTGTGAAGTCTCCCTCAGGGCCGATGAGTATGACCGTGTCGGTAAGAGGTCGACATTCGGCCACAAACTCTCTTCGCTCTATCTCGGGAGCGCAATAGCCCATGAATCTCTGGCCTTCGGGCATCTCCTTCAGCCATTGGCCAACCGGGATCATCTCTGTGACCTCCGGAAGGCGCGTCTTGAGACTCTGGTTCATGGCCGATATGGCTATCTTTCGGAGCCTGTCCGCCTTCACCACCTTGCGCTCGCTGCGCGAGCACTTCAGCATGACGATGCGGCTTACACCGATTTCCACCGCCTTCTCCACGAGCCACTCCATTCGGTCCATGTTTTTGGACGGAGCCACAGCCAATGTGATGTCGCAGTCTATGACGGGGGCCGGCGACTCGACACCGACTATCTCCAAACGGGTGCGCTTTGGATGAGCCTCGGTGATGACGCACTCAAAACGGTGCCCCTTCCCGTCCGTGACATACACCGTGTCCCCCTCCTTCATGCGGAGCACACGGACGCAGTGGGCCGACTCCGCCTCCGGAAGCACGGGGTCGGTCTCTATTTCGGGAGCGTAGAACTGTATCATTTCAGGTTGTCTACGGCATATCCTGCGGGATCTGCGGGATCTGTCTGCTCAAGGTCTTTGGCCAGATGGATATCCTTGGGCTTCTTGGGCGAACGGAAGATTAGAAGGAAGAGGACGCCGACTACAAGAGCGTACGCTGCAAAGACGAGCCATGCGCTCTGCCATCCCTCCACCTGCTCGGCGCCTGCGGGACGGTTGAACACCAGTTGCTCCAGCACCCATCCGGCTCCGAGTGTGCCGAAGGTCGCCCCCAGGCCGTTGGTCATTATCATGAAGAGGCCCTGGGCACTTGAACGCATCTTGGGATCGGTCTCCTGGTCGACGTACAGGGAGCCGGAGACGTTGAAGAAATCGAATGCCACGCCATATACTATCATCGAGAGCACAAAGAGCCACACACCGTCGCCGGGATTGCCGATGCCGAAGAATCCGAAACGCCCCACCCATGCGAACATGGACATCAGCATCACGCCCTTGATGCCGAACTTCTTAAGGCATATCGGTATGAGAAGTATGCACAGTGTCTCCGACATCTGGGAAAGGGAGATGAGGGCGTTGGCGTTCTTCACGCCCCACGTGTCGGCATATTCGGCTATCTCGCCGAAGCTGGTGATGAAGAGGTTGCCGTAGCCGTTGGTGATCTGGAGCGAAACGCCAAGGAGCATCGAGAAGATGAAGAATATCGCCATTCTCGGGGTCTTGAAGAGCGCGAAGGCCTTCAGGCCGAGTGCGTCCGCCACGGAGCTTCCGGCCGCCTTGCTCACCGGACACGACGGCATCGTCAGCGAATACATGGCCATCACCATGCTCAGCACACCCGAGGTGTAGAGCTGCTGGTAGCTGTTCTGGAACTGCGTGAAGTTGACAAACAGCATCGCGCATATGAAGCCGATGGTGCCGAAAATGCGGATCGGCGGAAACGCCTTGACCGTGTCCAGTCCGGCCTTGGTCAGGGCCGAATAGGCCACCGAATTTGCAAGGCCGATCGTAGGCATGAAGAAGGCCACCGACAATGTGTAGAGGGTGAAGAGGGGTCCGAACTGCACGTCCGCCCCCGCCCCCATGGCATACCATCCGGCTATGAGCATGAACATTCCCGCAAGCCCATGACACATGGAAAGCACTTTCTGGGCCTGGATCCAGCGGTCAGCCACGATGCCTATGATTCCGGGCATGAAAATGGAGACTATGCCTTGGACGGCATAAAACCATTTGATGTCAGGGCCGAGGCCGACACGGCCCAGATAGTTGCCCAACGAGGTGAGGTACGCACCCCACACGGCGAACTCCAGGAAATTGAGGAGCGAGAGTTTCGTCTTCAGTGTAGCATTTGACGCCATGATGATATGGTGTTAGATTTATTCTCTATTATGGTTTTGTCAAGCCCCTTCCCCGGTCTCTGGAAAGAGGGTGGGGTTGGAACACGCAAATTTACACATTTGTCTCCATATCCACAACCAATACCGATATTTTTTTGCACTCCTACCCCCAAGCCGGGATGCAACTGGGATAAACCCCGATGTCTCGGAGGGGACGGGAGGATGTCTCGGAGGGGACGGGAGGATGCCACGGACGAAATGAAAAACTGGACCTGTGATCACTCACAAGTCCAGCTTTCTGAATTACATTTGCCTTATATTTGGTAGCGGGATCGAGAATTGAACTCGAGACCTCCGGGTTATGAATCCGACGCTCTAACCAACTGAGCTATCCCGCCATATTGCTTGGGCAACTCGCGCCTCGTTGCTTGCGCGTTTCGTGCCACCCTTGCTTTGCTTCCGGGGAGCCTTGCTTCCCGTTTGCGAGTGCAAAGTTAGACATTTTCCTTGACTCCACCAAATATTTTCGCCTAAAAATGACGATTTTTTTGTAAATTTGCATGCTATTCCTCCTCGAAGGAACGGCAACTTCTTATGACACACCATAATTCATATCTGATACTCACCCTGTTACGCCGATCACGCGTCTGGATTCTGCTGCTATCGGCCTGCGCTTGCCTCTCGGCTTGCTTCACTGGCATCGAGGGCACCAAACGCATAGAGCTCTCCAGAGGCGACCTGCGAAGGCTCAGGGCGACTGCCGCCGAAGACACCATAATGTCGGCCATCATGCCTCGTAGGGTTGTGGAGCTCAGGCGAGGCGACTCGCTCCGTATCACCAATGACCGCATAGCCCTTTTTGCCGACATCTATGCTCCGCCGGGCGACACCTCGCTCGTGGGACGCAACGTGGCTTTCTACGCTTTTGACTCGCGTCTCACCCCTGCCAACACCCGGGAGCGACTCCTCATATTCAGCGACGGCGACTGGTCGATGGCCTATCCGCTTGGCACTTCCCCTGACGTGGCGGACTCTCTGCCGGTGTCGCGTCTTCCGATGCTTCTCGACCTCGAATTGGTAGAGCAGGCGCGTCGTCTCCTCACGGGCAGGAAGGTCTGGGCCCGTACTTCCCTTGGCTATGACAGCTTGGGAGTGCGCCACAAGATGCTGAAGTTCGCCCCCCTCGTCATCACAGAGGTCGAGGCTGCCGACGGTGTCTTTCCCCTACGCCTTACTCTTGCGGACTCCACCTCCACGTCTCCCCGCTACGCCTATCTCAACTTCGGGTATGGACGAGGGGAAAGCCGCAACTTCGCTTCCCAGTTCTATCTCTCGGACCCTCGATTGCGACACTCCGGCATCTCCGATGCCCACTGGGCCTCTATCATGGCCGAGCGTGTGGCCGTGGGGATGACCAAGGAGGAATGTCGACTGGCCATCGGCGACCCCTCGGACGTTGAGGCGGGACATGACTACAGCCGCCTTCTCGACATCTGGATATACCCAGACGGCACATTCCTCCGTTTCGTAGACGGACAGCTCTTCGACTTCCGCCAATGACCCCCTTCCCCTCTCTTCTCCTTCCCTTCTCTCCCCGCATATACCAGGCAGCGGCTTTAGCCGCTGATGCCCATCCAAAATCCTCTAAAGCCCATGCAGTTCCTTCAAGACTTCGACCTCACCCCTCTCACCACATTCGGCATCCACGCCAAGGCGCGCCTCTTCGCCGAGTATGCCTCAGTCCGCGAACTCACCTGGATCTCACGCCAGCCCGAGTTCCTCGAAAACGAGGTGCTCCACATTGGGGGCGGAAGCAACCTCCTCTTCCTGTCCGATTTCAACGGCCTCGTACTCCACAGCCGCATCTTGGAGCGCACCATTTACCGCAAGGACGCTGACACAGTCTTCGCCATAGCCGGAGCGGGAGAGAACTGGGCGGAGTTCGTAGCCTGGACCATCGACCAAGGCCTCGCCGGACTGGAAAACCTAAGCGGCATTCCCGGCAACGTGGGTGCCTCACCGGTGCAGAACGTAGGTGCCTACGGCGTCGAGGCGGCTGACGTGATTCACTCCGTCGAGGTGTTCGATCTTGAATCCCGCACCACCAAGCGCCTCTATCCCAAGGATTGCGGTTTCGGCTATCGTGATTCCCGCTTCAAGCATGAATGGAAGGGGAAGTATGTGGTGGTCCGTGTAAGTTTCCGGCTCTCCCCCTCAGACATGGCCGCCAATGTGGAATATGGCTCCCTTAAAGGGCTCTCCGAAAGGCTGGGCCACCATCCCTCCCCGGCTGAGGTAGCGGCTGAGGTCATTCGCATCCGCGACTCCAAGCTCCCCGACCCCAGGGAGATCGGAAGCGCGGGCAGCTTCTTCAAGAACCCGATCGTACACCGCTATTTCTATGAGCAGGAAATGTGTCGCGAACGCAAGGACATACCTAAATATGACATTAAGGACGATCCCGACCATGTGAAGGTGCCTGCGGGATGGCTGATCGAACATGCCGGTATGAAGGGCTTCCGCAAGGGGGGCGCGGAGGTCTATCCAAAACAATGCCTGGTCATAGCCAACGTGGACCACGCCACGGCCCGGGATGTGGCAGATGTGGCCGAGGCGGTGATTCATGCCGTGCGACGTGACTTCGGAGTGCAGCTTCACCCGGAAGTCAACTATATCGACTCGCGCATGACAGTGACGGTGCTCGGCTCGGGCACATCCAAGGGAGTCCCCGAGATCGGATGCAAGTGCAGGGTCTGCATGAGCAAGGATCCTTTCGACAAACGCCTTCGTGCCTCCGTGCTGGTCAAGGCTGCCGGACAGACCATCCTCATCGACGCCTCCCCCGACTTCCGCCAACAGGCGCTCCGTCAGGACCTGGCATACGTCGATGCCGTGCTCATCACCCACAGCCACTACGACCATGTGGGGGGCATCGACGATCTCCGTCCACTCTGCGGCAGCCACGAAGGCCCGCTTCCTCTATATGTCAGCGAGGATGTGGAGATGGATCTCCGCAGTCGACTCGACTATTGCTTCAGGGAGCACCTCTATCCCGGAGTGCCGACATTCTCGCTTGAGCGAGTGTCGCAAGAAAGCGTGCTCGACATCAATGGTCTCAAGGTAGTGCCTATAAGGGTGATGCACGGCAAGCTCCCGATTTTCGGCTATCGCATAGGCTCCTTTGCCTATGTCACGGATGCCAAAAGCATTCCTGAGGAGGAGATGTGGAAACTCGAAAACCTGGATGTCCTCATCGTCAACGCACTTCGCGACCGCGAACACTTCGCCCACTTCTCCGTAGGCGAGGCACTCGACCTAATCGAGCAGGTACGCCCGAAGGAAGCCTATCTGACTCACTTCAACCATGAGTTCGGCCTCCATCACGAGCGCGAGGCGACCCTTCCCCCCAACGTTCACCCCGCCTACGACGGTCTGACCCTCCATCTCACCTACTGACCGACACTCCTTCCATAGTGAAAGCCCCCGATGATCATCTGATCATCGGGGGCTTTCTGAAGTAGCCGATCCGGGACTCGAACCCGAGTCTCCACCGTGAGAGGGTGGCGTGCTAACCGCTACACTAATCGGCCAGTTTCCAATCGCTGTGAGCCTCGACCCGTGAGCCTTCGGCCTCACTGCGATTGCTTTGTCAGTTTGACGGTGCAAAGTTAGGCATTATTTTTGAACTGACCAAATTTTTCATCCAATTTTTTCAGAAAAAATTTTTCAGTCCTTGCCGACTGCCCCGTCAATGGGGGATTCTCTTGCTTACTCGGCGGCTGCCTCGTCTGCCTGAGCCTCGGTGGTGTCCACCTCAGCCTCCAGGGCTGCCTTGGCTGCTGCCTCCTCGGCTGCCAGCTTCTCAGCCTTCTTCTTGGCTACAGACTCGCCCTTCAGACGGTTCTGCTCTGCCTCTGCCTCGAAGCGTGCCTTTGCTGCCTCTGCTGCCTTAGCCTCCTTCTGGAGCTTGGCGGCGTCAGCCTGCTTGTCGCGCTTTGCCTTCCAGTCGTCGAAGCGCTTCTGTGCCTCCTCCTCGGTCAGTGCGCCCTTCTTGATGCCGCCACGAAGGTGCTTCATCAGGAGAACGCCCTCCTTGGAGAGGATCGAACGAACGGTGTCGGTGGGCTGTGCGCCTACCTCAAGCCAATACAGAGCTCGGTCGAAATTCAAACTTATTGTAGCAGGATTAGTGTTCGGATTATAGGAACCTACCCTCTCAATAAATCTACCATCTCGTGGTGCCCTGCTATCGGCGATTACGATGGGATAATAAGCGTAGCCTTTGCGGCCGTGACGCTGTAATCTGATCTTGGTTGCCATTGATTTGCCGGTTGTATTGTTTTGGTTGTCTCTTGCGCATCCCCTCCTTCAAGTCTCGGCGGAGGCTCCCCGGCGGAAATGCGACTGCAAAATTAGTCTTTTTTTTCTTTCCCACCAAATTTTCCGTCTCTTTTTTGCCCATTTTTTGCCATCTTCCGCTTTTGTCCGCTCTTCGTGGTGATGCTCTCCCCTTTTTTAGTTATCTTTGCACTCCTTATTATATAAGAATTGTATAAGCTCTCATATAGGACATGTCTGCATCCCAGCTTCTTCAACGCCTCGACGGGCTCGACGCACGCTTCGAGGAAGTGTCAACCCTCATCACTGACCCGGCCGTCATCGCCGACCAGCCCAGATATGTGCGCCTCACTCGCGAATATCACGATCTGGAGCGTATCCTGAAGTGCGCCGACTCGCTGCGCAAGGCAGTGGCCTCCGAGGAGGAGGCGCGCGACCTGCTGTCGTCCGACGATCCCGACCTGCGAGCCATGGCCCGCGAACAACTGGACGAGGCCACCTCCCGAATCCCCGAGCTGGAACAGGACCTGAAACTGCTCCTCGTGCCCGCCGACCCGGACGACGCCAAGAACTGCGTGGTGGAGATTCGCGGGGGCACGGGGGGCGACGAAGCCGCACTCTTCGCCGGCGACCTCTTCCGCATGTACCAGAAGTTTGCCGAACGCCGCGGCTGGACCCTCTCAGTCTCTTCCTACTCCGAGGGGGCGGCCGGTGGTTTCAAGGAGATTGTCTTCTCTCTCGAGGGCGACGGCGTCTACGGCGTCATGAAGTATGAAAGCGGAGTGCATCGCGTGCAACGCGTCCCGGCCACCGAGACCCAGGGACGCGTCCACACCTCAGCCGCCACTGTGGCCGTGCTTCCAGAGGCGGCAGAGTTCGAGGTGGAGATTCATGAGGGGGAAATCAAGTGGGACACTTTCCGATCGGGTGGTGCCGGAGGTCAGAATGTCAACAAGGTGGAATCGGGCGTGCGTCTGCGCTACAACTGGACAAACCCCAACACCGGCCAGACAGAGGAAATACTCATAGAATGTACCGAGACGCGAGACCAACCCAAAAACAAGGAACGAGCGCTCTCGCGTCTGCGCACTTTCATCTACGACCGCGAACACCAGAAGTATCTCGACGACATAGCTGCACGCCGCAAGACAATGGTCAGCACCGGCGACCGCTCGGCCAAGATCCGCACCTACAACTTCCCTCAGGGCCGCATGACCGACCATCGCATCAATTTCACTCAGTACAACCTTGCCGCCTTCATGGATGGCGACATTGGCGAGTGCATCGACCGGCTGACGGTGGCAGAGAATGCCGAGAAACTTAAGGAAGCGCAGCTATGAGCCTGCCTAACATTGATCTTGCCTAATCTATGAACGCCCTCATTCTCGCAGCCGGGCTCGGCACCCGTCTTCGTCCTTGGACCCTCTCCCACCCCAAGGCTCTCGTCCCAGTCGGCGGACGCCCCATGCTGGACCGTGTCATTGACAATCTCCGGAGTCGCGGGTTCGACACCCTGACCGTAAACGTCCATCATTTCGCATCGCAAATCACAGACTTCCTCTCCTCAAGATACCCCGAAGCTGACATAGCGGTGAGCGACGAGTCTGAAAGGCTGCTCGACACCGGGGGCGCCCTGCTTCACGCCGCGCCCCACCTCCGCCGCTCCGACATCGCGGGAGGCGTGCTCGTCCATAATGTCGACATACTTTCTTCCGCACCCCTTGAGAATCTCATGCAGGCGCACAGGGAGTCCGGGGCCGACATGACGCTCATGGTGAGCAGCCGCGAGTCTTCGAGAGCACTCTTGTGGGACGAAGACTCGCAATTGCGCGGCTGGCGCAACAATGCCTCCGGACAAACGCGCCTTCGCTCTGCCGGCACTCTTGGCGACATGCCTTCTGCCTCGGCAGACCCCGCCTCATCCCTTCCCCTCCGTCCCTACGCCTTCTCCGGCATATACGTCTTCGGTCCCAGGGTGCTCGAGGAGATGGAGAGGCGGCACACGCCCGACACGCCTTTCTCCATCATCGACTTCATGCTCGACGAGGCTCCCGGCCTCGACATCCGGGCATGCCTCATCGAAACGCCCGATCTTATAGACATAGGAAAGCCCGACACTCTGCGCCGGGCCAACCTGTCTTTTGGGTCAGGGACAGTCTCAATATAGACTGTGATTGCGACGTGACGCCATGTATTGGAACACGCATCCTGCCACGAGGGTCACGACAGCCGCGCTTCCCAGCCACCAGGTGGCCACCACGCTGCTTGTGAAACAGGATACGATCAGCAGCACGGAGCCGATGATGTAGAATATGATCGATAATGCCTTCATAGTATTTAAGTGTTTTTAGATTGGTGATTTCAAGGTGTCCTACCTTTTTATCCTCATAACACTCGTCGCCCCTGTTGGGATTGATGGCAGTGTGGAGTTTAACACTTTTGTCACACTCCCCCTCTTACCTCACGTATCCCCTGCTCGCGATGCTGCAGCACCACTCTCACCTCCGGATACCTCTCGCTAATATGCCGGGCCGTCTTCTCGGCACAATACACCGACCGGTGCTGGCCGCCGGTGCAGCCAAACCCTATCTGAAGGGAGCTGAACCCGCGTGACGCATACCTCTCCACTGCCTTGTCGGTCAGGCTCCATGCTCCGGCCAGGAAGGGCTGCACCTCCCCCTTTTCTTCCAGGAAGTGTATCACAGCCTCGTCGCGCCCGGTAAGTGTCTTGTACTGCTCGTATCTGCCGGGATTGTGCATCGCCCGGCAATCAAACATGAAGCCCCCTCCGTTGCCTGTCATGTCATCTGGATAGCCTCTCATGTAGGAGAAGCTGAAGACTTTTACCGTCAGTCTCCCCTGTCCTGCTTCATCGGTCTGAAACCTCGGGTGCGACACAAGGGAGCGACAAGCCGCCTCAAGCGCCGGCCAGGGAGCCAGGCGCCCGGATTCGAGCATGTCGCTCAACTGCCCGAGCGCCATCGGAAGGCTCTTGACGAAATGAGCCCTGCGCTCCACGAGTCCGCGCAGGCCATAGGCGCCCAACACCTGCAGAAGCCTGAACACTCTCAGCATCCACCAGGGGGCCGTCACCTCCTCGGGCGTCAGTGCCTCTGCGGTTCCCTCCTCATGGCCTCGGATTTCGTTCCATACCCTCGCGTAGGTCCGGGCGTACCTGTCCAGCAGACGCATGCGAAGCGACTCGGCGATAGGGGCCCGAGCCTGGCAAAGCAGCGAAACCGCGTCGTATAGGCAAGGCCCCAGCCTTCCCCCCTGGTAGTCTATCATCCAGGGGCGTCCTTCATGTATCATCACGTTGCGGCTCTGGCAGTCGCGATACATGAATCCCCACAGACGGGGGTCGATCTCCACCAGTGCCCGGGACAGGGCCTCGAAGTCGTCTTCAAGCCTCTCCTCGTCAAATGCTATCCCGCTCGCCCGGAGGCATTCATATTTGAAGTAGTTGAGATCCCACATCGCCTGTCTGCGGCTGAACGGGGTGTGCATGACCGCCCCCTCCCAAAGCCCCGGCTCCACGGTCTGCATGTGCACAAGCTCGTCGAGCGTGGCACCGTACCACCTCTCCATCTCCTCCTCGCCCATCTTGTCGAGCTGTGAGAAGAGGCTCGTGTCGCCTAAGTCCTGGAGCAGGTACCCCCGCTCGTCGTCGGTTGTCGCAAACACGCTTGGCACGGCGCATCCCTGGCTCCGGAAGATTGATGACAGGGACACGAAACAACGGTTTTCCGTAACATCCGGACCGAGGCACCCCAACACCGAGCCTGCGTCCCGTGTCGGGCCAAGCCGCCAGTAACGCCTGTCTCCGCCAGAGGCTGGAAGCGGTATGCAGTACTGCGCCTCCTCTCCTATATATAATAGGAACAGGCGCCGCAAAATCTCCGTTTTCATTCCTTTCAAAGGTTAAAAATGTTGTAAACACTTGCAAAATTAATCAATCCATCTCAAAATGCGCCCTTGCTCGTTGGAAATCTCGGAAGAAAACACTAATTTTGTAGACCTTACACGACGATAAGTTTTACCGATATAAAATCTATAGACCAAAATGGCAAGCATTGACAATTACAATTTCGCCGGCAAGAAGGCGATCGTACGCGTTGACTTCAATGTGCCCCTCAACGATGACGGCACCATCTCCGACGACACCCGAATCCGTGGTGCCCTCCCCACCCTGAAGAAAATCCTGGCCGACGGCGGCTCCCTCATCCTCATGAGCCACATGGGCAAGCCCAAAGGGAAGGTCAACCCCAAGCTCAGCCTCTCCCAGATCCGCGACGCAGTGGCCAAGGCCCTGGGCACAGACGTGAAGTTCGTGCCTGACTGCATGAAGGCTTCCGAGGCCGCCAAGGACCTCAAGCCCGGCGAGGTGCTCCTGCTCGAAAACCTCCGCTTCTATCCCGAGGAGGAGGGCAAGCCCGTAGGCATCGACAAGGCCGACCCCGCCTACGAGGAGGCCAAGAAGGAGATGAAGGAGCGCCAGAAGGACTTCGCCAAGATGCTCGCCAGCTACGCCGACTGCTACGTCAACGACGCCTTCGGCACCGCTCACCGCAAGCATGCATCCACGGCCGTCATCGCCGACTACTTCGACAAGCAGGACAAGATGCTCGGCTTCCTCATGGAAAAGGAGGTGCAGGCCGTAGACGCCATCCTCAAGGACATCAAGCGC
>CAZHCM010000030.1:0-17565 GCA_964531005.1 uncultured Sangeribacter sp. | reverse complement strand
GTGCAGCCATCGCCGAGGGCATCGTCCCTGGAGGTGGCACCGCCTATATCCGCTGTCTCCCTGCTCTCGACGAGCTCAAGGGCGACAATGACGACGAAAACACCGGCATCGCCATCATCCGTCGTGCAATCGAGGAGCCCCTCCGACAGATTGTCAACAACGCTGGCGTGGAAGGCGCAGTGATCCTTCAGAAAGTAAAGGAGGGCACCGGCGACTATGGCTACAACGCCCGCACCGACTCCTTCGAGAATTTCTTCGAGACCGGCGTCATCGACCCTGCCAAGGTCACCCGTGTGGCTCTGGAGAACGCCGCCAGCATCGCAGGCATGTTCCTTACCACTGAGTGCGTGATAGCTGACAAGAAGGAGGAGCATCCCGCAGCCATGGCACCCAATCCCGGAATGGGAGGCATGGGAGGCATGATGTAAGGATAGACAGTACCTCTTTTCAGAGATAAACAAAGACATCGGGGGCGCGCCGACGATATTCGGCGCGCACCTGATGTCTTTTCTATTATGACCAGACCCAAAAATATTGATGCCATCATTGCATGACACTCGCAATCTTTTGCTAACTTTGCAGTCCACAACCATACACGCGACACTGATGAGGAAAGTAATGTTATTCCCCCTGCTGGCCCTAATGTCGGCCTCCTGCTCCCATCGCCCCGAAGGAGTGCTCCCGGAGTCGAAGATGGTGGACGTCATGACCGACCTTCAAGTGGCCGAGGCGTTCACACAAAGCCAGTATGCCTATCAGTCTGGCGTGCCTGACGGTGGCGCTTTGGGACGCGGCGTGTTGGCCGCCCACGGGGTCACGCGCGAGGAGTATGACTCCACTCTCAGTTGGTACGGACAAAATATGGACCAGTATGAAAGGCTGTATGCCAAAGTCGATCGCCGTATAGCCGAACGCACCAAGAGCCTCAACAGGCAGAGCGATGAAGAATCCAAGACCTTGGAGACCTCGCAGATCGACCTTTGGCCTTACGGGCGCCATTTCATGCTTTCCCCACTGACGCTGCCTGAGGGGTTATCTTTCTCCACCCCGACATCAGACCTCCAGGCGGGTCAACAGCTTGAATGGAAAATGCGCATTGCATCGGGCGACGGCATGAACGCCATCTTGGGCGTGGAATATGACGACAACACTACCACCTATGTCTCTTCCACCCACTCCGGGGGCACCGGCACACTGTCCCTGACATGCCAGACAGACACGGGACGGAATATCGTCAGGATTTTCGGAGCTGCCCGTCCCGTCTCTGTGGGTCAGTCCAGGGTGGTCCGGATTGACAGCGTCAGCCTGCGGACACTGCCTCTCGACAGCAACCTCTACTACCGCACCCGCTATCAGAAACATTTCAGAATTCGATGACATGGCTTGCTCCCCTATTCCTGGCCACAGATACCTCAGCCGTAAGGTGTATGTCAAAGACGAGAGCGGATGCGTTGAAACGCATCCGCTCTCGATAGTTACCATTGATGAGACTTGCGGCCCTTGCATAGAACCATTCACCCGGGAGATCGCAGGAGTCGAATACACCGACTTCTCCATCGAATGTCATTTCTCAGAGGGTCGCTGGTCTTTCGCCTTCATCCAGGCATAGGCCTTGCTGACCGATTCGGAGAAGAACACTATCAACAATCCCACCCCGACACAAATGGAGGCGTCGGCGAGATTGAATATGTATTGGAAAAACTCAAATTCGCCTCCCCCAATCACTGGCATCCAGTCAGGCCAGGTCCATGAGCAGATCGGGAAATAAAGCATGTCCACGACCCGTCCCTCGAACCACGGCGCATACCCTCCTCCCGGGGGGAACGCCTGAGCCACCTGGGGAGGCCAGGGATTGTTGAAGATCTCTCCATAGAAAACGCAGTCAAAGATATTGCCTGCCGCTCCCGCAGTGATAAGAGCCAGCGACACCATCAGGCCTCTGCTCACCTTCGGCATCTCCATCAGCTTTGCCATAAGCCATATGAAAAAGCCTACGGCCACGATGCGTCCGATGGTGAGCACTACTTTGTTCCAAAGCTGCATGCCGAAGGCCATGCCGTTGTTTTCGATGAACTTCAGCCTGAACCATGGAAGAATCTCCACCTCCTCGCCAAGATAGAAATGGGTCTTCACCCAAATCTTGAGCCACTGGTCGGCCACGACCACAAGAATCGCCGTGGCTACGACGATCCAGGTGGTCGTGGTCCGATATGACGCTTCCCTTGACAGGGTCTCGGTCTTCATGCCTTGTCTACTGTACACTTCACCTTGAGGCCGTCGATGTCGAGGCTCTCGACGTTCTCGTCGAAATCCCCGGCAAGCTCCAGAGATGAGGCAAGCACCTGGGCCGCGATATAGTCGCCATATTCGTCGACAGCCTCGCGCACCTCCGGCACATCCTCAAGACGCACCTTCACCTTGTCGGTGATGTCGAAATCGCTTGCCTTGCGGATGTTCTGGATGCGGTTGATGAGTTCGCGGGCCATGCCCTCGCGCTTCAGTTCGGGAGTGACGGTGATGTCGAGTGCGACGGTCACGCTGCCCTCGTTGGCCACCTGCCATCCTGGCACGTCCTCGGGAATGATCTCCACGTCGGAAAGGGTGATTTCAGGCTTGCCGGGCAGTGCTTCGAACACGAAAGAGCCGTTCTTTTCAAGAGTGGCTATCTCGTGCTGAGACATGGAAGTGATGGCTTTGCCAAGATCCTTCATTATCTTGCCATAGCGGGGACCGAGCACCTTGAAGTCGGCCTTGACCCGTTTCACGAGACCGGACTCCTCATTGTCCACGATCTTCACCTCCTTCACGTTCACCTCGCTCCCAATGATATCCTTCACGGCTTCGAAGGCAGCGCGCTGGGCGTCGTCGGTGGCAGGGATAAGAAGAGTCTGCAGGGGCTGGCGCACCTTGAGCGAGGTCTTGCGGCGCAAGGCGAGCACGTTGGATGTGGCGACCTGGGCCAGGCGCATCCGCTCTTCAAGAGCGGAGTCTATGAGCGCAGGGTCAGCCTCCGGGAACTTCGAAAGGTGCACAGTGGCATAGGTCTGCTTGCCGTTGCCGCGTCCCTCCATGAGGTCGGCATACAGGCGGTCGCTATAGAAAGGAGCGATCGGGGCCATGAGCTGTGCCACTGTCTTGAGGCACGTGTAGAGTGTCTGATAGGCGGAAAGCTTGTCAGTGTCCATCTCTCCGGCCCAGAAACGCTTGCGGTTGAGACGCACATACCAGTTGGAGAGGTTGTCTCCGACAAACTCCTCGATGGCGCGGGCGGCCTTGGTGGGCTCGTAATCCTCGTAATCCGCATCCACCTCGCTTATCAGGGTGTTGAGAAGGGAGAGGATCCAGCGGTCGATCTCGGGGCGCTCGCTGACGGGCACCTGAGGCTCGTCGCCTGTGAAACCGTCGACGTTGGCGTATTGGGCGAAGAACTTATAGGTGTTGTAGAGCGTCGCAAAGAGCTTGCGGCCTGTCTCCACGACCCCTGCCTCGTCATACTTCAGATTATCCCAGGGAGAGGAGTTGCTGATCATGTACCAGCGCACGGGATCGGAGCCGAAACGCTCGATGTTGTCGAAGGGGTCGATGGCATTGCCCAGACGTTTGGACATCTTGTTGCCGTTCTTGTCGAGCACGAGGCCGTTGGAGATGACAGCCTTGTAGCTTACGGAATCGAAGACCATGCCTGCGATGGCGTGAAGGGTGAAGAACCAACCACGAGTCTGGTCCACACCCTCGGCTATGAAGTCGGCGGGATAGATCTCGCGGGAGTCGAGAGCCTCCTTGTTCTCAAAAGGATAGTGAGCCTGGGCATAGGGCATCGCTCCCGAGTCGAACCATACGTCGATGAGGTCGAGCTCGCGGTGCATGGGCTTGCCGCTTTTCGACACAAGCACGATGTCGTCGACATATGGACGATGGATGTCGATCAGGTCATAGTTCTCCTGGGTGTATTCTCCGGGTTTGAAACCTTTTGCCGTGAAGGGGTTCTCCTTCATCAACCCTGCAGCAACTGCCTTGTCGATCTCCGAGACAAGCTCTGAATAGTCGCCTATGCAGATCTCCTCCTTGCCGTCTTCGGTGCGCCAGATGGGAAGCGGGGTTCCCCAATAGCGGGAGCGCGACAGGTTCCAGTCCTGGAGATTCTCGAGCCACTTGCCGAAGCGTCCGCTGCCTGTGGAGGCAGGCTTCCACTTGATTTCGCCGTTCAGTTCCAAAAGACGGTCGCGCACGGCGGTTGTCCTGATAAACCAGCTATCGAGCGGATAGTAGAGCACAGGTTTGTCAGTGCGCCAGCAGTGAGGATAGTTGTGCACATGCTTCTCGATGCGGAAGACCTTGCCGGCACCCTTCATCTCCATGCAGAGCACGATGTCGAGGTTCTCCGCCTTGGAAGCGGCCTCCTCGTCATACTTGCCCCCCTCGTTGAATTTCGGATCATAGGCATTCTTCACCCAAGCTCCAGCGTGCTCGCTGTAGAGAGGCACGTCCACACACTTCTCCACGAAAGCCTCGGCCAGCTGGTCGAGGGGATAGTAGCGACCCTGGAGGTCGACCATCGGACGCGTCTCGCCGCGCTTGTTGATGAGATAGAGGGGCGGGATGCCTGCAGCCTTGGCTACCTTGGCGTCGTCGGCACCGAAAGTCGGCGCGATATGCACGATGCCTGTGCCGTCCTCCGTGGTCACATAGTCGCCAGGGATTACGCGGAAGGCCTCCTCGGCGATCTCCACAAACTTCTCCCCTGCCACCTCGTAGACCTTGTCGGGATGGGCGGCCGCATAGTCTCGCACGTATGCCTCCGAATGCTCGTCTACTTTTTCTGTCGGCCTCACCCAGGGCATGAGTTGCTCATACTTCATTCCTACGAGGTCGGTGCCTTTCCAGCGGCCGACGATCTGATAAGGAATCACCTTGTCGCCGGGCTTGTAGGCGTCGAGAGCAAGGTCGGCACCCTCCTTCTTGAAGTATGCGGCCAAGAGCACCTCGGCCAGCACCACGGTGATCGGGGCGCCTGTGTAGGGGTTGTATGTGCGCACGGCCACATAGTCGTACTTCGGACCTACGCAGAGTGCGGTGTTGGAGGGAAGAGTCCAAGGTGTAGTGGTCCACGCCATGAAATAAGGCTCGCCCCAGCCTCTCATCTCCTCCTTGGGATCGGAGATGCGGAAGAGTGCGGTGCACGTGGTGTCCTTCACGTCGCGGTAGCACCCGGGCTGGTTGAGCTCGTGGGTGCTGAGGCCGGTGCCGGCCGCCGGGGAGTAAGGCTGGATGGTGTAGCCCTTGTAGAGGAATCCCTTGTCATAGAGCTGGCGCAGGAGCCACCACACAGACTCTATGTAGCGGTTGTCATAGGTGATATAGGGATTGTCAAGGTCGACCCAGTAGCCCATCTTGTGGGTGAGGTCGGTCCACTCCTTGGTGTATTTCATCACCTCGCGTCGACATGCGGCATTGTAGTCCTCGACTGAGATCTTGTGGCCTATGTCCTCCTTGGTGATGCCAAGTGTCTTCTCCACCCCGAGCTCCACAGGCAGCCCGTGGGTATCCCATCCGGCCTTGCGCTTCACGTGGAAGCCCTTCATGGTCTTGTAGCGGCAAAAAGTGTCCTTGATGGTGCGTGCCATCATATGATGGATGCCAGGCATGCCGTTGGCCGAAGGTGGACCTTCGTAGAACACGAAAGTCGGACACCCTTCGCGTTCGGTCATCGAAGCCTCGAAGAGATGATTCTCGTCCCAGAGCCCGAGCATCTCCTTGTTGATTGCGGAGAGGTCGAGCTGGCGGCTGTATTCCTTGAAACGTTTGCTCATTTGCTGTGTATTGTTCTTTTGATTTTCTTTGATTTTACCTTAAGACGCGGACAGGGTCATCTTCCCTTGACACCCTTGGCCCCCTTGACTCCACCTTTGACGCCTCCGCCCATGGCGAAGATATTCTGGTCGTAGGTGAAAGTCTTGCGATCGGTCTCGCGGCGACGCTTGAGAGCCAGCTCCACCAGGCGATCCATTAGGCCGGTGAAGGAAAGGCCTGTGGCCTCCCAGAGATAGAAGGAAAGTGAGCCCGGAATGGTGTTGATTTCATTGACGTAGACTTCGTTGTCCTTCTCGTCGACCATGACGTCGACTCGGCTCACTCCGTGGCAACCAAGCACACGGAATGTCTCGGCAGCCATTTTGCGGATGCGGTCGGTCATCTCGTCGGTCAACTGGGCGGGTATGCGCTTTTCGCTCGCCTGCATCCCCTGGGTGCCTTTGGTGCCCCCCATGTATTTGTCTTCGTAGCTGAGGAAGTCTCCGGTCTTGATAGGCTCCTCGCACACCGAAGGCTCGCAGTCGTCGGCATCCCCGAGCACAGAGCAGTTGATCTCCTTCAGCTGTTCGATCATGTGCTCCACAATGATGCGCTGGGAGAACTTCTCGGCATTGTCGATACGCTCGATGAGCTGCTCGCGGTCTGCAGCCTTGCCAATGCCGACGCTCGAACCGAGATTGGCTGGCTTGACTATGACAGGATATCCCAGCTCGCGCTCCACCCGCTCCACGATTGCATCGCGCTCACGCGCCCATTGCTTGTCGGTAAACCACACATAGTCCACCACGGGCACACCGCAGGAACGCAGAATCATCTTCATGGTGATCTTGTCCATGCCGTTGGCGCTCGCCAGGGTGTTGCATCCGGCGTAGGGAAGGCCGATTGTCTCAAGCACTCCCTCGAACACGCCATCCTCGCCATTGGTGCCGTGCAGCACGGGGACGGCCACATGAAGCTGCGCGACCACCGGGCTCTTGCGTGAGAAGAGTCCTCCGCCGGCCGCCTTATAGAGGTTGAAGTCTCCATACTCGGGCCGCATGTAGACTTCATCTACGCTCTCGGTCAGCTTCTGCATGTCCTTGTAATTCCTTATGTCAAGAAGTGCCGGCCCGCTGTACCATCTCCCGCTCTTGGAGATGTAGATGGGTATCACCTCATACTTGGCGCTATCGAAGGCATTGATGGCCTGGAGCGCTGAGATGACAGAAATCTCGTGTTCCACGGATCGTCCGCCAAAAAACACTGCTACGTTGGTTTTCATTGTTATCGTCAGTTAAAACGTGCCGCCGACCTCCTCGTTTCGGGGTGTGCGGCCGCAATACCGCAAAATTACTCAAAAGCGATGAAACTGCCAAGAATATGTCCTAAAACAGACAAAAAGAGTTGATGGAATTTGAAAAGACGCCCCGAATTTGCTAACTTTGCATCTACTTATGGCTGACTTTACTCTCAAAGGGATGGGTGTGGCCCTGGTCACTCCGTTCCGCGAAGACAACTCGATAGATTATACCGCCCTCGGACGTGTGGTAGACCACATCCTCGACGGCGGGGCACATTTCATTGTCGTTCTCGGCACTACAGCAGAGACCCCGACCCTGACCCCAGAGGAGCAGGAGAAGGTGAGATGCTTTGTGCTTGACAAGGTGGCGGGCCGGATCCCCCTCGTGCTCGGCGCAGGCGGCAACGACACCTCAGCCCTGGCTGCACGCCTCAAGGATGGACGCACCGACGGCTTCGACGCCGTGCTGTCGGTGGTGCCGTTCTACAACAAGCCTACCCAGGAGGGTATCTACCGACACTATAGAGCCCTTGCCGATGCCTCGCCGGTCCCGGTCATATTATATAATGTGCCAGGGCGCACCGGAGTCAACATGTCGGCTGAGACCGTGCTTCGTCTCGCTCACGACGAGCCGCGCATCATAGGTGTGAAGGAAGCCTCCGGCAGAGCCGACCAGATTCGGGACATACTTCAGGGGCGACCGGAAGGATTCGAGGTCATCTCGGGAGACGATGCCCTCACCTACCCCATTATGGGCATCGGTGCCTCCGGTGTCATATCGGTGCTCGGCAATGTCTGTCCCAGGGAATTCAGCCACATGGTCTCTCTTTGTCTCGACGGTCGCTTTGACGAGGCTCGACCCATCCACGACCGCATGTCGGAGCTATACAAACTCCTCTTTGCAGACGGCAATCCCGCAGGCATAAAGGCTGCGCTCCATTGCAAGGGACTGGTCGAGAACGTGCTTCGTCTGCCCCTTCTCCCAGCCACTGCACCGACGACCGAAAGAATTGCAGAGATAATATCCTCCCTTGAGGCTCATCCTATCCTGACCGAACCATGATAGACAGGGCCACTGTCCAACGTATAAAAGACACGGCTAACATTGTGGAGGTCGTGGGCGACTATGTGCATCTTGTGAGGCGCGGGGCCAACTATATGGGCCTCTGCCCTTTCCACAATGAGCGCACACCCTCTTTCTCAGTCAGCCCGAGGCGAAACTTCTGCTATTGCTTCTCCTGCCACAAAGGGGGCTCCCCCGTCAACTTCATCATGGAAAAGGAGGGCCTGTCCTATCACGACGCACTCCTCCAGCTGGCCAAGAAATATGGCATCAAGGTTGAGGAAAGGGAACTTACAGATGAGGAACGGGCCGCACAGACGGAACGTGAAGGAATGCTCGTGGCCAACGAATGGGCCATGAAGGAAATGGAGCGCCAGCTCCACGACACCGAGGAGGGGCGCAATGTGGGCCTGCAATACCTCTATTCGCGTGGCGTCACCGACGAGGCCATACGCAAATTTCACCTCGGCTACGCCCTCGACAGGGGCGACGCCATGGTCATTGCCTCCCGCGAAGCGGGGTTCGACCCGGCAGTAATGACTTCGATCGGAGTGCTCGGCATGAGCCAGAAGGAAGGGCAGGCAGGCATGCTCTACGATCGCTTTCGCGGCCGTGTCATATTTCCAATACTGAACCCTTCGGGCAAGGTGGTGGCGTTCGGCGGCCGCGACCTCAAAGGGGCAAAGGCAAAGTATGTCAACTCCCCCGAATCCCCACTCTACCGAAAGAGCAACGAACTCTATGGCATCCATCAGGCCAAAGGGGCAATCGTCAAGCAAGACAAATGCTTTCTCGTGGAGGGGTACATGGACGTGATAGGAATGTGGCAGAGCGGCATGGAGAATGTGGTGGCTTCGTCAGGCACCGCGCTTACCGACGGCCAAATCGCTCTCATCCACCGGTTCACTAACAAGATCACCCTCCTTTATGACGGCGATGCCGCCGGCATAAAGGCCTCCTTGCGAGGCATCGACATGCTCCTCAGCCACAAAATGCAGGTTAAGGTGCTCCTTCTGCCTGACGGACACGACCCCGACTCTTTCGCTCGCCAACACACTCCCGAGGAATTCAGGGAATACGTTGAGGCCCACGAGACCGACATCATCCGCTTCAAAGCCAAGGTGCTGATGCAAGACGTGGGCAACGATCCCGCGCGCAGAATCGAGGCGGTGAGGAGTGTGGTGGAGTCCCTGGCATGCATCCCCGACAAGATAGCCCGAAACGTCTATACACAGGAATGCAGCGTGATACTGGGTGTGCCTGAAAGTGTGATAAACGACGAGGTGATAAAGGCACGCGCCCGGGCGGGAATCAGGAAGGCTCCTCCTCTTTCCGACCCTCTACCTCCCCAGCAAGGGATGTCCGGACAGAACCAAACTCCCGCGCCTCCTTCCTCAGCCTCGGGCAACGAGTCCCCAAGCAACACCGCACCCACTCCTCCTCCCTCGCCGCTTGCCCCCCTCGAAAGGAAAATTTGCGAGGTGGCGATACGCTATGGGCTGCTCGATTTCTGTCCGGTGGACGAAGACCCAGATGAAGAGGCAGCCAACCACGGCAACAACACAACCGATGCTGTACACGCGGAGGAAGTGGAGATGCTCAATGTGGCGGAGTTCATAGCAGATGAACTCGAAGCCGACTCCCTCAAGCTGTCTCATCCTGTCTATGCCCGTATCTTCGACACAGTCCTCAACATGAGATCCACACTTGAGGCGTCCCGTTACGACTGGGAGCAACGCATCCAACAGGAAATTGACACGAAGCGACGTGAGGGGCAAGACCAAATTGCCAACCAAAACCTCACGATGAATGAGATTCAGGTCCAGGAGAAGATCCTGGAGGAGAATCTCTCCCGCTTCAAATGCGATGAATGGCGAAACTTCGTGCGAGAATTCCCGGGCCGGGAGCTCGCCAGTCATGAGGATGCCGAGATACGCACCACTGTGACGCAGCTATTGCAGGAGCCCTACGAACTGAGCAAGATATTCACTCGCGACCGAGCCCCTGGCTACGAGACCGAGAGACTGGAGCTGATCGTGCCCCGAAGCGTGCTCGAACTTAAAGACGGCATAATAGAGATGAAGCTGAAGAAGCAGATGGAGCTTTTGAGGCAGTCTTCCGGCCAATCGCCTGAGAAACAACTGGAAATTCAACGCTCCATAGCGGTGCTGATGAATCTCAGGTCACGTCTTGCCAAGGACATAGGAGAGAGGATTCTGCCGGCTTCCCGGAAGTGACCAACAATCGCGAGGATACCAACTCTCCCCTCTCAACGTTAAAAAAATGAACCATTGACGCCGACATACGGTCGGCCCTACTATCACTCATATCCGGATAAATGGAAAATATTCTTGAAGTCTCACACATTGACAAGCGTTTCGGACAGACCCACGCCCTGCGCGACGTGTCGTTCGAAGTCGAGAAGGGGTCAATATGCGGAGTGCTCGGTCCTAACGGCGCTGGCAAGACCACCCTCCTTCGCATAATCAACGGAATACTTACCTGCGACAGCGGGACGGTGACGGTCAACGGCATGCCTGCCTCTCTCGAGACCAGCCGCTACATAGGCTACATGCCTGAGGAGCGCGGCCTGTACGACCGCATGAGAGTGGAAGACCAGATCCTCTATTTCGGCCTCCTCAAAGGTGGCGATCAGAAGCGCCTGCGCGAAGTGATGGGGAAGTATCTGGAGATGTTCAACCTAAACGGGCAGGAACGCCGCATACTCAAGGAGCTTTCGAAAGGCAACCAGCAGAAGGTGCAGATCATCTCCACTTTGGTGCATGAGCCCGACCTCGTGATCCTTGACGAGCCTTTCAGCGGTTTTGACCCCATCAACGGAGCCATTCTGCAGGAGGTCATAAGCGGGCTGCGCGAGCGCGGTGCCACTGTCATGCTGTCATCCCACAACATGCCTGCCATCGAGGGGATGTGCAGCGACATCGCCCTCATAAGCGGCGGAAAACTTCTTGTAAAGGATTCTATCACGTCCATCAAGGAAGCCCATAAGGGCGACGGTCTCCTTCTCACCACCCGCTCGCCTCTCTCCACCGACCTTCTTCTCCACACCGGTGTCATCAGCTCGGTGGAAGAGACCAAGCCCCTTGGTTGGCGCACCGGGTCGGCCTACCGTCTCACCAAAGCACCGGGGGTCGCCAACAATGACGTGCTTGATGCCGTGGCCATGCAGGGAGAGATCGTTCACTTTGAGGAAGAGCTCCCCTCGCTCAACGACATTTTCATCACCCTCACCACCCAGTCCACCGCTCCTGTCAAGGCCGATGAAAAGCCCGAAGCGACTGGAAACGCCACCGAGCGTTGACTACGGAGACGCTACAATATCAACTTTCATCATAATACTTTAGCAATGAATCCTCTAAAGCTGATAATAAAGACCGAGTACCTCACTGACGTACGTGCGAAGTCGTTCTGGATATCCACCTTCGTAGTGCCGATAGCAATGGTGGTCTTCGGTCTTGTGATCGGGTTTCTGATGTCGGAGTCCGGCTCCATGAAGGCCATGGGAGAAATGTCTACCATGCACGACACAGACACCGAAATGACTGCCATGCAAGCCATGGGCATGATGAGCGGGCTATTCCTCACCATCTTCCTGAGCCTCTACGGCGGCCAGATTTTCAATAAGGTCAAGGTCGAGAAGACCAACCGCATCATCGAGGTGATAGCCACCTGCGTCACCGGACGCACCATGATGCTCGGCAAGATCATCAGCGTCGGGCTCGTGGGACTGACCCAGCTTCTATTGTGGGGCTCCATCGTCTTTCTCCTCATAGCCGTCGTGCTGCTGGTCTTCGACACCGGACTGAGCATGTCGGTCTTCCTTCGCACTGACGTCATAATGGGAGTGGTCTGGAGCATACTTTTCTTCATCGGCGGATATCTTTTCTATGGGTCCCTGTTTGCCGCAGGGGGAGCCATGACAGACAAGAACAACGAAAACCAGGTCTTCGTCTCCATCATATCTTTCACCCTTTTCTTCTCACTTTACCTGGGCATGTTCGCCACCGACAACGGAGCCACCCCCCTGTCAATCTTCTGCACTTACTTCCCCTTCACCGCCCCCACGGTGGCCACTGTGCAGGCAGTGTCGGGCACATTCTCGTGGTGGCAGTCGCTGATAGCCCTTCTGGTGTTATATGGCTTTGCCATCCTTGCCTGGATCATCTCCGGCAAGCTCTACACAGCCTCAATGCTGCTGACCGGCAAGAAACTCACTCCCAAGGACCTCGTCACTTTCATCAAGGCAAAATGACGATTGCATGAGTCTTTCGGTGCATCAATAGCCGAAACCATAAAGAAGCGAGGGAAGACCGCATTGGTCTTCCCTCGCTTCTTATTATTTCGTCGGCCCCTGTCGGTGCATCAAATCCGTCACCCTGTCCGCAAACTCGTCATCGCTCACAGAGTGGTCGATCCAATGGATGACGTGACCTCGCCGCTCCATTCCCCTGAACCACGTCATCTGCCTCTTGGCAAACTGATGTATGGCTATTTCAAGCTGGCGCACCATCTCGTCATATGGCAGCTCACCAATCAGGTAAAGCGTAACGAACTTGTATTCGAGACCATAGTATATTAGGTCTTCGGGCGGAATCCCGCTCTCCAGAAGCCCCCTCACCTCCTCGACCATCCCCTCTTCAAGACGGGCGCGGAGACGGGCGGAAATCCTTTGCCTGCGCTCCTCCCTGTCAATGGCAACGCCTATGACGAGAGACGGCAAGGGCTTGGCGGCCCGGATGTCAGCCTGCCGGGCCTCCTCCGGGTGAGCGGCATAGTATTCCTCTATCTCGATTGCCCGGATAGCTCGCGCTACCGTGTCCACGTCGGTGGTGTTGTGCAGAGTCTTACGCTCGGCAAGCATGGCTGCCAGCTCTTCAAGGCTCCTGTCTGCCAGCGCCATTCTTAGCTCTTCATTGCGCGGCACCTCCGGAAGCCTGAGACCGTTGAGAGCAGCCTCCACATACATCCCTGTGCCTCCGCACAGGACAGGGATTCTCCCCCTCCCCTGTATTTCGATTCTTGCACGGTCGAAATCCCGGAGGAATTCATGGAGATTATACTTATATCCGGCAGGGCAAATATCGAGCAGATGAGCCGGAACGTCACCATACTCTCCCAGATCCTTGCCCGTGCCAATGGTCATGCCCTGGTAGACCTGTCGGGAATCTCCGCTGATGATCTCCCCTCCCAAACGTCGGGAAAGACTTACGGCCTTCCGGGTCTTCCCGGAGGCCGTAGGTCCCACTATCGCGATGATGTCCTTTTCTTTTTCCATCATTTGTTGTAATTCTGATGCACTCCTGTGAAGTTGCGCCAAAGTCTCTTGATATGGAAGAATGGCGTGTCGGAATTGAAATCCGAGATATGGATCCACTTGTCATCCTGGAAATCAAGCTTTGACTTGCGCACGTCCCCGAGCGAGAACGTTGGCTTGTAAGACTTGATCCGGGATTTTCTCATTCCCCTCTCGTCAAAGGTCTTTTCGGTGAGGATGATGGTGGCCAGGCGGGTCATGTCCGAGACGAAAAGGCGCGAAAGCTCTCCGGGGGTGGTGGCGTAGATACGTTTCAGTTCATCGAACTCCATCCATTTCCCATCGCTGTTGAGCACCGGCGGCTCACCATCCTCCGGGGAATCGAGGAAGTAGAAATAGCGCAGTATCGAATGGTTTTCCATCCCCGCCAACTTGCGGCCGAAGAAGAACCTCAAGTCTCCCTTTTGCCCTGTCATCCTCTCCGCCATTCCGAGCACCTGGTGTTCGGATATGCCATTGACCGTGCGACGGGTCTCGAAGGGAGTGTCCAGCACTTCACGGAAAGGCACCGAGGGATCAAGCGAATGTTCGTTGACATAGAGCTTGTCGCCCCATACCACATAAAACCTGACATAGGTCTTGGCAGTGATGTCGTTGAGCTCTTCGGGAGTGATGATTTCCTTACGCTCCATCAGGTCAAGATAGAGGTTGTAGTACCTCATCGCGTAATAGATCTCATCGAGCACCACGCCAATCAGGACGATCCAGACGAACACGAACCAGTCTCTGGCATTCTGGTTGATATTGACATAGCGAGCCAGATAATATGTCCAAAGCACGATCGAGAGTACCCCGAAAAGGCCCATGAGATTCTTCAGCTGGTTGGCCGACTCGTTGACGAGTATGACACCGAAGATGCCACGCTCCCGTGGTGAACCCTGTTTCGTGCGGCAGTCCTGGCAGATCTGAAGCTTGGAGCGTCGCAGATAGAGCACCAGCACGGTGACAAAACTGCAAGGCAGCATGATGAGGTTGGGGATATAGGGATGATTGAAGAAAATGAATTCTCCAGGCACCACTATGATGCCCCATGCATACAGCACATTGATGATGATGGCCACGAAGGTATAGACTATCAGGCAGTAGAAGATGGCATATGACATCAGCATGCAAGAGCCGTCGTCACGCACTCTGGCATTGTACATCATCGTGTACAATATGGCTGCACCGAGCAGCGAGACGGCGGGCGCCAGATAGAAGGGGGCCAGACGAGTGAAGGCCACCACGCCGAGCATGATGACCAGTGATACGGACAGATTCTTCCAGAGCATGAAGAGCTGTACGCTGCTTACTTTGTTTCTATCTTCCATATCTACAAGGGGATTGAGGGATTATTTGACGCGTGTGTCCAGGAAGTCCACGATCTTGCGGAAGAGCTGGACTCGTGCGTTGCACATGCGAAGGCTGTGCTCGAAGGCTGTGTACGCCATCATGTCGAAGAGCTGGCCTTCGGAGGTGAGCTTGGATGTGTACTTCAACGTGTTGTAGAAATGCACATTGTCGTCGCTCGTGCCCGACATGATGAGCAGCCGGCGCTGCTTGAGACCCTTGGTCCGGTCGAGCGCGGAAGCTGCATCATATCCGGCCTCGTTCTGCTGGGGGGTGAGCATGTAGCGCTCCGTATAAATGGAGTCGTAGTATCTCCAATCGGTCACCGGGGCCATCGACACTCCCGCAATGAATGGAGAATCCGAAGCCGTAAGCTCCATGAGGGTCATGTAGCCGCCGTAGCTCCAGCCGAAGCAGGCCATGCGATCCGCATCCACATAAGGGAGTGAGCCGAAGTGACGGGCACCCGATATCTGGTCCATGGTCTCGTAGCGTCCGAGTTGCTTGTAGACGGCGTCACACCAGCTTCTGGAACGATTGCCGGTGCCTCGGCCATCCACGGCAGCCACCACGTAGCCTTGGGAGGCGATGTAGAAAATCCCCTCCATGCGCCACATGTTTTTCACTTCCTGGGATTCGGGTCCGTTGTACTGGTACATCATCAGAGGATATGACTTGGACTCGTCGAAGTCGGCAGGCAAGATCATGTATGCATCCATCTCCTCTCCCGAAGCGTTCTTCACCTTCGAAAATTGCATCTTGGGCGCGGAGGCGTATTTTGCAGCATATGTCTTGTTCATCTCCAGCTCTATCATGCGCTTGCCGTCCGTGGACCAAAGCGTGTACTGGGGAGGCACCGCCGCGCTGCTCCACGTGCGCACATAGTGGGAATAGTCGCCGCTGAAGCTCGCCGATTCCCACCCGTCCTGATTGTGAAGCAGGCGGAGCTTGCCCTGGCGGTCCACGGCAGCCACGTTGCGGTTGATGGCCCCCCGGCTTGTGGTCTGCACGTATGTCACTCCCGTGCGGGTGTCAGTGCCATAGTTGGCAGTCACATTAAACTCACCTTTGGTGATCTGACGGCGCATCGTGCCATTATAGTCGTATTCATAGAGATGTCGCCAGCCACTTCTGTCGCTACCGATGATGAATGAGTTCTCGCCATAGTCCACCATCTGATAGGCCGACGGGCTAAGCCAGGCATTGCTCTTCTCAGTCAGTAGAAGTCGGGCCACCGTGGAGGAGGGATTGACCCTGTAGAGACGCAGATTGTTCTGGTCGCGGTTGAGAAGCATGACCATAAGCTGCTCTCCCTTGCCGTCGAAACTGATCGAGGGTATATAGTCAGTCTCGGATATTGGCAGATCCATTTTCTTAGTGGTGCGGTTGTTGAGGTCGTAGGCCAAAACAGACACCACCGAGTTGGGATACCCGGCAAGAGGGTACTTGTAGCGATACTGCTCAGGATAGGGATCCCCTAACGGGTCAGGGTCGCAATAACCCTTGTAGGCGTCGAAGGAATAGGTGGGCACCTTTGTCTCGTCGAAGCGCATGAAGGCCAGCGTCTGGTCGTCACCGCTCCAGTGCAGTGTGTTGAGCACTCCGAACTCCTCTTCGTATCCCCAGTCGGGCACACCGTAGATAATCGAGTTGACAGCCCCATCCTCGGTGATGGCACGATCGGTGCGGTATTCGAGGTTGGAGATGAATACGTTGTTGTCGCGAGTGTATGCCACCATGCGACCGTCATGGCTGATGACCGCCCCGCGCTGCGGCCCCCCTTCCGACACCCTGCTCAGGGTGGAGCGCATGATGTCGTAGACATAGTACTGGGCTGTGAAGGAATGGCGGTAGATTTGCTTCTTGTCGTTCCAAAGCAGTATCTTCTTGCCGTTGTCGCTTATCGTGTAGCCGTCAAAGGACTCAATCTTCACATCCCCCTTCACCTTGTCGAGGTCAAAGAGGGTTCCGGTCTTCTTGCCGTCCTTGTAGCTGAAAATCTCGATACGGCGTCCGTCATCGCTGATGGCCGAATAGGAGTTACCGTCGGCCATACGCCGCATCTCCTTGATGCCGGCGGGTGTTGCGGTGGGGATGTCGCAATAGTCTTCCACCGACAACGCCGCCTGAGCGGCAGTCCCGGTGAGGACTGCCGAGGCGGCGAGCATTATCTTCAATGTGTGTTTCATGACTTAAGATTTGTGAGCGGAGATGTTTCGATTCCTCGCCTCAATAGGCACGGGCGAACACCACACGTCTTTCAGAGGGTTTCCCAGTCACCATGCACTTGCCGGGAGTGGAATCGCCAGCCAGAGGTATGCACCGGATGGTGGCCTTGGTCTCCTCCTTGATTTTCTCCTCAGTCTCAGTGGTGCCGTCCCAATGGGCCATGATGAAGCCGCCCTCCTCGATCTTCTCCTTGAATTCCTCGTAGGTGTCGACCTCGATCGTCTTGGATTCGCGGAGCTTCAGGGCTTTCTGGTAGAGATTGTCCTGGATTTCGTTGAGGAGTCTCTCAATATGGTCCTCAATGCCTTCCAGGGAGATGGTTTCCTTCTCAAGAGTGTCGCGACGCATGATCTCGACGGTGCCGTTCTCGAGGTCGCGTGCTCCCAGGGCGAGGCGCACGGGTACACCTTTCACCTCATAGTCTGCAAACTTGAAGCCGGGACGCTTGTTGTCGGCGTCGTCAAACTTCACGCTGATACCTCTGCGCTTGAGCTCCTCCACGATGGGCACCACTCTGTC
>CAZHCM010000029.1:0-17837 GCA_964531005.1 uncultured Sangeribacter sp. | reverse complement strand
TGTCAACATGGTCACCCCTCCCCTCTTCGAGGCATATCCTGACGCCGCAGCCCTGGCTGCCGCCACGGAGGAGGAGGTGCTCCCCTACATCAGCAGCGTCACATTCCCCAACGCCAAGACGCGCCACCTGCTCAAGGCCGCCCGCATGCTGCGCGACGACTTCGGCGGCGAGGTGCCTCGAGACATCGACCTGATGATGCGCCTCCCCGGCGTCGGACGCAAGACGGCCAACGTCATGCTCTCCGTCGTCTGGGGCGACGCGGCCATGGCCGTCGACACCCACGTCTTCCGCGTCAGCAACCGCCTGGGCCTGACACGCGACTCCAAGACGCCCCTCGCCACGGAGAAGACCCTCGTGCGCCACATCCCCGCCCCTCTCCTGGCCAAGGCCCACCACTGGCTCATCCTCCACGGCCGCTACGTCTGCAAGGCCCGCAAGCCCCTCTGCGCCGACTGCGACCTCGCCCCCTGGTGCGCCACCCACCAGAAGGAAAAGCGAAAAGCCCCCTCCCTTACCGGCAAGCGGCTTCAGCCGCGCCAAGACCCCTCCCTTACCGGGAAGCGGCTTCAGCCGCGCCAAAAAAAGTAAGATAATCCCTAATCTAATATCATCATGCCCAACGTATCGACCCGCGGCCAGGAGATCCCCGCATCCCCGATCCGCAAGCTCGCCCCCTTGGCAGCCGAGGCTGCAGCCAAGGGACTCAAAATCTACCGCCTCAACATCGGCCAGCCCGACCTCCCGACGCCTCCCGAAGCACTCGAGGCCCTGCATCGCGTAGACCGCAAGGTGCTCGAGTACAGCCCCAGCGCCGGCCTCCCCGAGATCCGCACCAAACTGGCCGAATACTACAGCCGCTTCGACATCCCCGCCACCGTCGACGACATCATCGTCACCACCGGCGGCTCCGAGGCCGTGCTGCTCGGTTTCCTCTCCACCCTCAACCCCGGCGACGAGATCATCATCCCCGAGCCCGCCTATGCCAACTACATGACCTTCGCCATGACGGCCGGCGCCAAGGTGGTGCCCCTGGTCTGCAAGATCGAAGACGGCTTCGCCCGGCCTCCCATCGAGGAGATCGAGAGCCTCATCACCCCCCGCACTCGCGCCATCCTCATCTGCAACCCCAACAACCCCACCGGCTACGTCTACACCGCTGACGAACTCCGCGCCGTGCGCGACATCGTGAAGCGCCACAACCTCTTCCTCTTCTCCGACGAGGTCTACCGCGAGTTCTGCTACACCGACCAGCCCTATCTGTCGGCCATGCAGCTTGAAGGCATCGAGGACAACGTCGTGCTCATCGACTCCGTCTCGAAGCGCTACAACGAGTGCGGCATTCGCATCGGCGCCCTCGTGACCAAGAACGAGGAGCTGAAGAAGGTGGTGATGAAATTCGCCCAGGCCCGCCTGAGCCCCCCGCTGCTCGGCCAGATCGTCGCTGCCGCCTCGATCGACTGCACGCAGGAGTACATGACCCGCACCTTCGCCGAGTATGAGGCTCGCCGCGACTTCCTGGTCAAGGGCCTCAACGAGATCCCGGGCGTCTACTCGCCGCTGCCCATGGGCGCCTTCTACACCGTGGCCTCGCTTCCCGTCGAAGACGCCGACCACTTCTGCCGCTGGTGTCTGACCGACTTCAGCTACGAAGGCCAGACCGTCTTCATGGCCCCCGCCGCCGGCTTCTACTCGCAGCCCGGCCAGGGCCTCAACCAGGTGCGCATCGCCTACGTCCTGGAGCGCGAAGAGCTCGCCAAGGCCTTAGTAGTCCTCCGCGAGGCCTTAGCCGCCTACAAGGCCCTCGGCCTGTAAGCCCCCAAATCTCGGCTTTGCCCCCTGGTAGGAGCGCGGCCTGCCGCGCCCACAAAGCCCCCAACCAAGCACTCCCAAAACCCGCGTGAATCCCCATATTCACGCGGGTTTTTCCTCTTCCCCCCTTCCCGGCCAAAAGGTTGCGGAGCCGGTTTGTCGCAAGGTGTTATCCTAAATAATAACCTGACTCAAACCACAAAATCCCGATGACTTCGAGAAAACACGTCCCCACTCTCTTCCGCTACATGGCCACCCAGATCTCCGCACTCCGCCGCAACGGCAAGCTCCGCACCGCCGAGACCTACATCACCACCCTCAACAGCTTCCGCCGCTTTCGCCAGGGCCAGGACATCTCACTGGCCCAGCTGACCTCCGAACAGATGGAGGCCTACCAGGCCTGGTAGCAGCAGCGCGGACTCGTCCCCAACACCATCTCCTTCTACACCCGCATCCTGCGCGCCGTCTACAACCGGGCCGTCGAAAACGGCCTTATAGCGGACCTGCGCCCCTTCCGCCACGTCTACACCGGCGTCGACAAGACCGTCAAACGGGCCCTTCCCCTCCACATCATCCGCCAGATACGGGCCCTCGACCTCGCCGAGCACCCCGGCCTCGACTATGCCCGCGACATGTTCATGCTCAGTTTCATGCTCCGAGGGATGAGTTTCATCGACATGGCCTTTCTCAGGAAAAGCGACCTGCGCCACGGCCACGTCGTCTACCGCCGCCGCAAGACCGGCCAACGCCTCGCCATCGCCTGGACCCCCGAGATGGAGGCCATCCTCGCCAAATACCCAGCCAACCCCACCGGCTATCTGCTGCCCATCATCCGCCACAACGGCACCAACGAACGCTACACCTACCGCAACGCCGGCTATAACATCAACCACAGCCTCAAGCGCATAGCCGCCCGCCTGGGCCTGACCGAGCCCCTGACCCTCTACGTCGCCCGCCACAGCTGGGCCTCCGTAGCCTGGGCCAAAGGGATCCCCCTGAGCGTCATCAGCGAAGGCATGGGCCACGACAGCGAGTCCACGACCCGCATCTACCTCGCCAGCCTCGACACCACCGCCATAGACACCGCCAACTCCCTGATCCTCTCCAGCCTCTAATCGGCAGCCCAGCCTATCTTACCGGGTCCCGGCTTCAGCCGGGGTGGCAGCCCATGCTGCCATCACCGGGCCTCGGCTTCAGCCGGGGAGTCAGCCCCGCCGCCGTCACTGGGCCCCGGCTTCAGCCGGGGAGTCAAGGCGGAGGCTAAGCCGGGCCGAGGCAGGAAGAGCCGCGATAGCGGCAGCGTGGTCATTCATCGTATGAAACTCGGCATAGCCAGCCGTGGAGCGGCGGCGCAGATTGTCTGGCCAAGGCGAAAGCAAAAGCAGCCGCCCCGCAGTGCAGAGATCAAACTGCTCCCCCTGAGGCTTGAAGCGCTCCCCGAAACTAAGGTCTCGCAACAGGATGACGCTGCTCCCGCCATCGATGGCGTCCCTGACGATCTGGCGTTCCGCCGGGTGGATGGCCGGAGTGATCGGGATGGCTCCCATGGAAATCTCAGCTCTGCATTTAGCCCCATAGGAGTCAAACTCCCCCTGGCTCCATCGCCGATGCACCCTCACCGGCAGAAGTCGGGGAGCTTTCAGCAGGAACAGATTGCCATAGGCTGCATATTCATGCCCATCGATGACAAGATGCAAATGCCGCCTGAAAAGATCCGGATAACGCCGGCGCAGCAGGTACTTGCGCGGATTATCCTCGATATACCGTTTGGCGCGGTCAAGCTGAATGGCATCGAAGATAATGCTGTCGTCAAACGGCTGGAATAGGGTAGTATGCTTAGGCAGTCCGGCCAGCTCCGTATAGGCCTTCGAGCAGGCATGGGCAAAGGAAGCGATATGGCTGCCAATAGCCTTCTCCAGCCGGGTGGTTACCCGAAGTATGAAATGGATATGGTCAGGCATGACGACATGAGGCCCGATGACAAGAGCCGGATTCCTGACCGTCAAGGCCAGGAGCTCCTCCAGCACCCTCTGCCCCAGAGGCGTAAGGTCAGGCAGCACGACCTCCCCCTTCCGCAAGAGCTCCGCCTGCCGGGGCGCGATGACGGAGAGAGGCAGAGCGTCCTCATAAGCAGTCATGGTGATGAGATAATACCCCTTGGCGCGATAGTCATGAAACCGGGCGCGCGGCGCCCGGAGGCTCTTATTCCGACTCGGATTAGGCTTCATGTCATAGCTTTTTTGCTGAGATTACTTCTACGTCAGCCCCCGGCCCCAGCCGGCTAAAGCCGGCCCCAGTAAAAGAGCAGCCAGGCCCACCGGACCCCAGCCCCAGCCGGACAAGCACCGCCCAGCCAGGCCCACCGGGCCCCGGCTTCAGCCGGGGAGCAACCGAATGGCGCCCCTAAGTTACGACAAAATCCCCATCCCCGCAAGTTTCCGCCAGCTTTTTGAGCCTTAGCGAAGAAAGCGCCTATTTGACTGCCTATCTATGTGGTCACCCTCCTCCTGCCCCCATCTATGATTGTCCCTAATCATCCCTCGCGCATCAATCCTATTGCGCATGTGATATTTTCTTCGTAACTTTGCATCATAATCCTACGCCGTTGACGAGTCTACTCGTTGGCTGGGTGGGATTGGAGACATATTATTAAGCGTTTACTGCGCTTGATTCTTGGCTGCTAAGAACTTCGCAACCTCTTAAGAAATAGTCAGGAATGAAGCAACGGTAGATGTCTTCGGGTATGAAAAGTGCCTTTAGGAGGATTGTATCTCTACGATACGTCCCCCTTTGGGATGGCATATATCATACGGCGTAGGCTCTTCGTTGCTCGTTCTACTATTTCGGGCAATGCGAAGGCCTTTAGCAGCGGGACGAGCAACAGTATGGATCCTGCGCTTTTTTTGTAGTAGATATATGCTAACCAATCCAATTGAGGGTCCTACGGATTGACTGTGAAGAATTGGTCTATCGTCAATGGGACGAATCATAGACTTCATACAGCAAGAGGGCCGAGGCAAGTACCTCTGTTATAAGACCCGCAAGATGTCACTGGATACCGAGTCCAGTGACACTCTTCACTATGACGATAAGCCATCGGTACAAATCTATGGCGCCCAAATCGCCGAAAGCGACAGGACAAGAAAACATACTGTAGAAATACCTCCAAAGCTGATCAACACATGTGCCAACCCGATTTTCAGTTTCTTCCTCGATGGCTCCCGCCATACCTACAAGATTGATGACATTGCAATAGGAAATAGGATCTTTCCCTTCCTTGCCGGGCAAATTGTGGTCGGATGCTGTGAACGCAAAAATAGAGACACCTTCAAGAAAGTGTCGCTCCGTCACAAACTGGTGCTCTCCCTTCCTGTGGACTTCAATGTGGATGACGACGCCAACTATTGCAGGCTTTTCCTGGAGAAAATCAACCGCCAAATATCCCATCTCCCGTTCATCGCGACTTCCGGCATCCATTTTGAAGACATCTTGCTTTATGAGACGGATGCGCTCAGCAAGGATGAACGAGGAAAGGATGGCTTGCAGAATCGCGGCATAGCAAAAATACAGACAGTCATGACCGACGACGAGCAGCTTCTTGTAGCCGATCTTTGCAAGAAGAATCGGCTTGACGACGAACATTGGCTACTCAAGGACGGCTCTCTCGAATACACCCCCTCGCCAAGGCTCAGAGATGATGAATGGCTTAAAATGAGACATAACTACCAGCATGTCGTGGGAGTTTCCAAGCAATTCAATCCAGACTTGATCCTCGACTTCGAGAAAAACAAGCTCTCCAAAACCATCGCATCCCTCAAACCCTTCCACCGTACAAAGGTCTACCGCTATGTGACGGATCAATGTAAGGTAGAATTTGCTATTTGGTATCTCAGGCTACGTGATAGCGGGTTTCGGGAGACCCACTTCTCGGACATCGTAAAATGTGAAATGATAATACCCGTAGAGGGAGAAATGATCGACTCGAACACCGTGGATGTGATTAGCGCCAACATAATAAGGGAAGCCTACCCTGTGTGCTACGGCAGCGACACTCGATGGGCCAATCATCTCTATCCAGTGTTTCTCACCGAAAGATACTGTAAGTCTAACTACATCGACAACGACATAATCCTAAATCTCTTCTAATGAGTAAAAAGAATACTAAAATAATTGGGAAGGTCTCCGCAACCGAGAAATGTCCCTCCACAATTGACGAGTTCTACTTCTGGACTGACAAGAAACAGATACTAAGTCCGTTTGACATTATCAAGGTGGGGCATGAGAAAGACTCCATAACGTATGGGGTGGTTGAGGAAATCAATCATGTCACGGACGCGCCAAGCCATTTTACAAGTTATATTTCCAGTGATTTTGGAGAAACCGATGCCAATATCGGCAACATGAATCGTCTGGGAATGAATTATGTAAAGGCAAGGGTCGTTTGCAACACGGAAAATGTCTACACTCCTGTGCTTGACGGCCAACAGGTCTCGCTCTGCAACGAGGAGGATATAAGAACCGCCTTGGGACTGACAGAGGAGGAGGTCAAGAATCCTCTCGTATGCGGTTATCTGGAAATGTATAAGGGCGAAAATGCGATCAAAGTCAAAGTGATACTTAATTCACACTTCCTAATTGGTCCTGATGGTGCGCATATAAATGTGTCAGGCATATCGGGACTTGCTGCAAAAACATCATACTCGATGTTTCTGTTAAACGCCATCCAACAGAAATTCCGGCTTGATTCCGGAGAGACAGCGGCTTTCGTGCTCTTCAATGTAAAAGGGCGCGACTTGATGGCTATCGACGAGCCAAACACGAGTCTGTCCGGCTCAGACAAGAAACAATATCAGGAGTTGGGGCTGAAGGTGGAGCCATTCCATAATGTCAAATACTATTACCCCTACGGCAAAGGCGACCATTTCCAGACCTATGCGGCTCCGGAGGATGTGACGTCGCAGCGAAACAGACATGTCGCCTTCCCATATAAATACAGTTATAGAAACTCAGTGGACATGCTCGACCTGCTACTGGCAAATGAGGACGACAGCACTGGCACACTTGAATCTTGTGTCAATTTCATCCTAAATGGAAGCGGGGACTTCAACGGTGTGGAGAAATGGTCCACCCTTGAAAGCAAGATCAAAGAATGCACGAAAACTGCATCCTCGGGGGGTGCAAAAAACGAGATCCAGGTTGCAAGTTGGAGAAAGTTCTATCGGTGCGTGAGCAAAGCTATCAATAACGATGTCTTTGCCAACACAGTCACAGACAATGAGGTGGAATTGCCCAAGGAGATCGACAACAATCTGAAGCCGGGGGAAGTCATGGTGATTGACATTGCACGGTTGGACGAAAACTCCCAAAGCTTCGTATTCGGGTCGGTGGCTAGGGCCATATATGACCTCAAACTGGGCTCCTCCCGTAATGACATCCCTGATAAAGTGATAATATTTATAGACGAGTTGAATAAGTATGCATCCACAGACGTACCTAAGAACTCTCCTATTTTACGGCAAATATTGGACATCGCCGAGCGTGGGAGGTCGCTTGGCATAATCCTGTTTTCAGTGGAGCAATTCAGAAGCGCAATCCATGACAGGGTCAAGGGCAACTGCGCCACGTCTGCGTATGGCAGGACCAACGCCATTGAGGTTTCGAAGGCTGACTACAGATACATCCCTAAGGCGTACCAAAACATGCTCACCCGACTCTCGCCTGGCGAATATATAATATCCAATCCCGCGCTTCGCTCTTTGGTGAACATACGCTTTCCTCGCCCTCTATACAAACAATTCCCTAATGGATAAAAAGTAATGGAAAACTATAACGCAAAAACAGGCAAGCATCTGATACAGATTCTGATGTTCTCTATGTATAACGACCAACGCATCATATATAGGGAGTACTTGCAGAATTCTTACGATGCCATCAACAAAGCTGTCAAGGAAGGCGTCTTGCATCAGCTTAAAGACGGTGTGGTCAACATCCAAATAGACAAGGACGCCCAGCGTATCACTATTCGCGACAACGGCATCGGCATCAAGAGCAGCGAAGTGCCGGAGAGACTGCTGAACATTGCCGACTCGCAAAAGGACGGCATTGCAAGTGCAGGCCAGTACGGCATAGGGCGTCTTGCCGGAGCCGGATATTGCCAATGGCTCAAATTCAAGACTTCTGCACCGGGAGAAGACAAGGCCTCAATTGTGTCGTTCGACGTGGATTTTGCAAATCAGATCATCAACGACCCTGAGGACCGTTCCTCTGCCACAGAAGTGATGGATCTGATATCCAAGCTGGAAACCGTTCCTGAAGAGGAGTCAGAACATTACTTCGAGGTGATTTTGGAAGGAGTGAACAGAGAATATCGCGACTTGCTCGACCCCGAAGCCATTACTGCGTATCTTCAGGAAGTCGCTCCCATCGATTATTCAATGAACTTCAAGACCGTGTTGGCAACTCCAAGCCTGGCACGTTTGGACAATCCTCTGTATTCTCGTCTATACGAAAATATAGGCCACATCAATGTGTTTATCAACGGCTCAACCGAACTCCGCAAACGATATAACCTAAAAATTGAGGGCACTGGGGATGAAATCGACTCGCTTGCTTTCTTCCATGTCGATTCGGATAAGGGGGAACTGCTTGCATGGGGATGGTATGCGGTCACGCCTTACTCCAAACAAATCCCTTCGAAAGATCCCAACAGAGGAATCAGGCTGCGCAAACATAATATACAGTTAGGCACCAACGATCTGCTAAACAAGTATTTTGGCGAGGTCCGGGGAAACTATTACTTCTATGGTGAAATATTTGCCGTCCATCCCAACCTACGCCCCAACAGCGACCGTAGCGGCTTGAGTCCTACACCAGAGACAGAAATCCTTTTTGACAAGCTTCAGCTGATCTTCAAGGATTTGGGTAGTCTGTATCAATTGGCCAACGACGCCAAGAAGGCACTGAAGAAGGTCTCGTTGGCAGTTGACAAACTGACTTCCGGCATAGATAACGACGAACAACACATTCAAGCAGAGATCTCGTCTGCCGAATCACAGTTCTCCAAAGTAGAAAGAAGCCCTAAAGCGCAGTCTCAGGTGGCCAAGCGTGTGATTGAGCTTCACAAGTCGAAAGCCAATGAGAAGAAGGAAGAGATAAAAGTCAAGAAAAAGGCTTCTTCATCGCAAAAAGGGAGTGCTGGCAAATCCGCTGCTGTTGTGCCCCAAACCACGCCAACTACCTCCACCCAGCGTTTGACTGACATCTACCAGCCGCTGAAGGAGAAGTATACCGATAAAGAAATACACCTTATCAGGAGGGCATTCACTTACATGACCCAGGTGTGTCCGGCACCCAGCAAACCGATGCTAGAACAACTGATCCTCCATTCCATCAATCAGCTCAAGTTGAAATGAGACAGAGAAAGGTTTTACTCATCGAGCCCAACTACTCCAATAAGTTTCCTCCCATAGGCCTTATGAAACTGGCCTCATATTTCCGTGGCAGAGGAGATGATGTGGTATTCTATAAAGGTGACCTAAAACTATTTGTCATCAAGCGCATCGCCTTAAAATGCATCGAAGACTGTAAAGCCCTTGCACCTGAAATCGACTGGCTATCGCATTACCACACAATCTTTTCCTTCATCAAGACCAGGAAATCAATTCTTCTGGAAGAGATCGACTATTCATTGTCTCCGTATAACATTCTCTTGGAAGGCATCATCAAGGATGCCAAGGATTATTACTGGAGCGGTGAGTGGAAGCGTCATCCTGAATGGGATTTCGTAGGTGTGACCACCCTATTTACTTTTTACTGGAAAATCACCATCGAAACCATAGAGTTTGCCAAACTTCTGGTCAAGCCCGATGGGAGGCTGATGGTAGGGGGTGTGCTGGCCTCAATACAGCCCGACGAGATAGAGAGGGCCACCGGAGTACGACCCTTTACCGGGGTACTGGGCAAGCCCGGGGAGATTGATGCCGACGACACCCAAATCATTGATGAATTACCCTTGGACTACTCGATTTTGGATGAGATCGATTATGAATATCCAATGTCGAACGCCTATTACGGTTATACTTCCAGAGGATGCATCAGGAAATGTCCTTTCTGCGCAGTGTCGATCTTGGAGCCAAAGTTCATCCCTTATATCCCCCTTAAGGAGCGCATACAAGGGATTGAAGAGAGGTATGGGGCGCAGAAAAACCTGCTGCTTATGGACAATAATATCCTTGCCTCTCCCGAATTCGAGAGAATAGTCCAGGAGATTATCGATTGCGGGTTTGGCAGGGGAGAAAAATATGTGCCTGAAGACGCATTCGCCAAAGCCTTTGAAAATCTCTCCGAAGGCATCAATGACCGTGCCTATGCGAGAAGATGTTTTAGACTGATTCATGGCCTCTATGCGAGGCTCAAAGAAAACTCTGACGATGCCTACGCCATCTATCGTGCCATCGACGAGTATGGGCTTCGGGATATTGAGACAGCAAGCAAGGATAGCCTTCTTAAGGTGTATCCTCTTGTCAAGCCCATACATGACAGGCATTTTAAGCCTTCCTCCACTCACCGGTACGTCGATTTCAACCAAGGCGTGGATGCAAGGCTGTTCAATGAGAAGAATGTCAAACTTCTATCGAAAATTGCCATCAAGCCCTTACGCATCGCTTTTGACGACTTGAAGTCCAGGGACGTCTATGAAAAGGCCCTGAGGCTTTCTGCAAAAGCCGGCATCAAGGATTTCTCCAACTATCTGCTGTACAATTATAAGGACACCCCGGAGGAGCTGTATGTTCGTCTGCGAATCAATGTAGACCTGTGTGAGGAACTGAACGTAAGCATATATTCCTTCCCCATGAAATATCATCCCATCCACAGCGAGATGACGGATGGCGTAGATTATTCGCATAACCGTGATTTCATTGGGGAGCATTGGAATCGCAAATATATCAGGGCCATACAAGCCATACTTAATAGCACCAAAGGTAAAGTGGGCAGGGGAACTTCCTTCTTTGAGGAGGCCTTTGGCAAAGACCTTAAGGAATTTCAGGAATTGCTTGAAATGCCGGAAACGTTCATTCTCTATCGCTTCTTCTTCAAGTGGCTGGATGATGTCAACTCGTTCGGGCCGGAGCATTGGCGTGCCTGCTGGAGAAGATGCATGGAATCTCTCGATCAAGACACCAAAGAGGCTATATTGCATATCATCCATACCAATGACTTCTCTGATGAAAAAATCAATCAATTTGACAATCCTTTGGTCAAGGAATTGTTTGGCTACTACTCAAGCGACAGAGGCGACATTACTGATCCTAATAATGAGTTATTCAAGTATAAGAAACAGTATGACGCCATTCAAAAGGACAATCTATCAAAGGCAAAAATCAAATGATTTCACCAGATACCACTATCGAGGAGTTGTATAAGCTCAGACTTCTTTCTGGGCGCGCCATGAACGCATGTAGGAAAGGTGGGATAAAGACGTTCAAGGAAATAGTATCTGGGAATACAGTCAACCTGCTTCTTGTAAAAAATTGTGGTCATAAGACATTAACCGAGCTTGACAAACTAAAATCACGTTTTTGTGACCTCACACAAGATATTGCTGAGAAGAACAAGGAAATTGAAAAACAAATAAAGGAGCAAGCGTCGGAAGAGGCCAAAAAGAAACTACGGCTTCTCTCCCCTAATTCAAAGGTTCAATTAAAGAGTTGGGTGAAATGGAAATTCGAACAGTTAAACGTCAGAGCCAAGAAGGCATTCCCTGATCTTGCTAAACTCTCCGAGGTAATAACGATAGTATATTCTCCTAACAATTTTAATGCTCTTGACGTAAGAAATTTCGGAAAGAAGACTCAAATGGAAATACAGGAGTTCTTGGACAGCGTCAGGCTTCAATTTGAGAAGGAGACAGCCACCATTGACATAACCTCAGACCAGCCAGCATATGGAGAGATGGAGAGAGTCACTGCTGAAATGGGGGAACTTTATCCATTCCTGCTTACCAAAGAATGTGAAAGGGTGGCACGTCATCGGATCACCAACGGCACAATTCCTTTCCTGTATATTGCCTTACTTTATATCCTGAGAAGTTATGACGACAAATTAAGTATCTTCCAAGATTTCTATGGGCTTAATACCGAGGGGAAACGTTTTACTATATCTGAAATCAGCGATGCTCACTACCTTTCCAGAGAACGGATTCGTCAATTGATAAACGACACGGTTCCACTGCCGGAAACCATAGAAAAAGGTGTGGACGAATACCTATCCAATATACTTGCTACAGAAGATATCGTTGCCTTTAATTCCACGTTATGGGGAAAAGTCAAAGAGGAAAATATTCTTGACCTGTCTGATGTCCAGTGTGCATTGCTCGTGTGCAGCTTAGCTCCCTCACATGCTATTGTGCAGGTCCATGATGATGACATAGAGTATCTCGTCAGGAAAGATTTGATCAAAAACATAAAGATACGCACTGTGACGAGAAACCTGCTTTCAAAAATAGCCTTACGCCATACCAAAGATGAAGAACTCGACATCTTAAGTTTCCTGATTCCCAAAAATGCGCCACATCATAAAGACGCAGTGAAACTGTGTGGCATCTATGCCACCTTTATTAAGAACAAATTTGGCCTATCTGTCAAGAAAAACAGATATGTAATTATGCCAGCAAACACTTTAGACATATCCATAGCTATTGAAAATATTTTACAGGTCTTCGGCAAGCCCATGTCGATCGATGATATTCTCCAGTCTTTCAATACAATTTATCCAAATAAATATATTGACGATTCTTACAAACTAAAACCATATATTTTTAAGAATCCAAACATTATTCCTTTAGGAAAAAGAGGCATGTATGTGTTAAACTCATGGTCAAATTATTACACTGGATCATTGACAGAATATATAGAGAAAGTGTTACATACTTTCAATGAGCCCTTATCATTGGATAATTTAGTCAGTTTCGTTTTAGAGGAATTTCCACAATCTAATAAGAAAAGTATTCATTCATTAATCGTAGGGGACAGGGGAAAAAGATTCATCGTCTATGAGGGAGACTATATCGGCACTGTCGATATGGCGGCCTCCCATACCCATCCCGATATTAGGGAACGCAAATCCGTGAGGAGGGGCAGTTTTGACTCGCGTTTTGATGAGCTCGAAAAGTTTGTGGGACTACATAAGAGATTTCCCATCCTGACTGGATCCGAAGAGGAAAGACCTTTGGCACGCTGGATAAATAATATCTTGAAACATAATATTGAATGTACCGATGAGCAACTTCACTCATTTATGACTTTTATAGAAGCCAATAAGGACGTGCCTCAAAATGGAAGAGAATATAAATTCAAGGAAAACTGTGATCAGATAAAGGTGATAGTGGCTCAGACTTTTGCATTACCGGATGCCGACCAGAACCAAAGGGAATACTTATGGTTTAGTAAAAACCTCAAACTCTTTGAGACTTATACCGACAATAGAAAGAGATTCTTCGAAGACTTATTGACCTATCTAAAGGATTTCGGCTTCTATTTTTAGAATGCTTTTGTGTGCTCCTCAGACTTCCCGACGTTACTCTTTCCGACGGCGAGGGCTATAGACGGGCAGTGCCGGGCTGCCACAGGCAGCCCGGCACTGGGGGTTCGCCGGATGGGGGGATCAGCGGATGATGATCTTGCAGTTCTCGCGGGGGCCTTTGGCGTCTTCCAACACTACGACGTAGATGCCGGCGGGCAGGCCGGAGGTCTCTATCTGGGCGTCGGTGGCGCCTGTCTCGAGGGTGCGCTGCATGACGCGGCGGCCATCGGCGCCGACCAGGCTCAGGCGCGTGTTGCGCTCTGTGGGGGGCAGGGTGACGTTGACCGTCGTACCGCGCGCCGGAGCCGTCGGGCTGACCTTCATGCCCGTCTTGACCGGTGCACCCACCTGGCGGATGCTGCTGCTGCCGTTGTCCACCTTGTACACTACGGAATATCTGTCTCCAGTCTCGTCTTCCAGCCCAACTACAATGAATCTCCCTTCTGTCGACACGTAGAGATCCGGAGAATTGTACACTTTCATACCAGCAGGATACTCTACACTGGCAATCGTGCTGCCGTTCTCAGAGACCGCCTTGAAGCCGGTCTCTACGATTTTTTGCCCGTACTCTTTATAGTTTTCTGTTTCTATGGAGTAGTCAACAATCTTGTGAGTCTTGAAGAACCATTCGTAGGCCTCGTCAGTATTGAAAAGTGTCTGGGACACAAGCACACTGGATAGGTCTCTTGAATAGTAAGTCTGCGTATAAAGCGAATAGGGGTCAGATTTGTGAGTGTCTGTGCGTTCCTCGGCTACCCCATAGCCCAAGAAACCATACTCTGTATAGGTGTAGCGTACATCCACAAGAACCAAGTCATATGCCCAAGAACTGTCCGGGTCGCTGTCGCGTACTACATAATAAGTAGTAGGATACTTCTTGCCATATGCATCGAAAGCATAATAGTAATTCTTTTGATTCCATTCGTCTTCCCCGTTGTAGAGGAATTTGATTTCATCTCCTTCCTGCACCTTTACCCAGTCAGAGCCAAGGTATTCTTGCGCCTCTTCTATTGAAGTAAGGCTTTGCATCCACCTCTCATCAACGTTGGAGACTGTCACATCCTTGGGACCCTTGAGGGCAGGCTGGTAGGAGTAGGAGGCTGTGAGGATGGGAAAGGTAGGAGCGGTAAGGCTCTTCACATAGTTGAAGTCTGCATCATATATAATGACCTCCTCAGTGTATCCCTTACCATCTCCTATTTCACAGTAAAACTGGGACTGACGGTCATATGTAAAATCGGGATATAGGAAGAAGGGGCCATAAGTCCCGTTCCCATCCTTAATCGACACGCCGGTGTCGATGATTGCGGCCGGGGAGGAGCCTACTCCGAGCAGGAGGGTGAGCAGGCCGAGGCCGGTGCGGATTAGTTGTTTCATTTCTGTCTCTCGTTTGGCCGCCGGATGCGGGTGCCTCACCCCTCTTGGGAGGGAGGGGCGAGGTGCCCCTTAGGCGACGGTGTGTTAGTGTTATGGTTATTTTGTACGTTGCATCAGTCGTTGGTCGGCCGACCCGGCGAGCGCCAGCCGCAACCGGCCAATGCATTAGCGCCGTAAAATTACATTATTTAATCATTGGTTCCAAATCACCCCCCCAATTTGCACTTTTTAACATTTAAAAATTATGATTTAACATATATAGACATTTTAAGATCAAAGTAGGGGCGCGGTCAGCCCAACCCCGACCTCTCCCTCTTCTCCATCTACGCCGGCGGCGAGCACCTCACCGGTTTCCGGCAGAAGAGCCCAATCTCAAGCTCCGTTCCCCGCATGGCCCGCTTGCGGGCCAATTTTTTATCAAAATTTTTCATTATTGAAAATTTTGTATTATCTTTGTCAAAGATACATCACTAATTGATAATTTTTATAGTATGAAACAAATCTACTTGCTACCTCTACTGGCTTGCTGCGCGCTCTCGGCCTCGGCTGTGGTGCCGTTTGTCAAGGGCCAGACCTCTCCTCCCGCCTCCCGACACAGCTCGATACTGACACCGGCCAACCTGCGCGGCACGCGCCACCTCGCCTCCGCGCCGGCACGCGCCGCGCAGTGGCAGACCCTCTACGAGGAGGATTTCAGCAAATTCAGCGCCGGCTCGGAACAGGACCCGGCACCGGTCATCGAGTTTGAGAACGTCTACCACATCCCGGAGAGCTACACCTCCCAGCCCGGCTGGACCGGCCAGGGCGTGCGCCCCGCCGGCGGATGCGTGGCCCTCTATCCCTGGACCAGCGGATACGGCGACACCCGAGGCGGATACATCTCCACGCCCCCGACCATGCTCGCCGGAACGGCCGTCATCACCCTGCGCGCCAAGCGCCTGGGCACGGCGCCCGCCAATCTCTGGATCTCGCTCTGCGACGACTACTACGGCCCGGGCGACGACGTGGACTGCACGCTGACCGACGAATGGGCCACCTACACCCTCCAGGCCGCAGGCTCGCTCGAAGACCCCTCCTACTTCCAGATATGCATCGACGAGGGCGTGGGCCTCATCGACGACGTGAAGGTCACCTTCCGCCGCGACCGCATCTCGGCCCCGGAGGTGCACGACGCCGTCAACCTCTCCGACACGGAGTTCCTGGCTTCGTGGGAGTCGACGGGGGCGCCCCTGTACCGCCTCAACGTGCTCTGCACCTCTCCCGACCCCAACGGCAAGCAGGGAGTGATGCTCGAAGGCTTCGACTCCCTCAACGCCCTGGCCGACGGCAAGAGCATCGACCTCTCCAACCCCGGCTATCCCCAGGGATGGGACATCAACGTCAGCAAGGACTCCCCGGTGGGCGACCTGACCGACGACTACGACAACAAGATCTCGGGCCGCTGGGCCCTGGTCATGGACGCCGTCACGGACTCCATCACCAGCCCCGTGCTCCCCGCGCCGCTTGACGCCCTCTCCTTCTGGGTGCGCCCCTCGCAGTACACCGACGACGACACCTACATGTCGCTGCTGCGCCTCGACCTCTACCACTCGCGCTCGCAGAAGTGGGAGACGATGGCCCACCTGCCCTACTACTACATGGAGCAGGAAGGCGGCGAATACGTCATCTCCCCCTACGCCCTGGGCGACGACGTGACGCAGGTGCGATTCAGCATGATCCAGAAGGGGGCCGTCTCCTTCTATATCGACGACGTGCGCCTGAGCTACGCCTCGCGCGGCATCACGTCGCCCCTCATCAAGGACCTTGACCTGACGGAGTGCGAGTACAAGGTCAGCAGCATCTCGCACGCCAACGAATACATCTACTTCGTGCAGTCCGTGGACGGCGACCTCGTCTCGGCCACGAGCAACGAGGTATGGGTCGACGGCGTGGCCGGCCTCCCGGTGCAGATGCTCCCGCCGAGCGACGGAGCCGACGGAGCCTTCACCGTCTCCTGGAAACCCCTCGGACATGCCGACACCTACAGCCTCCAGCTCAGCAGCGTAACCGTGGCCGACGCCCCGATGCAGGACGTGACCATCATCGAGGAGAATTTCGACCGCATCAACCAGGGCACCGTGCAGAATCCCGGCTCCTACTGGATCTCCCCCTACGACTTCGGAGTGGCCGGATGGGCCGACAACAACTGGTGCGCCACCAACCCGGCATGGGCCGCAGGCATGGCCGGCTCGCTGGGCACCACATGGTACGGCACCGCAGGCCTCGTCTACTCGCCGCGCCTCAACCTGAGCTGCAACGGCGGCACGGGCTTCGACGTCGAGGCCACCGTGGTGACCACCACCGACGCCTTCGACTACTACGGCCAGGACATGCAGGAGGGTGTCTTCGTGATGGTGCTCGACACCTACATGGACCCGCAGGCCAAGGCCTTCGCCCTGATCGAGACCCCGACCGTGGGCAGCCACTCCGCCAAGGTGCATGTGCCCGTGGCAGAGGGAGTCGACCTCAAGGACGTCATCGTGGCCTTCATGAGCATGAGCGGCCAGACGTTCTTCGTCGACGACGTGCGCATCTCGCAAGACCTGCTTGCCGGCGACGTGCTCTTCAGCCCGAAGGGCTCGGTGGTCACCGGCGCCACCTCCTACCGCTACAAGGGCCTTGAGCCGGGCGCCGAGTATGGCGTGACCGTGACGGCCTCCGTGGAGCACGACTACGTCAACTACGTCTCCCTCCCCTCGGAGACAGTTCGCGCCATCGCCTCCGAATCGGGCGTCTCCCTCCCCTCGGCCGACCTCGACGGCACCGAGGAGGTGTACACCCTCTCCGGCCTGCGCCTGACCACCCCCGCCGACGCCCTGCCCGCCGGCCTCTACATCGTCCGCACCGCCAACGGCCAGACCAGCAAGGTGCTGGTCAAGTAATTCTAAATTCTTTTGGCCGTATCGCGGAGAATTTGTAACTTTGCACTTGAAAACGGTGGCTCTGCCGTCCAGGAGTGGACGGCGCCAAGGAGCCTCAAAAGGGAATGAGGTGAGAATCCTCAACAGTACCCGCTGCTGTAAGTCCCGCT
>CAZHCM010000028.1:0-18426 GCA_964531005.1 uncultured Sangeribacter sp. | reverse complement strand
TCGTCTTCTCCACCCCCTCGACCAGCGAGAACAGATGATCCGTCCCCCAGAAACATCCCCCGGCCAAATATATCTTCTTCATACTCCTAATAACGCTCCGGACCCCCTTTCGGTTAAGTCAATAAACCGTGGGCGTAGCAAGGCGTTGTATAGGCATGAAGGAATTAACTGTCGCCGATTTGCCTGTCACGTCTGCCGGTATCGCGGATTTTCTGGCCGGATCCTACGTCAAGGGGATCGGGCCGGCCTATGCGCGCCGCATCGTGGACGCCCTCGGGCCGCAGACCTTGGAACTGCTAAGCCAGTCCACTGAAACGCTGCCGGATGTGCCCGGAGTGGGGAAAAGCCGCCTGGAAGTGGCGGCGGAAAGCCTGAGGGAACTCCCCTGGCCCGCTCGCCTGCTCGCGTTCCTGGCCTCCTGCGGGGTGAGCGACATGCACATCGAGCGGATTTTGAACAAATACAAGTCGCGGGCAGTCAAGCGAATACTGACAGACCCCTACTCGATGGTGGAGGAGGTATGGCAACTATCCTTCTTCACTGCCGACAAGATAGGGCGACAGCTCCAGATACCCGCCGACGATCCGCGCCGCCTCCAGGGGGCGCTCGTCACAGCGGTGAAGCACTTCGCCGAGCAGGGACACCTCTTCGCCACTCCCGACGAAGCCGTCTCCCATGCCGCCGAGATGACCGGTGCAGATCCTGCCAAGGTGGCTTCGGCCATCACGCCTGTCGTGGCGTCCGGCCGATTGGTCCGCAGCCGCGACGCACTCTATCTTCCGGTCTTCTACAAGGCCGAGAAGGAGGGCGCGCGTCGATTGCGCCGTCTCGCCTCGGCCACAGTGCCGGAGACCGTAGATGAGGAATTGCCCGAAAAGGATGCCTTGGGCCATGTCTACTCCCCGATGCAACGGGAAGCCATGCGCACGGCCCTCAATTCCCCTGTCTCGGTGCTGACAGGAGGTCCCGGCTCGGGCAAGACCACCGTGTTGCGCGGCGTGATTGATATCCTGGAGAAACAGGGACGCAAGGTGACACTCGCCGCCCCCACGGGGCGTGCCGCCAAACGGATGTCGACGCTTACCGGGCGCGAGGCCATGACCATCCACCGTCTTTTGGGATACACGCAGGGTCAGGGCTACAACACCCGCCTCATCGACACGGACGCACTGATCATTGACGAGGGGTCGATGATGGAGCAGGTGCTTTTCAATCACCTGCTTGAAGCCCTGCGACCCGGCACTCGGGTGATTCTCGTGGGCGACGTCGACCAGTTGCCAGCCATAGGGGCGGGCGACGTGATGCGCGACCTAATCGCCTCGGAGACAGTGCCCGTGGCGCGGCTGAACGAGAATTTCCGCCAAGGGGAAGGGAGTCTGATCGCCTCCGGGGCACGGGCCATCAATGCTGGTCAAATCCCGCAGGCGGATCCCGAGCGTGACCTGGTCATTATCCCCGAGGAGTCGCCAAAGCGCATACATGACCGCATAGTGAGGCTGATGACCGAGGAGTTGCCGGCATCGCGCGGCATATCACCGGCCGACATACTTGTGGTGACTCCCCAGCAGATTGGCCCTCTGGGCGCGCGCCAACTCAATGTGGACCTGCAGGAGAGCATCAACCCCTCGGGGCCGGAGCTGAAACGTGGCGGCACAATCATGCGCCTCGGCGATCCGGTGATGCAGACAGCCAATTCGCGGGAGCGTGGCGTGTATAATGGCGAGATAGGGCGTATCACCGCTGTTTCGCCGGAGGAGCAGACGCTGGAAGTCACTTTTTCGGATGGACGCAAGTCGACGTATGAACGCACGGATCTCAGCGAGCTGACCCTGGCCTATGCCACTACGGTGCACAAGCTCCAAGGCTCGGAAGTGGAAAACATGATCTTCCCGATCACGATGGCCCACAAGCCCATGCTCTACCGCAACCTTCTATACACCGGGGTGAGCCGCGCCACGACGCTCTGCGTGCTTGTGGGCGAGGAGGAGGCCCTGCGCTATGCCGTGGACCACACCCCGGCCTCCAAGCGCAACTCCAATTTCAGGCTCCGCCTGCGCGACACATCAGGCGTCGAGCTGGACGCTGACGATTCTGCCGTTATGGGCCTTGACACGCAGTCGGGTCCCGGCGGGGAGGTTCTCGTCGATGCCGTGCCGGGCGGGATTGAACCATAGGTGATTCCCCTGGGCGTCCGTAACCCTCCACGCCACCAACGTCTGCGGGCGCCCGCTGAAGCGATCCGTCCCCGTTGGGGTCTTGTGGTAGGTCTTGCGCATCTCCACGTCGGGCAGGTGTGAGTATAGGAAGGTGTCCACTATTGGAAGGGCCCGTTTATAGGCCGCTGTGGGATCCTGCGGCACGGTGACGGGCGGGATACGGGCAGCCAGTGCTGCGAATCGTCCCGACAGGTGCCAGCCGTTGCGTGTATAGAGGGCGCGCACTGCCTCCAGCTCCCACATGGCAGCGCCTGGAGCCTCCAGGAGAAGCCATGCCTCGGCAAGCTGCATTCGTATCTTTCCCTTGAATTGCTCCTGTCCGGGAGCCGCGAGCGCCTTATACAGCAATGCTATATACAGCTTTACATTCTCCTGCATCCCTACGACAGCAGCCAACCGGCTCCAAAGGAAAAATTTAGCAGGTGCCAATAGCACAGCGTCGCGCAATAGCGTCACCGCCTTATCTTTCTCTCCACCAACTATATAAAACTCGGCCACCTGAGCCTTTAGCATGGCTGCGTCCGGAAACGTCACCAAAGCGTGTTCGGCCACTGCATTAAATTCGGGCGAAGGGGCAGTCTTGGTAGCGACCACCTCGTCCACATACTGCGTGATGAGTTTTTCGACAGTGGACGACAGCATTTTCCCTTCATGCTCCTTACGTCGCCAGTCGCCGGGGCGTAGGTATGGGAGTTGCCATAGGGCCATGAAGCGTATCAGCGAGAAGGACTCATGGATCGACACCTGCCCGTTCCCTTTACGGGCGGCGGAGCGCATGTCGGCCACATTCTTGTATAGGCGTATCGCCTCCTGCAGTACCATAGAGTGGAGCTTGTGGGGGCGTGGGGTGCGCAGGCGCAGATAGCGCGCCAGCATCTCCTTGCGGGCACGCACGTCTCGGTCGCCGCTCTGGTGCATGGCGTAGTATATGATCCACCCGAAGGCATAGTGGCTCTTGAGGGGCAGTGTCCCGGCATCGTGATGCGGGCATACGGCCCCATACACCTGGAGGGCGTCGCCCCCCTTCGCCCTGTCAAAACCCTCGGACACCATCCGGGCAATCTCCTCTGCTGTCATAGCATTCTCCATGGAGGCAAGAATTTAGGTTACTGTCGCAAATGTAGGTAAAAATATCGTCTCATGCAAATCCGTATCGTGTAATTTGACTGATTTTTTTACTAACTTTGCAAGATAATCACCGCAAGCATAGCCTATGGATCGGAAATCGGAGAAAGGGAAGGTCAGCCGCCAGGCTGCACTGCTCTACAACGTCTGCTCGTTGTGGCGATGCCTCGTGGTGCCTCGCTTTGTCAGGAGATGGCAGAAGAGGCTCTGCCTGCGGGGCTGGGAATTGCGCCCCGACGCGGATCTCATCCGTCGGCGCGTCGACTACTGCTGTGCCCTCCCGCAGGGTGCCTTGATGGATGGCAATGGGCGCGAGATACGACGCATTCGTCTGCGCGACAGCCACAGTTGCTATTGGTTTGATCTCATGCGCTACCTTCGCGCCCTCCCCTCGTCGACAAAGGTGGACTTCATCGACGGCGACACCTGGGACAATCCCACCCACCCGGTCTTCGCCAAGGCTCGGCGCCTTGACGGCAAGGCTGACAATTGTGTGCTGATGAACCTTGACCGGCGCCGCCACTTCCTCAGGGTCCATGATCCGATCCCTTTTGAAGACAAGGAGGGTGTGCTCTTCTTCCGTGGAGACGTGGATGCCAAGGAGAACCGCCGGGAGTTTCTGCGCCGATGGTTCGGCCATCCCCTCTGTGACCTGGGTGACACGTCGCCCCGCCACAAGACCCCGTGGAGCAAGGAGCGAGTGTCGGTGGAGGAGCATTTCCGCTACAAGTACATCCTCGCCCTCGAAGGCCACGACGTGGCCTCGGCATTGCAATGGATCATGGCGAGCAACTGCGTGCCGGTGATGCCGCGTCCGACCGTCGAGGGATGGCTGATGCACGGCGCCCTGGAGCCAGGGGTGCATTTCCTCGAAATCGCCCCGGACTTCAGCGACGTTGCCGACAAGATAGCCTGGGCCAACGCCCATCCTACCAAAGCCGCCCGCATAGCGGTGGCCTCCACGCAGTGGGCCCGGCAGTTTGACGATCCCCGCCGCGAGGCCATCGTATCCCACCTGATAGCCGACAAATTCAAAAAACTCGTCAGATGAACATCCTTCTCGCAGTCGACGCCCTGTATCCGGTGCAGAAATATGGAGGCACCGAGCGTGTGGTCTATAGCCTCGGCAAGGCTTTAAGCGATATGGGCCACGACGTGACCATGCTGTGCCGCGCCGGGTCGCAGGTGCCATTCGCACATGTCTTGCCAATCAACCCCGCCACTGCGCTGGAACGTCAGGTATCGGACTGCATCGACGTGGCGCACTTCAACAACTACACCCCCTCCCCCGCCTGGGAACGCCCCCACATCGTCACCTACCACGGTAACGGCATACCGCAGGAAAAGATAACTCCCTGGACAGTGTTCGTCTCGCGTGACCATGCACGGCGTCACGGATGCGACTCCTGGGTCTACAATGGACTGGACTGGGACGAATATGGCACTCCGGACCTCACCCGTCCCCGGAACGGGTTCCATTTCCTGGGCAATGCGGCCTGGAGGGTGAAGAATGTGGGTGGCGCCATCGATGTCATTGCGGGCATGAAGGGAGAGACGCTGGAGGTCTTGGGTGGAAGGCGTTTCAATTTCAAGATGGGCCTGCGTCTGACCTTCAATCCTCGAATCCACTTCCACGGCATGGTGACCAACGAAGGGAAACAGCGATACATCGAGCAATCTAAGGGGCTGGTGTTCCCGGTGACATGGCATGAGCCCTTCGGGCTATGTCTCATCGAATCGATGTACTATGGCGCGCCTGTATTTGGCACCCCCTACGGGTCGCTGCCGGAACTGGTCATTCCCGAGACTGGCGCGCTGACCACCGATTCTACTAAGATGCGTGAACTGCTGCGCGATGCAGGAGCCTTTGACCCGAAGGTCTGCCACGACTACGCCGCTGAAAACTTCAACGCCTCAGTCATGGCCCGTGCCTACCTGCGCCGTTACGAGCATGCCCTCGAAGGCCATCCCCTCGTCACCCTCCCCGCCATCCCCTCCACCGCCGACTGGCGCCACCTCCCCTGGCGCTGACAGGCTTTCCACTGTCTACTCCCGAGAGGCTTGGGCTTAACCATGAAGATCAGTAGAGGAAGCCGAAGAGCCAGAGGGGGATGCGGCTGCCGAAGCCTGACTCCTCGTCGGCAGCCACCACGAAGCTGTCTGGGAGGTCGGCGATCTGCTTGAACGATTTTCCTTTTCCCCCCACCTCCAGAAGGTATTTCTCGTCCACAAGAAAATCCCCTGTCGGAGGCTCCGTCAACCGATGTCCCTGCGCCAGCATGGACGCCACAAAGGTCTCGCGGACTGTCCCCACCTCGTTCAGCGTGCTCAAGGCAGCCAGGATGTCGGTGTTGCTGAAAAGCACCTTGGCAGGCTTCGCCACCGATTTCGGCGACCTCCACCCGCTATGTATGCACCTCACTATCGCTCCCCTGTCAAGCAGGTCAAACATCTTTATCAGGGTGTTGCGCGACACTTCAACCTTCTTGCTCAGAGCCTGGGCATTGAGGGTGAAAGGCGAATCGGTGGACATGACATATAGTAGCCGGCTCAGCTTGTGGAGCGTCTCATGTTCCACGTTCTCCAGATCGGGCAGGTCACGGTTGATGGTCGTGTCAAGGAGCCTCTCTATGCGGCCATAGTATTCCCCCTCTTTCCCCGGGGTGTAAAACGGGAAATACCCCTTCCCCAAATAGCGGTCAAAGAGCGCAAGCACCTTTTCAGGCAAGGCATTGATGATCCCCCACTCCGCCTGGTGGGATAGGTCGAGCACCTCTTCCAAAGCCAACGGCTCCAGATCTGCTATCCCCTCGAAAGCCAGGTATTCCCGGAACGACAACCCGTAGAGTGTGTACGGCAGGCATCGGCGGCTAAGGTCAGCAAGGGCCGAATCCAGGTGAATCATGGAGGAGCCTGTGAAGGCCACATGATAGCCTGGATAGGAATCGTAGATGTTCTTCAGCTCCTGCTGCCAATTCCCTTTGTAGCGGTGGATCTCGTCAAGATATAGATGGGTGCCTCCGTGGTTGTAGTGCCAGTCGGCAAGATCAAGCAGGGTGTTGGAGGCAAACCAAAGGTTGTCGCAAGAAGCATACAGCCCAGGGCCGGAAGGGCCGAAGGTGGCATTGATATGCTGGAGAAGCATGGTGGTCTTTCCCACGCCCCTCGCCCCCTTAATCATGATGAGGCGGTCATCCCAGTTGACGTGGTCATACAGGTAGCGAAACGTGTCCATCTGAACGCTGTTGATGAGGCGTTGGGAAGTGCGTATCAGTGATTCCATAGGCTATTTTTTCTTGCAAAGATAGTAAAAATGATTAACCGGGACAACACTTTTACGCAAAAATGATTAACCGGGTGAACACTTTCGCGCAAAAATGATTAACCAGGTGAACACTATTGTGCTGAACGAGACGCCCCCGCTGGATTTCCCATCCTGCGGGGGCGTACATATTGGCTTACGTATTTTAGGATGCAATCAGCGTATGATGACCTTGTGACCGGCGACGATGTAGAGGCCGGCAGGCAGCGCCACGGTGGCTGTGCCGTCGACCGTCACACGGGCTGCCGGGCGTCCGGCGACGTCGTAGACAGTCACTTCGGCAGGAGCGGCGGAGGTCAGCACAAGCTGGCCCTTTCCGACGCTCACGCCAAGGCTTGTGGACACACCCTCCACACCCTCCACCACGGAGGGGAAGTCGGCCTCGGGCAGCAGATAGGAGGCCATCAGGATGGCCCAGGTGGTGTTGCTCCCCACGGTCTCGCCGTCGCAGACGAAGGGTTTGTTGCCGCGTGCGGTGAAGAAGAACTCGCGCGTGTCGATGTCGTAGGCGCAGCTCTGGCAGGTAGGCACGCCTCCCTGCGAGGCAAGCGTCCAGGCCGACTCCGGATCAGCCTCCAGCGTCACGGCGTCGTAGGGGCGGAGGAAGACACCCACAGTGGCGTTCATGCCATAGCCGAACACATAAACCTTGCCCGGCGCATAGGGATTCTGGATGGCATCGTAGTAGCCCGTAAGCACATTCTGTGTGAAGGCGGCCTTGCTGCTCACACCCTTCTGGAACTCACCCGTCGAGGCGCGGAACTTCGCCAGGAAACCCTCCCTCAGCGTCCCCTGCGTGGAGGTGAAATACTCCGTGCCGTCCGCGCCGCTCACCATGCCGTTAAACTGTCCCACGAACCATACCGTGTCTTCGCACAGGGAGATGTTGCAGTTCTGGAAACCGTATTTGCCCCCGACCTTCTCGCCCTTCATCATGTTGATCCACTTCACGTTGAGGTTGGCGTCCAGCTTACCCAGCACCGGGGAGAAGTCCCCCTCGGGGGTCACGGTGGTGTCGCCGATGGTCAGCGAGTTGCCGTTGCCGTAGACAAGGCCCTGGAAATAGAGTCCGTTCCCCATCCAGACGAGGCGCTGGATGGTCTCGTAGGTGGCCGAGCCGGAAGTCTGCAGGTGCGACACGTAGTCGCCCTGGCCGTCGAGCTTGACCAGATACATCGAGCCGGCGTTGCTCTGCGGGTCGCCGCTCCATGTCTCGGTGTTGCGCGGTGTCAGCACCACCTCGGAGTCGCCCGAGGGTATGTGGAGGTTCTTGCGGAAGTTGCCCGAGAAGTAGATGTTGTCGTCTCTGTCCACGGCCAGGCCGTTGGTGGTGTTGGAGTCGGCGGAGAACTCCGCATAGCTGCCCGAGGCGGCCGGAGCCGGATCGGTGTCGGCGTCCACGAAGCGTACCCACTGCAGGGCCCCGTCGGCATCGACACGCCCCACGATGATGCGGTAATAGCGGCGGTCGGCCGTCCATTCATATGTGTGCTCCTTGCCCGTGCCGTCCACGAGCGAGAAGTTGACGTCGGTCATGCCGTCCGTGTGGCGCACACGCCCGGTGAAGACGGCGCCACCGTCGGAAGTGGCGGCCACACGCCCCTCGTTGCTGGAGAAGTCTCCCGTCACGGAGTGCAGGCACCACAGCAGGTGCCCCTCGGTGTCGGTCTTGAGAAGGGCGAGGTTGGCGTTCTGGCTGGTGCCTGCGTCGTAGAGGGCGCCATCGAAGAGGCTCTCCCCGGCATAGGTGATGGTCGGGGCCGAAGCCGTGGAGCCGCCCATGTTGTGCCAGTAGACGCCTCCGTCGGTGGAGAGGGCAATGTTCTGCGACTGGTCGCCAGCCGTGGTGGAGCCGTCGAAGAGGTTGCCCCACTCAAACTCCGGCGATGAGATCTGGGCCGAGGCGACCCCCGGCGTCAGCACCGCGACTGAAAGAAGGAGTGTGATGGTAAGTTTGTTCATGTGAGTATAGCTTAAGTAATTGACTGGATATGGTTTATAGTGCCAGGCACGACGCCTGGAGCCGTTTTCGAATGCAAAATTACATCGGGCTTCCGGAGTGTGCAATAACTAAAAGTGAGTATTTTGCATATTGGACAGGGTCTAAATTAGGCATGCGCGTAATTTATAATCAATCCAAATTACTCACTTTTCAGTATTGCCACGGGCCTCCCGAATCGCTAATTTTGCACCCGCAAAAACCTATAAAAAATGATCCGTGTACTGCTCGCCATATTGACCCTCATCCCAACCCTCTGCGCCCTCGCCGCCGACGAGGAGAAGGAGGCACACACCGTTAAGGAGGGGGCCGAGGAGGTACACACCTTAAAAGAGGAGGAGGTGCACGACCTGCAGGAGGTGGTGGTCACTGCCAGCGAGGGGGACCGCATGACCAGCAGCTCCCGCATCGGACGCGACGCCATGGAGCACCTCCAGCCCACCAGCTTCACCGACCTCCTGGAGCTCCTCCCCGGCAACATCTCCCAGAACCCCGAGATGGGGAAGGCCAACACCATATCCCTGCGCGAGACCGGCAACCTCTCGGCCACCGGAGCCAAGAGCGACAACGACGACTATGCCATCTCCTCGCTCGGCACCCTCTTCATGGTCGACGGCGCCCCCATCAACGGCGACGCCAATATCCAGGGCACCGGCACATACACCGGCGACTCCCCTTCGTCGGCAAGGAACATGACCAACAAGGGCGTGGACATGCGCTCCATCTCGACCGACAACATCGAGAGCGTCGAGATAGTGCGCGGCATCCCCTCCGCCGAATACGGCAACCTCACCTCGGGCCTTGTCAAGATCAAGCGCATCAGCCGCTCCACACCCCTCACAGCCCGCTTCAAGGCCGACGAGTACAGCAAGCTCTTCGCCGTCTCCAAGGGCTTCGGGCTCGGGGAGAGGCCCATCGTGGTCAACCTCGACCTCAGCTACCTCGACTCCAAGAGCGACCCGCGTGACAACCTTGAGAAGTACAAGCGCCTGACAGGGTCTGCCCGCATGAGGTTGACCCGCGACTCGGAAGCCTCCTCGCTGGTGTGGAACATCGGCGGCGACTACACCGGATCGTTTGACAACACCAAGACCGACCCTGACCTCAACTTCATGAAGGTCGACGAATACCGGAGCCGATACAACCGCATGTCCCTCACCTCCGACCTCCAGCTCAACCTCCAGCGGCGGTGGATATTCGACGATTTCAACCTCAACACCTCGGTCAGCTACCAGAACGACCATCTGTGGCGCCGCAAGCAGGTCGCCCCGCAGCGAGCCTCCGTTGCCCCGACCACCACCAAGCCGGGGGAGCACCTGGGGGAATACCTCTTGGGCGAATACATAGCCGAGTACGAGAGCGACGGCCGCCCCTTCAATGTATTCGTCAAGGGGAAGTGCGCCGGGTCATGGCTCACGGGAACGGTCTCCCATCGCTACAAGGGGGGCGTGGAGTGGACCCTCTCCAAGAATTACGGTCGCGGCCAGGTATATGACCTACGCCGCCCCCTATCGGCTGGCTGGACGTCGCGCCCAAGGGCCTTCCGCGACATCCCGGCCCTGCAGGTGCTCAGTTTCTTCGTCGAAGACAACGCCACCCTCCCTCTCGGACGCCACACCCTCATCCTGCAGGGAGGCGTGCGCGGCATCATGCTCGCGGCCCTATCGCGTGAGTACTACCTCCACGGGCGCCCCTACCTCGACCCACGCCTCAACGCCTCGTGGCAGTTCGAGGCCTTCGAGATGGGAGCCTCGCCGGTCACCCTGAGCCTGACGGGAGGATACGGGCTCACCACCAAGATGCCCACCATCGACTACCTGTATCCGCAGGCGCAGTACACCGACATCGTGCAGCTCAACTACTACGATGTGGCCAACCCCAAGGAGAACTCCCTCGTCAGCCTGCGCACATACGTGGAGGAGGCCGTCAACCATGACCTGCGCCCTGCCCGCAACCAGAAATGGGAGGTGTCGCTTGGTGCGTCGTGGAAGGGGAACTCCCTCAGCGTGACATATTTCCGCGAAAACCTCTCCTCCGGCTTCCGATACAGCACCTTCTACAATCCCTACTCCTACAAGAAATACAATCCCTCGGCCATCGACCCCTCGGTGCTCCAGGGCCCACCGGACATCGCCACCCTCCCCTACACGGAGGCGGTCGTCCTCGACGGCTACCGCATGACCACCAACGGCACGCGCATCGACAAGCAGGGGGTGGAGTTCACGCTCACCACCATGCGCTGGAAAGCCCTGCGCACGCGCCTGACACTCAACGGCGCGTGGTTCCGCTCCGTCTACTCCAACAGCCAGATGCAGTTTTCCCCCGTCACTGACGTGGTCGACGGCCAGCCGGTGAGCGACCGCCTGGTGGGGCTCTACGACTACCGCGACGGCAGGGTCAACGACCAGTTCAACACCAACTTCATGTTTGACACCCAGATCCCGCGATGGGGCCTGGTCTTCACAGCCACCTTCCAGTGCATGTGGTGGGTCAAGACCACCCGGCTCCCCCTGGAGGGGACACCCGTGGCCTACCTCGACGCCCAGGACGGGGAGCTACATCCCTTCCCGGCCGACACCTCCGGCGACCTTGCCCTGCAATATCTCGTCAAGACGTATAACGAGGAGATGTTTCGCACCGTCAAGATTCCCTTCGCCGGATACTTCAACCTCAAGGCCACCAAAAGCATAGGGCGCCACCTCCGCGTGGCCCTCTTCGTCAACCGCCTCCTCGACTGGCTCCCCGACTATCGGGCCAACGGGCTGCTCGTGCGCCGCTCCTCGGACGCCTATTTCGGAATGGAGGTCAATCTCTCGATATGAACACCCTCTCCCCGCAAACACTCCAAAGACAAATGAAACCGCAAACCATACTCTCATCCCTCCTCCTCGCCTTAGCCTCCCCAGGCCTCGTCACGCTGACCTCCTGCGACGACTCGCTGGAGTCGTCGCTGACACGCGCCGACGTGGAGGTGGCCCTCACCCTCCCCGAGGATGTCCAGCCCTCCGACGTGACCAATGAAAGATACGCCTTCAAGAACGTCAGCACCGGCACCACATCCACCTTCCTCCCCAGCGAGACCATCTCTCTGCTGCCGGGCCTCTATGACGTGTCATACACCGCAAGCGCACCTCTGCACAACGGCCTGACAGCCGAGCTGAAGGCCATGCGCCAGTCGGTGGTGCTCGGCGAGGGAGCCAACCGCATCGTCCTCTCCCCGGTATGCAACCTCCCCAGCGACGACCTCATCATCTCCGAGATATTCTTCGCCGGCACACTCCAGACCTCCGGAAACGTCTATTACGGCGACGACTACATCAAGCTCTACAACAACACCGACCGCGTCATCTACGCCGACGGCCTGACCATCTTCGAGTCGAAGCTCTCCACCACCCAGAAGCTCGACCTCACCCCCGACATCATGCCGGAGGCCATGACCGTCCATGCCCTCTACACCATCCCCGGCTCGGGCCGCGAGCATCCCGTCGCTCCGGGCGAGTATCTTCTCATCGCCGACACCGGCATCGACCACCGCGTCATCAACCCCAACTCCTTCGACCTCAGCGGCGCCGACTGGGAGTGGTATGACGTGAGCAGCAACCCCTCGAGCCTCGACATCGACTCCCCTTCGGTCGACAACCTCGACAAGTGGTATTGCTACACGCTCTCCTTCTTCGTGCTCCACAACCGGGGCTTCAAGGCATACGGCATAGCACGCATCCCCCTCGACCGCGACACATATCTCAAGGACTACTATTACTCCTACGACTACGTGCTCATCACCCAGGCCGGGTCTTTCCCGATGAGCCAGAGCGCATACCGCCTCCCCAACGAATGGATCAAGGATGTGGTCACCTGCTCGGTGCAAGCCCAGTATGAATGGAACGTCTGCTCCCCGGCCCTCGACATGGGCTGGACGCACTGCGGCTCCATCGACCACGACAAGGGCCGCTATTTTCATGCCGTGCGCCGAAAGATGACCGGCCTCACCGAGGACGGGCGCCCCATCCTGAAAGACACCAACAACTCCACGGAGGATTTCAACGCCATGGTCACACCCTCCGAAATCGAGATCCAGGGCTCGGCCATCGACGTCGCCGGCACCCCATGCACCACCCTCACCTATGACGGCGTGACCCCGCGCCCACGCCCGTAATGACGATCCGCTCCATGCCCCGCACCCCTCGCCATCCCTTCCCTGCATTGGCAGCGCTCCTATGCTGCATCCTGTTCTCCCCGCTCCGCCTGAAGGGGGAGCAGCACTCTCTGCGCCCGGACACCCTCCAAACGCAAGGCGTAGCTGTGGGGGAGCCGGATGTACTTGAGAGGATCCTCTCCAATTCCGGCGGTGCCGACCACGTGGGGGCGTCGGCCTGGGATAATCCGGCTCTCGCACCCTGGCGACACGCTTTCTCTGAAAGCCATGTGGCAGGAGGCGTGGAGTCGCTGAGAGAGTCACGCGCCGTGACCGCCGGCAAGGGGGAGGGACACCGAGGCTGGGGCCTGGGGGCGGATGCCTACATCCATTCGGGCAAGGCCACTCTCTGGGGGGATGCCGGATACCAGAACGGCCGGATCCTCAATCCCCAATGGAACGAATCCGGCGCCTATGACCGCATCTATCCCTACCTGATAGCCGACACCGTGGGGGGCGACCTCAAGACGGAGAGATATAGCTTCCACGGCGGATATGCACAAGCCTCCGGCCCTCTCTGCTGGGGCGTGGAGGGGGGATATGTGGCGGTCCTGTCATACCGTGACGTGGATCCCCGCCCCAAGAACACCTCCGGCGACGCCACCGTGCGCGCCGGAATCGGCCTCAACGCCTGGCGCGACTACATAGGCGCCATCTCGTTGGCCTACAACCGCTACCGCATCTCCACCGACATCACCTTTGCCAGCGAGATGGGGGAGTCGAAACTCTTTCATCTCACCGGCCTTGGCACCCACTACACCCGTTTCGACGGAGCGGGGTCAAGCGTCTACAACGACATCAACGCCTTCTCGGGCACCCTCAACCTCCTTCCCGCCTCGGGGCGCGGGGCCTTCCTCAACGCCTCGGGGAAGCTCTCGTGGATGCGCCATGTCATTGTAGACATCAACCGTCTCCCGATGGCCGGTCTCAACGGCAAGGAAGGATCCCTGCAAGGGGGATACAAATCTGTCGGCAGGGGTGGCGACCCCCTCGAATGGGGCGCCTGGGGAGAGTGGCACGCCTCGCGGCGCCACGGTCGCGAGCACATCTTCGGCGACCCCACTTCGGGCAGCTATCCCCAGATAGGCTCCCTGGACATGTATGCCGACAACGCCTACGGTGGCTCCCTGTCCGGATTCCTCCAATGGGTGGCCCCTCGATGGCGCGTGTCCCTCCTGCCGGAGGTGGGATGGGAGCATCGCCGCATGGTATATCTCCTCCCGCGCCGGGAGTGGCTCGACGAGCATCTGGAGGCATCGCTGGATGTCTGCGGCGTCCTCCTAACAGGCCCCTCCTCACTCATCCGCCTGCATCTGGGGGCTACCCTGCGCTCCCCCCTCTCCTTGTGTCTCGACCTTCCGGCCCTTGGCTCCGATGCTTCGGCCGAAGACAAGGCCCTCGATGCCGTGGTGCGATCCGATTTCGAGGGGGCCACGTCGCGCACCGCCACCCTCGGTGCCTCGACCTCCTATGACCTACGAATCTCCCGCTCACTGGCCGCCGGCCTCCGTCTCGCCGTCGAACACACCCGCCGTGCCTCCCGCCTCCATGCCACCCGAGTGACAGCCACCCTCTCCCTCACCTTCTAAAATCCAAACACCATATATGAAAAATCTACTGCTTCTATCCACCCTTCTGGTCTTGGGCGCCACCGCCCAGGCCAAGGTCACGGACCCGGCCATCAAGGAGGGCACCCTCCCCAATGGCCTCACCTACTACATCTCCCGCAATGCCGAGCCCGCAGGGCAGGCCGATTTCTTCCTGGCCCGCAACATCGGCTCGCGCGTCGAGCAGGCCGACGAGAAGGGCCTCGCCCACTTCCTGGAGCACATGTGCTTCAACGGCAGCCGCAACTTCCCCGACAACTCCCTCATCCAGTGGCTTGAGACCGTGGGGGTGAAGTTTGGCAAGAACCTCAACGCCTACACCTCGGCCGACGAGACCGTCTACAACATCTCCGCCGTCCCCGTGGGGCGCGAGTCGGTCGTGGACTCCTGCCTCATGGTGCTCCGCGACTGGAGCGACGGCCTCACCCTGGCCGACGATGCCATCGACGCCGAGCGCGGTGTCATCAAGGGCGAGTGGCGCCACCGCGACAACGCCTCCTCGCGGATGCTGCGCCGCGCCGCCCCTCGCCTCTATCCCGGCTCCCCCTATGGCGAGGCGATGCCCATCGGCCTGATGGAAGTCGTCGAAAACTTCCCCCCCTCCAAGCTCCGGGAGTTCTATCACACTTGGTACCGCCCCGACGCCTCGGCGGTCATCGTCACCGGCGACATCGACCCGGCCGCGATGGAGGCCAAGATCCGCGAGACCTTCGGCGACATGACCATACCCGACGGCAGCCGACTGCCTGAACTTCCCCCCTTCCCCGCCAACGAATCGGTGAGCGTGGTGATGGAGAGCGACCCGGAGCAGGGCGCCAACATGTTCCAGGTCTATTTCAAGCATGAAGACCCGCAGGGCGCCGACGCAGATGCCGACCTGAAGCGCTCCCTGCTCGCCGACCTCGTCGGGGAGATGATGGTGGAGAGATATGACGATGTGGAACTGAAGTACAACACCCCCGTCAGCCGCATCGGCGTGGGCGACACCAACTTCCTGCTCTCGCGCAAGGTCAAGGCGATGGTCGTGCGCGGGCAGAGCAAGCCGGGTCGCGCCGGCGAGAGCCTGGCGGAGATGTATCGCGAGGTGCTCCGTGCACGCCGGCTCGGTTTCTCGCAGGAGGAGTTCGCCCGCGCAGCCTCGGCCCTGCTCGACCGTGAGCGCGCGAAGGCCCGCAAGGGAGCCAACCGCTCCAACACCGACCTCGCCAAGGAGATCAGCCGCTACTTCATCGACGGGGGGATCCTCGAGACACCCGCGCAGCGTCTGGAGCGCGTGGAGCGCATACTGCCCACCCTCTCGGCCGGGGATTGCCAGGCGTGGCTCCAGGAGGTCGTCAGCGAGGATGGCCGCAACATGGTCGTGCTCGGCTACAACCGCCCCTCCCAGGATGGCGCCATACCCTCCGAGCAGGAGATGGCCGATGTGGTGGCGCAAGTCAGGGCCGAGTCGCTGACCCCCTTCGTGGCCCAGGCTGTCAAGGGGGAGATACTGGAGGCCGAGCCTGTGCGCGGCTCCATTCTCAGCGAGGAGCCGGGCATCTTCGGTACCACGCTCCTCACCCTCTCCAATGGCGTGAAGGTGATGATGAAGCCCACCGACTTCAAGGAGGGACAGGTCTTCGTGCGCGGCGTCGGCGAGGGGGGCCTCTCGTTTGACTATTCCGAGGCGTTGGCCCCTTCGCTCAAGATCTTCAACGAGGGGATGTCGCTCAGCGGCGCCGGCAGCCACTCCAACGGCGGCCTGCGCCGTCTCCTGGCGGGGCGTGACATCAAGGCTTCCGTGATGGCCGACCGCAATGACGAGACCGTCGAGCTGGCCACCACCCGCGACGACCTGGAAGACGGCATGCGCCTCCTCTGGCTCAAGGCCACCTCCACCGTCCCTGACCGCGAGGCATTCCGCGCCTGGTACGACTCCCGCATGGACCAGCTCCGCAGCGGCGCCGGGGGCGCAGTGGAGAAAATGGGTGAACTGATCCACAAAAGCGTCTATTCCGACCATCCCCTCGGCCACAAGCTGACCGCCGTCATGCTCTCCAAGGCCGACTACGACTCCATAATAGCCGTCTACGCCGACCGCTTCGCCGACTTCTCCGACTTCACCTTCTACGTCACGGGAGACTTCGACCCGGACGCGATGCGCGATCTGGCAGAGCGTTACCTGGCCTCGCTCCCTGCCGCAGGGCGCATCGAGCGTCCGCGCGACATAGGCTACCGCTTCACCCCCGGCTCCCAGTCCATCTCCTTCACGGAGGAGATGATCAACCCCATGGGGATCGTCTATCAGTTTCGCCACCTGGATTGTCCCTACACCCTGCGCAACATCCTCCTGGCCTCGATGGCCGGACAAGTGTTGAAGGCCCGGCTCCTGGCCGACCTGCGCGAGGACAAGGGATGGACCTATTCCGTCACAACCCACGGCTCCGTTGTCTCGGGCATGAACGGCGAGGACGCCCCCGTCTTCATGATGCCCATCTACGTCAAGACAGATCCCGGCAAGATCGCCGAGACCGCCGAGGCCATCAAATCCACGGTCGCCGACATGGCCTCCGGGGTGACTGCGGAGGAGCTGGAGAAGGTGCGCGAGTTCATGCAGAAAAGCTACCGGGAGAATATCCGCGACAACGCCTACTGGCTTGCGGCCATGCGCGCCTACACCCGCACAGGGCTGGATCTGGACACCGACTACCTGGCGACCCTAACTTCCCTTACCCCCTCCGACCTGAGCGCCTTCATGCGCGCCTACGCCCTCCCGGCCACGCTGACCGAGCTGACCATGGCCCCGGCCAAGTAGACCCGACCCCTCTTTTCCTTCTTTCACCTGACGACAAACCGGCTCCGCATCAAGGCTTCCACCCAGCCAAGGATGCGGAGCCGGTTTGTAGCCAGGTGAAAAACACAGCCAAGGATGCAAAAAAGAGCGATGGGGGTGGGGGTAATTCGCCCCGAGATGCTCTTATGGGAAAAAAGAACCCATGACCGACAAGATAAAACGCTCTCTTGACTTCGTGGTGCGCCACTACCGCCCCGACGCCTTCAAGGCCGACGGATGGTTTATCGAAGCCCCGCTCCCCTTCTGGCGCCGCCACGCCGTGGCCGCCTCCATCATCGGCATCGCACTGGCGGCAGCCGCAGCCGTCACCACCTACGTCGTGCTCCGCAGCGACGCCCCCGCACCCGTGGAGGCACCCGCTCCGGCTCCCGTAGAGACACCCGTAGAGGCCCCGCTGCCAAAGCAGGAAGTCGCCAAGGTGGAATTTGACGACGCATCCCTATCCCAAGTGGCAGCCGCCATAGAGACCACCTACGGCGTCAAGGTCGCTGGCCTCCCCGCCGAAGAACACCGCCTCACCCTCAGCTACCAAGGCACCGCAGAAGACCTCGTGGCCACTATCAACGACCTGCTGGGCACCCAACTTACCATAGAAAGATGAGACGCCTACTGATCATGTCACTGCTTGCCCTCTCGGCAGGCATCCTCCCCATCGAGGCCCAGCGCGTCAGCATCAAGGCCCAGGGACGCCCCGCAGAGATCGTCTTCGCCGACCTCATGAAGCGCAGCGGCAAGAACTTCGTCTACCCCGCCGGGCTCCTGAAATCGCTCAAGGTCACCGTCTCGGCCGACAACCAGCCCCTCTCCCGGGTGCTCGACTCGATGCTCGAAGGCACTGGGATAGGATACCGCATCCGCGGCAACAACGTCATCCTCTACCGCAAGGAGGGCCCCAAGGCCGCCAAGGCCACGCTGAGCGGATTCGTGCGCGAGGAGGGCACCGAGGAGGCCCTCCCGGGCGTCATCGTCACCATCCTCCCCTCCGGCATCCGCACCGCCACCAACGCCCAGGGCTTCTACTCCCTGACAGTCCCCGCCGGCGAGGTCTCCGTCTCCTTCCAGACCCCGGGGTTCGAGCAGCGCGAGGTCGGCGACATCCGCCTCACCGCCTCCCGGACCCTCGACGTCA
>CAZHCM010000027.1:0-18864 GCA_964531005.1 uncultured Sangeribacter sp. | reverse complement strand
CATCATGATGCCGGCCACGGTGTCATCCAGCAGAGGCTTGAGATCTTCGATGTCGATGCTGCCGTTGGGCTTCGACTTCACCTCCACCACCTGAAGGCCGGCCACCATTGCGGAGGCGGGGTTGGTGCCGTGCGCGGTGTCGGGCACGATCACCTTCGTGCGCTTGTGGTCGCCGCGGCTCTTGTGATATTGGCGCATCACCATCAGGCCCGTCAGCTCGCCGTGGGCGCCGGCATAGGGATTGAGCGTGAACTCCTTAAGGCCGGCCAGGCTGGCCAGTGCGTGCTGGAGGTTGTAGTAGAGCTCCAGGGCGCCCTGCGCGGTCTCGGCGGGCTGCAGGGGGTGGATTGCCGCAAACTCGGGCATGGCGGCCACCTCCTCGTTGATCTTGGGATTGTACTTCATCGTGCAGCTTCCCAGGGGGTAGAAGCCGGTGTCCACGCCGAAGTTCTTGTTGGAGAGGTTGGTGTAGTGGCGCACGACGTCCAGCTCGCTGACCTCCGGGAGGTCGAGCGGCTCGGTGCGCTTCAGGTCAGCCGGGATGGCTGCCTCGCCGTCGGTGCCGAAGGGGTTGGAGGGCAGCTCGTAGCCCTTGCGGCAGGGACGGGAAAGTTCGAATATGAGTTTATCGTAGTGTTTCATTTTCGTTCTGCGTAGTTACGCTCTCCTCCGTTCAGGCCTCGAGCATTAGGGTAATCAAGCGGTCGATCTCTTCCTTGGTGCGCTTCTCGGTGACGGCAAACTCCACAAGGCCGTCGCCCAGCGAGAGTCCGCCCATGACGCCGTTCTCAAGCAGATGGGCGTTGACGCGCTCCACGTCGAGATCCGTCTTCATGACAAACTCCTTCAGGAAAGGCTTGCCGGGGAAAGCGGGAGTGAAATGTCCGGTCTCCACGAGGCGGTCGTAGAGGTAGTGGGCCCCGTCGCAGCAGAGGCGGTTGACCTCCTTCATTCCCTCCTTGCCCATGAGGGCCACGTAGATGGTGGCGTAGAGTGCCATGAGGCTCTGGTTGGAGCAGATGTTGGAGGTGGCCTTCTCGCGGCGGATATGCTGCTCGCGGGCCTGCAGGGTCAGCACGTAGGCGCGCTTGCCGTCGGCGTCGGTGGTGGCGCCCACCACGCGGCCCGGCATCTTGCGCAGGTTGGCCTTGTTGCAGGCCATGTATCCCAGGTACGGGCCGCCGAAAGCCAGGGGCATTCCCAGGGTCTGGCCGTCGCCGCAGGCCACGTCGGCACCCCACTCGCCGGGAGTGCGGAGCACTGCCAGCGTGCTCGGGTCGGCGTTGATGCAGAACATTGCCTTCGCAGCGTGCAGCATGTCGGCCACGCCGGTGAAGTCCTCCACGATGCCATACTTGTTGGGGGTCGGCACGATCAGACCGGCCACGTCGCCGGCCTCAAGCTCCTTGGCCACGGCCTCCATGTCGGTCACGCCCTCCTTCTCGGGGATGACGGTCAGGTCCACGCCGTGGAACTTTGCATAGGTCTTGACCACGTTGATGATGCGGTCGTTGAGGGTCGAAGAGATCAGCACGCGGTTCTTCTTCTTAGCCGAGGCCACCATCATGAACATCGCCTCGGCCGTGGCCGTGGCGCCGTCATACATCGAGGCGTTGCTGGCCTCCATCCCCGTCAGCTCGGAGATGATGCTCTGGTATTCGAAGATATACTGCAGGGTGCCCTGAGAGATTTCGGGCTGGTAGGGGGTGTATGCGGTGTAGAACTCGCTGCGCTGCAGCAGATGGGCCACTGCCGAGGGGGCGTAGTGGTCATAGGCTCCGCCGCCGGCGAAGATGGTCAGGGGGCGGTTGCGCTCGCCAAGCTCCTTGAAGTGGCGGCGCAGCTCGATTTCCGACATGGCCGAGGGGATGTCGTACTCCTCGCGATAGATCACCTCCTCGGGCACGTCGCCGTAGAGGTCGTCGATCGACTGCACACCGATGACCTCCAGCATCTTGCGGATGTCTTCCTCGGTGTGCGGCATGAATTTATTGCTCATATTCTGTGATGTCAGGGTAGGGTCTTGATAATGGCGGGGACACGCTTCCGCTCCGGGAGGCGTGTCCCCGCGTTGTCCGGTTCAGGATTGGGGTTTCTGGCCTTTTGCTCTCAATGCTTCTGAGATATGTCGGTCAGTCTTCTCACTCCTCGCAGAGCTTTGCGTAGGCGGAGGCGTCCAGGAGGGCGTCCACCTCGCCGGGATCGGAGAGGCGCACCTTCATGATCCAGTTCTCGAAGGCGTCCTTGTTGATGAGTTCCGACTCGTCCTCGAGAGCCTCGTTGATTTCGATCACCTCGCCGCTCACGGGGGAGATCAGGTCGCTGGCGGCCTTGACCGACTCAACGGCGCCAAACTCCTCGCCGGCTGTCACCTCGTCGCCCACCTCGGGCATGTCCACATAGACGATGGAGCCCAGTGCGTGCTGTGCGTAGTCGGTGATGCCTACTGTGGCGATGTCGCCATCTACCTTTACCCACTCGTGTGATTCCGCATAGCGGAGATTGTCCAGTACTTTGCTCATTGCTGTTATTGTGTTTTTGTTGGTTTAGTCCTTATTATTGTCTTCCCTCCGGAATCGGAGAGGCTTATTTCTTGTAGTTCTTGTCGTAGAAGCGCTTCTTCACTACCTTGCCGGGGAATGTCTTCTTGCGGATGCGCACCTCCACTTCGGTGCCCAGCTTGTCGTAGGGCTTGTCGATCATGGCCATTGCCACGCTCTTGCCGGTCGAGATGCTCTTGTAGCCGGTGGTGATCTCGCCCACCTTCTCGCCGTTCACCTCCACAGGATAGCCGTGGCGGGGCACTGCGCTGCCTTCCAGCTCGATGCCCACGATGCGTCGCTTCACGCCCTCGGCCTTCTGCTTGGCCAGGGCCTCCTTGCCGATGAACTCGGGCTTGTCCAGCTTGACGAACATGCTCAGCGATGCCTCGATCGGGGTGATGTCGGCTGCCAGCTCGTCGCCGTAGAGGGGCAGGCCGGCCTCGAAGCGCAGGGTGTCGCGGCAGCCGAGTCCGCAGGGCTGCACGCCGGCCTCCATCAGCTTGTCCCACACGCGGCGGGTGAAGTCGTGGCTGCCGTACACCTCGAAGCCGTCCTCGCCGGTGTAGCCGGTGCGGCTCACGATCACCTCCTCTCCGTCGAGGTCGAAGGTCTTGAAGTTGTAGAATGCGATGTCCTTGACGGGGATGCCGAGCACCTTCTCAACAGTCTCCTCGGCCTTCGGGCCCTGGATGGCCACCTCGCCGTAATAGGGGCTCTGGTCCTCGATCTTGACGTCGAAGCCCTCGGCGTTCTGGCGGATCCATGCCACGTCCTTGTCGATGTTGGCGGCGTTGATGACCAGGAAGTACTCGTTGTCGTTGACCTTGTACACCAGCAGGTCGTCAACCGTGCCGCCGTTCTCGTAGCACATCATGCCGTAGAAGATCTGTCCGTCGGGGGCGCCGGTGACGTCGTTGACGAAAATGTGGCTGACAAACTTGTATGCGTCGGGACCTGTCACACGCACCTCGCCCATGTGACTGACGTCGAAGACGCCCACCTCGTGGCGCACGGCGTTGTGCTCCTCGGTGATTCCTTTGTACTGTATGGGCATGTCGAAGCCGCCGAAGGGCGACATCAGGGCACCAAGCTTCACGTGGCGGTCATGAAGACAGGTTTTGACGAGATTTTCTTCCATTGGTTAGTTAGTTTTTTAAGTTTAGTGTCATTTGCCGCCAATTTTTCGTGTTTTCATGGCCGGCACCTCCGCCGGATGACGGGCATCCTGCGTTTGGCACCCCAAAGTTAGCAATCCGAATTTAATCCACCAAAATTTTTTTGATTAATTTTGCAAATATTATGAACTACGCTCTCTTTCTGGCCCGCCGCCTCTCTTTCGCAGGCTCCGGGCGCCGCTCCACTCCGGCCGTGAGGGTGGCCGTCTCGGCCATCGCCCTCTCGCTCGCCGTCATGCTCGCATCCGTGGCCATAGTGTCGGGGTTCAAGCGCGAGATCGCCGAAAAGGTCACCGGTTTCAATTCCGATATCGCTGTCACAGCCCTACCGGCTCCGGACAGTGACAACGTCGTGCGCCTCTCCCCCGCCCTGTGCTCGCTGCTCGACTCCATACCTTCGGTCGACCAATACGCACTGCAGCTCTCCATGCCCGCCATCTTCAAGACTCCCGACGACTTCAAGGGCATTTACCTGAAGGGGGTGCCCGACTCGGCATCGGCACGCTTCCTGCGCCGCAACCTCGTGGAGGGGAGCCTACCCGACTTCTCGTCGCCCGAGACGCAGTCGCAGGTGGTCATTTCGCGCCGGGCCGCCTCCCAGCTGGGCCTCGGCACGGGCGACCGGATCGACACGTATTTCATCACCGACGAGGTGAGGGTACGCCCTCTCAAGGTGGCCGGCATCTTCGATTCACATTTCGACGCCTACGACGACGTGCTGGCCTTCGGCCATCTCGACCTCATCCGCCGCATGGCGATGCTCGACTCCACGATGGGCTCCGTGCTCCAGCTTACCGTCTCCGATTTCGGACAGGTGCGGGAGACGGCCGACGAGGTGCGCCGCGCCTTGGCCGAGGGTCTGGCACACGGCAAGGTCGAGGGGATTTATGACGTCAAGGACGCGCACGTCACCGGGGCTTCCTACTTCAGGTGGCTCGACCTGCTCGACATGAACGTCATCGTGATCCTGTCGTTGATGACGGCTGTCGGATGCGTGACCTTGGTCTCGGGGATGCTCATAATGATTCTCGACAAGAAACGCCTCATCGGGGTCTTGAAAGCCCTGGGTGCGCCCACTTCGGCCGTGCGTCGCGTTTTCATCTACCTGGCTGTGAGGGTGACATTGCGCGGCCTTCTGATAGGCAATGTCCTGGGGCTCGGGCTCCTCTTCGCCCAGGCGCGGTGGCGCTTCATCCCCCTCGATGCGGATGCCTACTATATCGACTTCGTGCCCGTCCACGTTTCCTGGGGGGCCGTGCTCCTGCTCAATGCCGGCGTGCTCGTGGTGGTCTATCTCTCGCTCATCCTCCCCTCCCGCTTCGTCTCGCGCATCTCCCCGGCCGAGTCCATGCGCTCGATGTAGCAGGCTCTTAAAGCAAAAAAAAGGATGGCGACCCCGGCGGTCGCCATCCTTTTTTTGCTTTGCAATCAGGATAATTCTTGATTTAGCTTGATTTAGCCTGATTAATCTTGATTTAGCCTGATTAGGCCTTAAGCAGCTCCACCGAGCGCTTGATGAAGCGGCTGAGCTCCTCCCCTTTCAGCAGGCCACTCTGCAGCAGGGCGAGGTCGATGATCTGTCGCACCTCAGGCTGTCCTGCGGCATAGTCGCTCACGATCTTCTCTCCCTGGGCGCGGAGGTCGGCTATCTTGGCGGTTGCCGCCTTCGTCTCCTCCTCCGAGGGCTTGGCCTCGTCCTTCTTGTCGCCCGAAGCTGCCGCAACGGTCTTCTCCAGGCTTTCCATCTCTGCGCGCAGGGGTTCCAACTGCCCCTTCAGGGCTTCCGTCGCCTCGGCCACGATACTCTTCACGGCCTTCTGGTCGACGTTGACGACAAGCTCGTAGCTGTCGGGGAGCTGGCCGTAGAATCCGGCTCCCGGCTGCATGGCGGCCATGTCCTTCATGCGGCGCATGAACTCGTTCTGCGTCACGGTCGCCGGAACGTCGCTGCCGGCGAGCGACTGCAGGCCGACCACGAAATTGGCACCCTCCGTCTGCGGGAGCTGGCTGCGGAAGAGGTTGGTGACCATCTCCGTCTGCATGGCGTCAAGCCCGGTGGCCGAAGTGTCTTCCTTGCTTATCAGTCGCTCGGGTATGTCGGAGTCCACGCGCACGAAGCGGGTGCCTTCGAGCTTGCTCTCGAAGAGCGACACCATGTGTCCTTCGAGCTGTCCGTCCATCAGCAGCACGTTGTAGCCCTTGGCCTCGGCTGCGCTGATGTAGCTGTACTGCGCCTCCTTGTCGGTGGCGTAGAGGTAGATGACGGTGCCGTTCTTGTCGGTCTGGTTGCCCTCGACCAGGGTGCGGTATTCATCGAGGGTGAAGTATTTCCCCTGCACGTCCTTGAGCAGGAAGAAGCTCTTGGCAGCCTCGAAGAACTTCTCATCGGTCAGCATGCCGTATTCGATGAAGATCTTGATGTCGTCCCACTTGCTCTCGAAGTCGGCGCGGTTGCTCTTGAACATCGAGTCGAGCTTCTCGGCCACCTTCTTGGTGATATACGACGAGATCTTCTTCACCTGGCGGTCGCTCTGCAGATAGCTGCGGCTGACGTTCAGGGGGATGTCGGGGGAGTCGATGACACCCTGCATCAGGGTCATGAACTCGGGCACCACGCCCTCGACCTGGTCGGTGACATAGACCTGGTTGCAGTAGAGCTGGATGCGGTTGCGCTGCAGGTCGATGTTGTTCTTCACCTTCGGGAAGTAGAGGATGCCGGTCAGCGTGAAGGGATAGTCCACGTTGAGGTGGATCCAAAACATCGGGTCCTCCTGTCCGGGCATCAGCTCGTGGTAGAACTCCAGATAGTCCTTGTCGGTCAGGTCGGCGGGCTTCCTGGTCCAGAGGGGCTCGGTGGCGTTGACCACGTTGTCCTTGTCGGTGTCGACCATCTTGCCGTCCTTCCACTCCTGCACCTTGCCGCTGATGACGGGCACAGGCAGGAAGCGGCAGTATTTCTTCAGCAGGGTGTCGATGCGCGCCTGCTCCAGGAACTCCTTGCTATCGTCGTCGATATAGAGGATGATGTCGGTGCCGCGACGCTCCTTGTCGATTTCGTGCATCTCGTATTCGGGCGAGCCGTCGCAGACCCATTCCACGCCCTTTGCGCCCTCCTTGTAGGATAGGGAGCGTATCTCGACCTTCTTGCTGACCATGAACGCGCTGTAGAAGCCGAGTCCGAAGTGGCCGATGATGCTGTTGGCTGTGTCCTTGTATTTGGCCAGGAACTCCTCCGCGCCGGAGAAGGCGATCTGGTTGATGTATTTCTCGATGTCCTCGGCGTCCATGCCGATGCCGTGGTCGGAGACGGTGATGGTGCCGGCCTCCTTGTCGACGCTCACTCGCACGTCCATCTCGCCGAGCTCACCTTTGTAGTCGCCGAAGGCGGCCAGCGTCTTCAGCTTCTGGGTGGCGTCGATGGCGTTTGACACCAGCTCGCGCAGGAATATCTCGTTGTCGCTGTATAGGAATTTCTTGATTACCGGAAAGATGTTTTCGGTGGTTACTCCGATTTTTCCTGTTGCCATTTTTCTATGTGTGTTTTTATGTCGGTATTTGGTATTTTCTATCTATCATACCAACAAAAACCGTGCCAAAACGGTTTGCTCGTTTCGGCACGGTCCATGTCAGCCTGATTAAGGCTTTCTTGTCGGATAGGGCGGCTTCCCCGGCCTCCCTTACTCGGCGGCTTTCTCCTCCGGCTGGGCTTCCCCGGCCCCCTCTTCCTGGGCCTTCTCCTCCTCTCCGGCGAAGTCCTTGTAGCCGGCGGCGGTCAGAAGGTTGTACCAGTTGAAGAGGCGCTTGATGTCGGTGTCGTAGACGCGGTCGCGGTCGAAGTCGCTGACCACCTTTGCGAAGGCGTCGCGCAGCCCTCCTGCGGCCATCAGCCCCTTCACGTCGATGGGCGCGCCGCCATGCTTCTCATAGAGGCGGTCGAGGATGATGCCAAGGGGCAGGTCTTCGGAGTCGGTGTACATGGCGATGTCGCCGAGCGACACCACCTTGTCGCGCGCCCCGACCGGGAGACGCTTCTTGCTTGTGATGTCTTCGGTCACGAGCATGCGGTTGCCCTGTGCTATGATTTTGAAGAGTCCGGGCTTGCCGGTGATCTGGATGATTTCTCTGAGATTCATTTTGAGTTATGATTGTTTGTTCGTTTCTGTTTCGGATAATGAAGCCAGGGCGGGGAGCACCTGTCGGAGCAGTCCGGCGGTGTCGTTGTCGATGCGCACCACCTTCACTCCACACTCGGCGAGCCGTCGGCTCTCGGCCTGCTGCACCTTCATCCTTGCCCTTGCGTCCTCGGCGGCCATGCCTCGGCCCACGGCCCGCTCCACCCTGACCTCCTCGGGAGCGGTCACCTCCCACACCTCGTCGCATATCAAGGCCAGGCCGCTGGATTCGAGGATGGCCGACTCCACGCCGACGACTTGCGGTCGTGAGCCAGAGTCAGGAGAACCCTCCTCCCGCATGGCGTGGGCCTGGATGAAGCGCTCCGCGTCAAGCCTCACCTCGCCGTGTACCAGCTCGTTGACCCTTAGCAGGCTCTTGGCGCTTCCGAATATCTCTTCTGCCAGGCGCATGCGGTCGAGTCTGCCGTCCTCCTTGTATATGTCAGGTCCGAAGAGGGCCACCAGCTCCTTGCGTATGCGTCCTTCGGGCTCCTCCATCAGGCGCTTGGCCTCATGGTCGCAGTCGTAGACGGGCACGCCGTTGAGCCTGAGCACGCGCGAGACAACGCTCTTGCCCGACCCTATGCCTCCGGCTATGCCGATGACTGGCACGCCAGGATGCTTCGTTGCGGCTTCTGAGTTGAAGTCTGTATTCATATAGGTAGGATTTCCGGTCATTTCACCACTGCATATTCCACGCTGTCCATCTCCTCCGTTGCGCGTATGGCGTCAGGCGAGGTGGTGCGCACATATACGGGTACCTTGTCGGTGGGCAGCGGCACGTCGCGATAGTCCACCCAGGCCTCCACTGGTGTCTGGTCGGCGGAGAAGCGGCTCATGGGCACGAATACGTTCACGGCCACCGTCGATGGGAAGAGCAATAGCTCTATCCCTTCGGGCACGTTGACTGTCGTCAGGGGCACGCGGAACGTCTTGGACACGAGCGGCTCAACAGGGATGTGCACCTTGACCTCGGAGGGTTCGAGCCTCACGCCCGGCACAGGATGCAGGGCCACCGTGAGCGTTGTGGGTTCGCTCAGGTTTCGCCTCGTCACATGGGCCGTATAGACGCTTGTCATGGTGTCGAGCACGTTCTTGGGACCATAGGCCACGACCCTCGACGGCTCGGCCTGCGGCCTCCCGAAGATGACGCTGCCGGCCGCAGGCGTGGCGTTGACGGCGCACTCCACAGGCACCCTGCGCCCCTTGCCCGACACGTAGGTCACCCGCACGGAATCGACCGACATGCTCAATATCGAGGCGGATCCCCCGAAAGTGGCCTTGAGCGCCGCCAGGAGGTCGGCATGGGTCAGCAGGAGGCGACCGTCGTGCACGTAGTCCTTGAAGGTGAAGCTGATCGAGGGCTTGCGGAAGGTGCCGGTGCGCATGAGCGAGGAGCCCTTGTCGCGCACCATGACATGCATGTCGACAGGCGGATCGGTGATGAACTTCACCGAGTCCGGCACGCCGTTGATGTTGATGCGCACCGTCAGGTTGCGTTGCACGCTGTCGTTCAAGGCCATGACGAGCCAGAACACGGCGGCGATGCCCACGAAGAGGAGCATCATCCCCATGTTGTGCAGCCGCCCTGTGGCGCGCAGGCGCTCGCAAGCTTCCTTGAGTCGTATCCAGCGTTTCTTCACCCTTCGGTGTCTTTATTGCCCGTTGTCGGTCGTGCCCTATTCAGCGCTTCACTGCTTCTGCTGGTCCACGGGCTGCCCTGCGGGATAGACCGAAGTCTTGTCGACCTTGATCTCCACGCCGGGAGCCACCTCGATGTTGACCACCGTCTCGGTGAGGGAGCGGATGCGGCCGTGGATTCCTCCGGCCGTCACCACCTGGTCCCCCTTGCCCATGGCCTCGCGGGCCTTCTTGATTTCTTTCTGTTTCTTAGACTGCGGACGGATCATGAAGAAGTAGAAGATCACGATCATCGCCAGGATCATGATCATTCCGCTCCAGCCCCCACCCTGGGAGGCCTGCAGCAGGATTGTTGCGAGTGTTGTCATTGATGTTTATTGTGTGGTTGGTTATTGCTTGAGCAGTTTACCCTCCTCCTGCAGGCGGCGGGTGATGGTGGCCAGGAGGCCGTGCACGAAGCCGCCGCTTCGCGGCGAGCTGTATGCCTTGGCTATCTCCACATACTCGTTGATCGAGACGTTGAGGGGGATTTTCGGGAAGTTGAGGATCTCGGCGAGCGCAGTCATTATGACGATGACGTCCATGTAGGCAAGGCGCTCGCTCTCCCAAAGGCGCGAGTCGACGTTGTCGTTGATCATGGTGCGGTATTTCTCGCGGTTCCTCACCGTGTCCGAGAATAGGTCGGCGCCGAAGCGTGCGTCCTCCTCGTCCTTGTACTTGTCCATGATCGGGTCCCCCGGATCCTCGGCGTCGAAGCGCTTCAGGGTCTTGAGCACGAAGGTGCCGATCGTGTCGATGTCGTCGTTCCAGAAGACGCTCCTGTCCTCGAGGGCCTCCAGAAGCTGGGGGGAGTGCAGGAGCACGTGCTTGAAGATATTGCGCCAGAACTCCACGTCTTCGTGCAGGTCAGTGGCGGGGGCGGCCATGTAGTCGCGATAGATCTCGGAGGCCATGACCTCCTTCAGCAGCTCGCGGAGCAGGTGCTCGTCTTCGCTGCGCCAGGAGATGTGGTGGTCTTCGGCATACTTGCGTATGCGCTCGTTACGCCTCAGCCGCTCCACCAGATCGTTTTCCACAAATCTCAGGTTGGGGTTCAGGTCCTCGTCGGTGACGATGTATTTCTCGCGGGCCTCCTCTATCTGGCGGGCGCGGAGGTCGGTCAGCTCCACAGGCAGCAGCAACAGGCGGAAGTAGAGCTCCCTGGCCTGGTCGAGGCTCTTGTCGAGGGTGCGCAGCGCCGCCGGCAGGCTGTCCTGGGCGGCGAAGAAGTTGGTGAAGGTCTCCCCCACCATCTCCTCGGCCTTCTCGGCCCCGTGGATGGAGTAGTTGGGACGCTCGGCTATCAGCTCGTTGAGCCCTGCGTCGCGCTTGAAGATGATGTTGTAGATATCGCGCCAGATCCCTTCCGACCTCTCGTCAGACTTGGCGAAGTTCTTGTAAAGTCCGGATTCACGCACTGCCTCGGTCAGCGGCACGACCGCTTTCTCAAGCGGAAACCCTTCACTCTTGTAGCGTGCCATGAGCGACCTTATGCGGTTGTCCTCCAGCAGGCGCTGGATGAAATGGGTCTCCTTCAGGGGGTGTTCTCCCCCTCGCTTGCTTATCCCTTCGGCCACACGCACCATCAGCACCAGCAGGTCCATGTACAGGGCATGCGTGAAACGCTTCTCCTTCGTGGGGTTGGACGGCTGGGCCTCAAGTGTGAAACTGGCGTCTGCCAGCAGGTAGCTGTATAGCAGCTGCACCACCTTGATGCGTATAAGTACGCGGTTTATCATAACTCTTTATGAATATTTTTTCTTTTATCATGCAGGGACACCCTCTGCGTGGCGCTCCCGGTGTGCAAAATTAGCGATTTGCGTTCAATCCTGCAAATATCTTTTCATCATTCATTTCCCGGTGCGCTGCCTCACCACTTCGTACATCATCACTCCGGCCGCCACGGAGACGTTGAGCGAGCCCACCTCACCGGCGATGGGGATGGCCGCAAGGTCGTCGCATGCCCTGAGCACTTCGGGCGTGATGCCTGTCTCCTCGGCCCCCATGACGATGGCCACGGGCACGGTGTAGTCGGCCCGGGTGTAGTCCATCTCCCCCTTCTCTGTCGCCCCTACGATGCGGTAGCCGTTGTCGCGGAGGAAACGCACTGCCGACAGGGTGTCGCGCTCGCGGCAGACGGGGATGTAGTTCAGTGCCCCGGCCGACGTCTTCATGGCGTCGGGCGTGGCCCCTGCGCTCCCCCGGCTGGGGATGACCACGGCGTCGGCGCCGGCGCACAGGGCCGTGCGGGCGATCGCCCCGAAATTGCGAGTGTCGGTCACGCCGTCGAGCACCACCAGGAAGGGCGTCTTCCCCTCCTCGTACAGGCGGGGCACCAGGGTCTCCAGGCGGTCGTAGCTCACGGCGCTCATCAGGGCTATCGCCCCCTGGTGGTTCTTGCGCGTGATGCGGTTCAGTTTCTCCACGGGCACTCTTTGGCTTAGCACCCCGTATTCCTTAATCTTGGCTGTAAGCTCCTTGGCAAGGTCGCCGCTCAGGTCCTTGCGCAGGAGCACCTTGTCGATGTCGCGTCCCGCCTCGATGGCCTCGATGATGGCGCGGTGGCCGAATATGTAGTCTGTCTTTTCCATAGCATTGGTTATGTTGTGCGTCGGGCGGCGCGCAGCAACGACCGGGCGTTGTCGAGCGCAGCCTTGTTGATTTCGCTTCCGGAGAGCATCCGGGCTATCTCCTCCACCCTGTCCTTCTCCTCGAGGGCCTTCACCCGGGTGACGGTCTTCTCCTCAAGGTCGGTCTTGTAGACCTTGTAATGGTTTCTCCCCCGCGCCGCCACCTGGGGCAGGTGCGTGATGGCTATGACCTGCATGTCGGCGGCTATGCCGGCCATCATGGCCCCCATCTTGTCGGCTATCTCGCCCGAAACGCCGGTGTCTATCTCGTCGAAGATCACTGTCGGCAGCTTCATCTTGTCGGCGATGATACCCTTGATGCAGAGCGTCAGGCGCGACATCTCGCCCCCCGAGGCCACGCGCGTCATGGGCTGCGGCTCCTGGTTCTTGTTGAAGGCGCACCAGAACTCCACGTTGTCCTGCCCCTCGCTGGTCAGCTTGCCTCGGGTGTTGCGCACCTCGAAGCGCAGGTTCTTGAGCCCCAACGGGCGCGCCTCGGCTGTCAGCCGCTCGGCGAAGGCGAGGGCCGTCTTCTCGCGGCTCTCGCTCAGGCGGTCGGCCTCATCCTTGAGGCGCCGGGCCAGGGCCTTCGCCTTCTGCTCCATGCCGGAGAGGTCGATGTCGCCTCCGTCCATGCTCTCGAGCTGCTCTCGCAGACGCTCGCGCAGGTCGACGAGCTCGTCGTCTCCCGATACCTTGAAACGCTTCTGCGCCTCGTACAGTTCGTTCATCCGCTCCGACACCTTGGCCAGCGTCAGCGGGTCCGACTCCACGCTCGAAGCCATGCTCTCGAGCGTCTCGGCGATGTCCTTCACCTCTATATACACCTGCGAGATGCGGGTCAGCACGTCGTTCTGCCCCTGGTCGGCGTCAGGCTCGAGGAGGGAGATGTTGACTCCGTCGATGAGCTCGCCGGCGCGGGTGATCTGCGTCAGCGCCCCGTCGTCACCTCCGTCGAGGGCTGCGTAGGCGCCATAGACGCTTTCGCGGAGCTCGTCGGCGTCGCTCAGTATGTCGAATTGCCGCTCGATCTCGGCCAGTTCGCCGCGCTTGGGATTGAGGCGGTCGAGCTGTTCGAGCTGGTAGACGATGAAATCCCGGTTTTCGCGGCTCCTGCCGATGGCCTCGCGGGCCTTGCGTATGCGGGAGCGCAGCTCGACGTATGCGCGGAAGTCCTTCTTGTAGCTCGCTATGAGGTCTGCGTGGTCGCTCAGCGCGTCGATGACCCACAGCTGGTGTCCGGGCAGAGAGAGCAGGCGGTTGCTGTTCTGCGAATGCACGTCCACAAGCTGCTGCGCCACCTCCCCGAGGGTCGGCAGCGTCACCGGGGTGTCGTTGACGAAGGCCCTCGACCGTCCGCCGGGCGAGATCTCGCGTCTCACTATCACGGAGCCGTCGTTCCAATCCAGGTCATAGTGGGCGAAAAGGTGCTGCACCGAGGGCGAGACCTTGTCAAACTGCGCCTCTATCGTGGCCTTTGCGTTATGGTCCGAGAGCACCTTGGAGTCCACCCTCTCTCCCATGAGAAGTCCCAGGGCCCCCATCATCACTGATTTGCCGGCTCCTGTCTCGCCGGTGATGATCGACAGCCCCTCGCGGAATTCTATCTCCAGGGCGTCGATCAGGGCGTAGTTGGTTATTGTCAGGCGTTCAAGCATGATTCTTCAAAACTTTGTTCGGTTGGGATTGGTCGGCACGGCCTCGCTCGGCTTCTTGATCTCGTCGAGCCTCAGCTGGTCGGCCGGATAGAGGGGGCGCAGCATGTTATAGACCTGGTCGCGCTCCGTCTGGGGGGTCTTCGAGTAGAGGTTGACAAGCTCGTCGAGCTTCGAGTCGCGGAAGAGCGAGATGGCCGCCGACATCGGCGCGGCGTTGTAGGCGTCCACCACCCCCTGGAGCGACTCGGTGATGGCCGCTCTCCCCTTGTCGGGGCTGGTCACCATCTCGTCGAGCCCTTTGCGGTGGTATTTGTAGAGCATGTCGCGTATGCCGCTCATGTTGCCGTCGGTGAAGGATGTCAGCAGGCCGTTGCGGTTCTTGGGGTCCTCGAAGGGGCGCCACCCTATCGCGCCGAGCGACTGCGCGCTCTGCACCACGGCGGCCGCCTTGTCGTAGAAGGGCTGCCCCCCCTTGGGCGAGAAACTGTCGAAGTCGATGGCCAGGAAGAGATAGGCGTAGAAGTTGAGCAGCGCGTCGAGGTTGGAGGAGATGGAGTTTTCGTTAAACACCAGCGGGTCCCCCTCCTTGTACTCGAAGTCGATGCGCGTGTCGCGGAAGTTGAGAAGGGTCGTCGTGTAGGAGCTGTTGTACACCGGCCGCGAGAGCTGCACCTGGAGGTCCCCCTTCATCCTGTCTCCTTCGTATTCCTTGATGGTGAACATCATCCGGCAGTCGATGCGCTCGTTGTTGGCGAAGGTGGCGTTGGTGAATTTCGTCTCGTTCATGTAGTCTTTGATAGCCTGCTGCAGGGTTTCGAAGACACTCTTGTTGGTGCCCTCGATCTGCGAGGCGTTGACCTCCACCTGGCACATCAGCTCCTGGGCCGAGGCTTCCACAGCCCCGGCTCCCAAAAGGGCGCCCGCCATAATCATGCGGGCTCCCCAGCCCAATATCCGTTTTCTGATCATATGTCTCTTCTAATTCTGTTTCGTTGGCCGCGGCTCCTCCGCCTTCGCCGACCGGCACCTACGGCTTTCCGAACATCGCGTCCACGATGTCGCGGGCCACGTCGCGCTTGCTCTTGGCCTCGTAAGCCCTCTCCTCGCCGTCGCGCCTGAGGATGGTGATCTTGTTGGTGTCCTTTTCAAACCCCGCCTCGGGGTCGGCAAGGCTGTTGACCACCACCATGTCGAGGTTCTTCTTCTCCAGCTTGCGCCGTCCATTGGCTATGGCGTCGTCCGTCTCCAACGCGAAACCCACCATGAAGCGTCCCTCCTTTCGCGCGCCGAGCGTGGCGGCGATGTCGGGGTTGCGGCGCAGGGTGAGGGTCATCTCCTCCACCTTTTCGCGCTTGATCTTGTGGTCGCTGGTGCGCACCGGCGCGTAGTCGGCCACTGCAGCGGCCATCACGGCGGCCGTGCAGCCCCCAAACTCCCGCTCGCAGGCCTCCAGCATCTCGCCGGCTCCGACCACGTCGATTCTTCGCACGCCCGGGTAGCTCGGCGAGGCCTTCATCGGTCCGGCCACAAGCACCACCTCGGCGCCGCGCGAGGCCAGTTCGTCGGCTATGGCCACGCCCATCTTGCCGCTCGACCAATTCCCTATAAAACGCACGGGGTCTATGCTTTCGTATGTCGGTCCCGCCGTCACGAGCACTCTCTGCCCCGCCAGCGAGGTCCCTGCATCCCTGCCCTCCTCCTCTCTCTTGAAGAATGCGGCCACGGCCTCGAAGATCTCCTGGGGCTCGGCCATGCGCCCTTTCCCGACGAGATGGCTGGCAAGCTCCCCGCTGCCGGGCTCGATGATCTCCACCCCGTCGCGGCGCAGTGTCTCGACGTTGCGCTGCGTCGAGGGATGGGCCCACATGTCAAGGTCCATCGAGGGGGCCACCATCACGTGCTCCTTGGCGCTCAGGTATGTGGTGATGAGCATGTTGTCGGCGATGCCGTTGGCCATCTTGCCGATGGTGCACGCCGTGGCCGGAGCCACGACCATGACGTCGGCCCAGATGCCGAGGTCCACGTGACTGTGCCACTCTCCGGTGTTGGCGGCAAAAAACTCGCTGACCACCGGCTTGCCGCTCAGGGCCGACAGTGTGGCCGGGGTGATGAACTCCCTGCCGTTGGGCGTCATCACCACCTGCACCTCGGCCCCGGCCTTCACGAAGAGCCTCAGCAGGGCTGCCGACTTGTAGGCGGCTATTCCTCCGCTGATGCCCAAGACTATGTGCTTTCCCTTCATATGGCTCAGCGTCTGTTTTGCTTCATGTATTCGAATTTGTAGCGCAGCATGACGTCCTTCGTGTTCTTCGGGAAGTCTCCCTGCAGCATCCAGTCGAAGTAGGCCGGCTCGCGCTGCCATACCTCCAGGAGGGTCTTGCCTCGGTGCTTGCCGAAGTTGAAGACGGGCTGGCGCTGCTCGTTGAGCACGATGCGTCCGGCCAGGTCCACGTTGTTGCCCACGCGCGAGAAGTCGGCCAGGTAGTCCACGTCGTTCTGCAGCTCGGCGTAGCGGTCGAGCTGCGCCTTAAGCACCTCGTATGTGGCCAGCGTGTCGTCGAGCGCGCTGTGCGCATGCTCCAGCTCCTTGCCGCAATAGAAGCGGTAGGCGGCCACGAGCGTGCGCTGCTCCATCTTGTGGAAGATGTTCTGCACGTCGATGAAGCGGCGTCCCTGGATCGGGAACGTCTTCCCGGCGCGTGCGAACTCCTCCATCAGCACGGGCACGTCGAAGCGGTTGGAGTTGAAGCCGGCGATGTCGCATCCCTCGAATATCTCCAGGAGCTTGTCGGCCACGTCCCTGAACGTCGGCTTGTCGGCCACGTCCTCGTCCGTGATGTGGTGGATGGCCGTGCTTGCCTCGGGGATGTGCATCTCGGGGTTGAGGCGCCATACGTCCTGCTCGGTCTCGGCGTCGGGTATGACCTTGACGTAGGAGATCTCCACGATTCGGTCTTTCGACGTGTTGGTCCCTGTCGTCTCAAGGTCGAAGAAGATCAGGGGGCGTGTCAGTGATAGTTCCATCTCTCTCTTTGGCTTGCGCTGTTATTCGATCACCTGCATCGGCATCTGGAGCATCACCACGTCCTCACCCTCCTTCTGCTGTGCGGGCATGAAGAGTCCGGGGCGTGCGGGGTCGGAGAGCTTGATGATCACTTCGTCCCCCTCCAGGTTGGAGAGCACCTCGGTCATGTACTGGGCGTTGAAGCCGATGGTCATCTTGTTGCCTTCGTACTGGCAGCCGACCTCCTCGTGGGCCTGCGTTGCGTAGTCGAGGTCCTGGCTGACGAGCTTGATGCTGTCGGAGCTGATGCCGAGGCGCACCAGGCTGGAGGCCTTCGATGCGAAGAGCGACACGCGGCGCACCGCCGACAGCAACTCTCCACGGCCGATTGTCACGGTGAAGGGGTTGTCCTTCGGTATGACGCGGTTGTAGTTGGGATAGTTGCCCTTGATGAAGCGGCAGCTCAGGCGATAGTCGCCGAAGGTGAAGACGGCGCTCTTGTCGTCGAGGTCGATCACCACTCCCCCCTCCTCCTTGTCGAGAAGCGACTTCAGGATGGAGGCCGGCTTCGAGGGAAGGATGAATTTCAGCTCTGTCCCGGGCTTGTAGAGGGTGTTGATGTAGCGCACCAGCTTGTGGGTGTCGGAGCTGACGAAGGTGATGTCTTCTGCGTGCACGTCGACGCAGATGCCTGTCATGATCGGGCGGATCTGCTCGGTGCTCACTGCGAAGAGGGTCATCTCAAGGCCCTTCACCACCACTGGCGCGGGCATTTCGAGATGGGTGGCGTTCTCGGGGGCCTTGCCGGCCACGGGGAATTCCGCAGCGTCCACTCCCATGAAGGCGAACTCTCCGCTCATGTACTTCACGGTCACTTTCTTTGTGGCGTCGTCGATCTCGAAGGTAAGGGGCTGGTTGGACACCTCCTTGACCACCTCCAGGAGACGCTTGGCGGGTATGGCCACGCTGCCGTCCATGTCGGGGTTGAGCACCTCCAGGGAGGCCGACATCACGTTTTCGGAGTCGGAGCCCGTGATGGTCAGGCGGTTGTCGGTGATTTCAAAGAGGAAGTTGTCGAGTATGCTGAGGGCATTCTTGGCGTTGAGCACCTTGCTCACGGCCGTCATCTGCTGATAGAGGGCCTTGCCAGGGACGTTAAATTTCATGTCAAATCAAAGCTTTAATTTCTTTTCTACAAAAGTAGCCATTTTTCCCCAATTTACCAAAAGAAAAAAGCTCCCGAGGGCGCAATGCGCCTTCGGGAGCCGGTATTTTCCTGCCTCTGGCTTCGGGGCTTACGCCTCCTCGGTCTCGGCGATCACCTCGAACTCTACCTCGCTTGCCACATCCTTGTGGAAACGGACGGTGGCGGTGTAGACGCCGACCTCCTTGACGGGGTTCTTGACGAAGATGATCTTGCGGTCGATGTTGTGGCCGAGCTTCTCGAATGCCTCGGCGATCTGCACGGGGCCTACGGAGCCGAAGACGGTGCCGGTGGCGCTGGTCTTGGCCGGGATCACGAGCTTCACGCCCTCGATGGCCTGGGCGGCCTCCTGTGCGTCGGCCAGAATCTTGGCCAGCTTGTGGGCGCGCTGCTTCTTGTCCTCCTCAAGCTGCTTCAGAGCTGACTTGGTGGCTATCACAGCCTTCCCCTGAGGTATCAGGTAGTTGCGGCCGTAGCCGTCCTTCACCTCCACTACGTCGTCCTTGTAGCCAAGGTCCTGTACGTTCTCTTTCAGTATGATGATCATTGCTTGTGTGCTTTGTGTCAGTGTGGATGTCCTTGTTGAAACTCTCTCTTACTTCATCAGGTCCGTCACGTAGGGCAGAAGCGCCAGGTGACGCGCACGCTTCACGGCCTGGGCCACACGACGCTGGAACTTCAGCGAGGTGCCGGTGATGCGGCGGGGAAGGATCTTGCCCTGCTCGTTGAGGAATTTCTTCAGAAACTCGGGATCCTTGTAGTCGATATACTTGATGCCGCTACGCTTGAAACGGCAAT
>CAZHCM010000026.1:16550-19006 GCA_964531005.1 uncultured Sangeribacter sp. | reverse complement strand
CGAAGTGTACGATTTCGGACATTGTCTGTTTTGGTCAATGACTTGTGACTTAGGGATTTGTGCGCTTTGGCACGCGCTTTGTTAGTCATGGGGCAGATATTAACCCGCCGGCTATTAAGGCCGGCATAAAAACGCATAGAAGATGAAACCTATACTCTTGCTTCCATTCCTCCTACCGCTCCCGGCGCTCGCCGGGACGCAGACTGTCGCAGACTCCATCGCCGCAGACTCCGTAGCCGCAGACAGGATCACCGACCTGGACGAGCTCGTGGTCGAGGGGCGCACTCAGCGCGTCATCAAGTATGGCGTGGAATACACACCCGACAAACGCACCAAGCGACTGGCAATGAGCGCCACCAATCTCCTCCAGCTGATGGCCATCCCCCAGCTCGACATCTCTCCCGATGGCGCGGTGAAACTCATCGGCAACCGCGACGTCAAGATCTTCATCGACTACATCCCCGCCACCGAGCAGGACCTGGCCGGCATGAGGACGCAGGACGTGATGCGAGTCGAGGTGCTGGAATATCCCCAGGACCCCCGCTTCGAGAGCGCACAGTATGTCATCAACTATATCATGCACCAGTACGAGTGGGGCGGATACACCACCGTCTCCGCCGGCGGGAGCGTGATCCAGGACCTGAACGGCATGGGGGATGTCTACTCCAAGTTTGTCAGGAAAAGCTGGACCTTCGACGCCTCGGTCGGCGGTGAGTTCCAGCGCATCGACAAGACCAAGGGAGTGGCCACCGCCACCTTCCGCGACTTCGAGTTTGACGGGCGCCATATCGACCTTCTCGACCGCACGTCGGTCACCGACGCCGGCCTATCCCAGCACAACAGCCAGTGGGCTTCTCTCAGGGCGATGTACACCACCGACAAGATGGGCATAGAGCATAAGGTATCCTTCTTCCGCAACGACAATCCCGACAACAACGTCGACGCCCACGTCTTCTTCTCAGAAGACCTGTTGCCTTCCTCCCAGTCGCGCCGCGCCGAGGAGACGCTGACGCTGAGCCCCTCCATCTATGGCAGGTACTACTTCCTGATGCCTAAGGAGAACACCCTGGTATTCAGCTGGAACTTCTCCTACGGCAACACCCGCCGCAACTCCTCCTACCGTCTCGGCGACCTCGACCCGATCATCAACGACAATCGCGAACGGGTCTACACCCCCAACGCCAACCTATCCTACTCCAAGGGGCTGGGGCACAATAACACCTTCCGCACCTCGCTGATGACCTACACCTCCATCTACGACACGCGCTACGCGGGCTCGTATGTCGACCGCCAGAAACTCGTATCGTCGGAAAACATGCTCTTCCTCGAATACATGCAGAACTGGGCCATCGGCCTGAGCCTGTATTCGCGTGTCGGGGCGTCGTATGTCATCGGGCGCGTCAACGGCATCAACACCCTCGAGCAGTGGAATCCTCGACTTGGAATGCAGCTGCAGTACCAGATCAATTCCCGACACTCGGCGAGCATCTCCGCCTGGTGGGGCAACAGCCATCCAGGCCCCGCGGCTTCCAACACCGCCATCGTGCAGAGCGACGAGCTGATGTGGCTCATGGGCAACCCTGGCCTTCGCAACACCATCTTCCAGATGGTCGACGTCTCCTACAACTTCATCCCGACGGACAAGCTCAGTTTTTCGTTTTATGCCCAGTATGAGGGGAATCCGCACAAGCAGGCATACGAGTACATGGTGCTACCGGGCTACAATGGTCTCGTGCGCCGCACGATCAACAGCGGCACGGCCCACGACTGGATAGGGGTGATCTCCGGGTCGCTGAAGCTCCTTGGGAACGCCCTCAACCTGACGGCTTCGGTGAAGGGGAACCGCGTGGTGCTGACGGGTGTCGACGCGCAGTCGCTCAACGACCTGCGCGGGTCGCTGCGTGTCAACTACTTCCTGGGCAATTTCTCCTTCTCGGCCAACTATTCGACGCCGGCAAAGTATCTCGGGGCGTGGAGCTACGGGCAGGTGACGCGCGTCAAGGAGAGCAGCTACGGGGTGTCGATCAACTATGCCCTGGGGGAGTTGAAGATGACCTTGAGCAGTTCGAACTGGTTTAACAAGGGGCGGTCATATGCCGACTTCGATTCGGACCACTACTCCAGTCATTCCTGGGAGTGGAACATGGGGATGGCCCCGGAGATCTCCATGCGCGTCTCCTACACCTTCCTCTACGGCAAGAAGGTCAACCGCAACAACGAGCTGGGAGGCGCCTCCTCCGTCGGCTCCGCCATCCTTAAGTGACGGCTTTTTTAGGTCAGAGGTCAGACCGGGAGAGGCCTTCACCTGCCGACAAACCGGCTCCGCGCATCTGTCTTGCGCGGAGCCGGTTTGTCGGCAGGTGAGGGGGGCGTGCCGGGGCAAGGGGATCAGAAGCGGTCTTTTTCGGAGTTGCCGGCGCCGGTGCCTCGGTAGCGGTTGCGGGTGGTGTTGAAGC
>CAZHCM010000026.1:13917-16450 GCA_964531005.1 uncultured Sangeribacter sp. | reverse complement strand
TTTTCGGAGTTGCCGGCGCCGGTGCCTCGGTAGCGGTTGCGGGTGGTGTTGAAGCGGTATTGCAGGGTGAGCATCACCTGGCGGCCGGGGGAGAAGTCCTTCTGCACTATCTGGACGGCGTCGCTGCAAAGGTAGGCATCCCTCTTGGCGGAGTCGAAGATGTCCTTCGCCTCAAGGGTGACGCCCAAGGCGTCGTGGAAGAAGCCCTTGTAGAGCTTGGCCTTAAGGTGCCAGGGGTAGTTGGTGAGCTTCATGTTGGCGTCCCAGGTCGGGGTCATCAGTTGGGCGTCCACGTTCAGCCAGATGTCCATGGGGAGATGGATGGCGTTCTGCCACTGGAGCATGAATCCCGGGGTGTCCATCTTGATGTCATGGCCGTTGACGGGCAGCGTGAGCCACTGCTTCATCACGCCGACGTTGACGCGCGGCTGCCATATGCCCACCTGGAACTGCGCCCCCACGAAAGCCTGGAAATAGTGGCGATGGTCAAGGTTGGCCGTGCGGATGATGGTAGCCTCACCCTCGGGGCCGTACGGCTCGGTGACGTGATAGATGCCATCCTTGAAGTAGGTGTACGATAGCTGGGCGAAGTACTGGCGCCACTGGGCCATGAATTCCACCGTCTGCATCTTGATGGGTTTCAGGTAGGGGTTGCCGGTCTCATAGGTGAGGCGGTTGATGTAGGATATGGCCCCGTCAAGCTGGCCGTAGCCGGGTCGCACCGTCTTGCCGGAGTAGTTGAGGCCCATGCGTACAGGGCCGACCTGCGTGGCGATGTTGAGGGAGGGGAAGAGGTTGTTGTAGGTCTTGCTCTGGCCTTCACGCAGGGCTCCCATCTCGTAGTAGTCGAATTTCACATGCTCGTATCGCAGGCCCACGCCTACCATGAAGCGCCCCAGACGCTGGCCGATCTCTACGAAGGCTGCGACGTTGCTTTCGTCCACACGGTTGTCGGCATCGGGGATTTCGGGGATGTTGGCTGAGGTGACATTGGTCGAGCGGGTGTCGGTGTACTCCTCGCCCACCTCTATCATACCCTGCCATAGGGGATGGCTCAGGACGAGTTTCTCGGCAAACATGCGGTTGCGGTTGGTGGAGGAGGTGTTGACAGCCCGGTCGTCGCCGGAGGAGCTGAGTTCGTCGTTGAGACTCATCTCGCGGTTCTTATACCAGATGTAGTCGGCGTTGAAGTCGATACCGAGGTTGCCAATGGAGCCGTTGTAGTAGATGTTGGCGTTATGGCGGGGGAGGGAGGTGTTCCTGTTTCTGACATCCGAGTCGTATCTTTCGAGGAAGGAGCCGTCTTGCCACACCTCGCTGGGGATGGTGCCCGTGGTGAGGTGACGGTTGTAGCTGTTCTGGTAGTAGGCTCCGATGCTGTGGCGGTCGTTGATCATCCAGGAGAAACCGAGTTTGCCGGTCATGTCGTTATAGCGCTCCTTGCCTATCGTGCCGACTGACTGATGGAAGGTGCCACCCGAGGTCGTGGTGGTCATGTCGTTGAGGCGGTCGAAGCGGTTATGGCCGTACCACCAGCCGTAGTTGGCGAAGATCTCCAGGCCACGGGTGCGATATTTGAGGTCGATGGAGTTGCCGGTGCGGAAGTAGTGTTGGAAGCCGTTGTCGGTGCGGAGGGTGCCGCTCCATCCATCCCCCTTGGGGGGCTTGGTGCGGATACGGATCACCGACTTGACGTCGGCGGCATATGCCGCGCCGGGATTGGTGATGACCTCCACGTTCTTTATGTCCTGGGAGTTGAGTTGGGAGAGCTCCTGGAGGTCGTTGACCTTTCGGCCGTTGATATAGACGGCGGGGGCTCCCTTGCCGAAGACCTCAAGCGTGCCGTCGTTGTCGATGACCATGGGCACGCGTGCCAGGACGTCGTTGGCGGTGCCGGCGATGGATAGCGAGCTCCCCTCGACATTGGTGACGAGTGCGTTGCCCTTCATAGTGGTGGAGGGGCGGGAGGCGCTGACCACCACTTCCCCGAGGCTTACAGATGCCGGTGTGAGGGTGAGGACGCCGAGATCGCCTGAGACAGGTACATCGGCGGTGAGGGATTCGTAGCCCACATAGGAGAGTTTGGCTGACAGATGGCCGTCGGCATCCGTAAGGATCTCGAATCGGCCGTCGGTGTCGGTCACTGCGCCTGTGAGATAGGTGGAGTCGCGATAGAGCACCACGTTGACGAAGTCCAGCGGGGTTTGATTCTCGCCGATCACCTGCCCGGTGATCTCGCGGCCCATGGCCGGAAGGATGGCCGCGATGGCCATGCAGATGGAAAAGGTCTTTTTCATATTTGCATCAGTTTGGTGGTTGATTTTCTGGTGCAAAATTACGCCTAAAAGGGTCTTATCTCCAAGTGCCAAAGTCTTAATTCTTTAATTTTAAACTCCTGATTATCAAAGGATATATGTATTAAAAGTCTTAATACATGACAGCTTTGCCTTAATGAAGGCTTAAGAAAATAGGGAGCCTCCCCGGAGCATCCGTTTTGCAGGGTAGCGGCTACGCGTGGATAGCCCCTGCTCCA
>CAZHCM010000026.1:0-13817 GCA_964531005.1 uncultured Sangeribacter sp. | reverse complement strand
CCCCGGAGCATCCGTTTTGCAGGGTAGCGGCTACGCGTGGATAGCCCCTGCTCCAGGAAGCAACCCTACAGCCGGGTCTCCTATGGCCTTGGTGAGAAAGGTTTGCAGAATAGAGGAGAAATGCGTAAATTTGCGATGACAAATTCAGATAACTGATATGAGCGAGAAAGAGAAGATGCTCCGAGGGGAGCTTTACGACGCCAACTATGACGCGGGGCTGATAGCCGAGCGCAAGACGTGCAAGATCAAACTGCATGAGATCAACTCCCTCTCTCCGGCTGAGGGGGAGAAGCGGCAGGTGCTGCTGGAGGGGCTGTTAGGCGCCCACAAGGGGTCGTTTATCATCGAGTCCCCCTTCCACTGCGACTATGGCTACAATATCGAGGTGGGGGAGAATTTCTACATGAACATCGGATGCGTGATCCTGGACGGCGCGAAGGTGAAGTTTGGCGACAACGTGTTCATCGCCCCCCACTGCGGGTTCTATACCGCAGGTCATCCCTTCGACGTGGAGCAGCGCAACGCCGGGCTGGAGTATGCGCGCCCGATTACGGTGGGCGACAATGTGTGGATTGGGGGCAACGTGGTCGTAGTGCTCGGAGTGACGATCGGCGACAACTGCGTCATCGGCGCCGGCAGCGTCGTCACCAAGGACATCCCCTCCAACTCGCTTGCTGTCGGCAATCCCTGCCGCGTGATCCGCAAGCTTTAAATTAGGTCGTAAGGTGAAGCGAGTCTCAAATCGCTGTCTTTATATAGGCATATTACCGGGAGCGGCGTTTGATGTCGATCAGGGCGTCGATTAGGCTGTCGTCCATGTCGAGGCCTTTCTGGTGCATCTTGTCGGTGATTTTCTGTTTCGTGTCGCCGAGTACGTGGCTTCCCAGCTCTTCCCATTCCAGGATTTCGGAGCCGTCGGCGTTGGTCGTGAGCCGGGCATTGTGCTCCGTCTTGTTGCCAAGGGAGTCGACGACGTAGTAGATTGCCACGGCCTGGAAAGTGCCGTCGCCGAGGTCGTGCGTGTCGGCCAGTCCCACGTATTCAATATGAGGGATGGAGTCGAGGTGGGTGAGTACAGCCTCGCCGATGTTACGGTCGCGCATGTCGCCCTTGCCGACATTCCAGCCACAGGATGAGAGGGTGATAAAAGCCATCAGGTATGCGATGGCGAGCATTTGGATCTTCTTGTTCATTTGCATCAGATGTGTTTGATTTTCTGGTGCAAAGTTACGCCTAAAAGGGTCTTATCTCCAAATGCAAAAGTTTTAAGCCATGGATTTTAAATCGCTGAGTGTCAGCGAGTGGATGATTTAAAGTCTTAACATTGGCCCTTCGTGTCTTAATGGGGACTTAAGAAAGTGGGGAGGCGCCTGTTAGCGGGTGAGGTGGTCTTGGAGGAAAAGGAGGATGTCTTCCTTCTCGGGGACTCCGAGTTTCTTGCGGATGGAGGATTTGCGCACGTAGATGGTGGAGGTGGTCTGCCCTGTGATGACGCTGATCTCCTTGGTAGAGAAGTCGGCCATCATGAGCACGATGATCTGCTCCTCCTTCGGGGTGAGAGTGGAGCCGTACTGGGAGTGCAACTTGTCGTAGAAGCCGGAGTAGAGATTGTTGATGACCTCAAACACGGTCGGCCAGTTGACCAGTTCCCCTTTGGTGTCGCTGTCGATGGAGGAGATCTTCCGGAGCATGTCGCGGTTTTCTGCAGTGGGGGTCTCCGCCACCATCTTGATGATGCCGAGCTGCTGAAGCATGGCCCGGCGCAAGGCAGAGGGCGTTGAGGTGTCGGTCTCTTTGGGCGCCGGGGCGGATTTCAACTCGTCGACCATCTTTTGCAGTGCCTCGGCACGCTCCTCGTTTTCGAGCTCACGCTGCCTGCGTTGCCTTATCATCCATCCGGCCCCGAGGAGCAGAAGCAAGCTGACAAAGACGATGACCAATATAAGGACGGTCTTATGCTCGCTCTCCGCCTTTAGGGCGAGGGCACGGCTTTCCTGCAGGAGGGCGCCACGCTCCGACTCCCATTGGGAGGCCTTGATGCGGTTGTTGTGCTCCTGCTGGCGGTTGTAGACGCCATTGATATGGGCCAGTTTCATCTTCCCGCTTCGGGAGAAGTCGATCATGGCATGAAGCAGGTTGCTGTAGCTGCGATAGTAGGTGTCCTCGTTTCTGCCAAGCTTTACCGCCATGCTGTCCGCCACTGCCAGATGGCGGGATGCGAGGCCGGGATTGCCGGAATTGAGCGCATTGATTGCGTATTGTATATAGAGGATGTCGGCCGCGCCATTGTCGGGAGAAGACTTGCGGAATATCCCGTCCACCAGGGCGTCGCTTTCCCGGGTGCGTCCCATCTCCCCCAAAATCTGCGCCTTCTCAAGCTCCAGCATGAATTGCTTGTCGCCCCAACGGTGTGAGGTGGCGTATCGGATGAGGTCGTCGATGAGCAGCAATGCGGAGTCCATCTGCTGGGCATACTCGTAGGCCGAGAGGAGGATGTATTTGGCCTCCTGTTTTCTGAGTGAGTCGGTCTCGAGGGCATATAGCCTCTTGACCACGGGTACGAGTTCGGCGCCTTGATACTCCGAAGCCCCGAGAAGGGAGCGGATGCGGAGCGTCTGCACCATAAGGGAATCGGGCACGTCGGGGAGGTTGGCCAGGGAGTCGAGCATGGAGAGGGCTCCCGGAGTGTCGCCAACCCAAAATTTGTAATATGCCAGCGCATACCCGCTGCGGATCCCCCTGACCAGATCCTTCCCCCGGTAATATTGGTTAGCCACCGCCACCAAGGAGTCGGCGATCATCGAGCGGTTTTGGCGCATATGCCCGTAGGCTTTCAGGTAGTGATATTTGGCCCGTATGGAGTCGGTCGTCAGCTCGGAGGGGTCGATGGCATCCAGCATTGACATTGCGCTGTCGGTGTTGGAGCTCATGACGACCTCGGCGTCGTCGATTTTCTTTCCGAGGTGCGCCTCCGAGCCTTTACACGATGCCAACATCACGGCAGCTATAGCCACCACTATCCAAAATAACTGTCTCATGCTGTTTTTACGATTGAATGTGGGAGAGATAATTTAAACTGGGTGATCACGAAGCTGTCACGAGGGTGGCGAGCAAGCGGGTGAAGGGGGTGATGTCGCCGTCTACGCTTGCCGTTTCGAGAGCTTTCATGTAGTCGGCTCTTAGGGAGAGAGGAACGATCGTCCATGGGTAACCACCGGACGCGAGCATGGCGTTGAGGATGAAGCGCCCCATCCTGCCGTTGCCGTCCATATAGGGATGGATGTAAACAAACATGAAGTGGCCCAACACGGCACGGACACGCGCGTCCGGCTCGGAGGAAATAAGCTCGAAAAGGACCGGCATCGCATCTGTGACTGCTTCCGGATTGAGGGGTATGTGTTTGGAACCTCGGATGTAAACCTGGCTCTTACGGTAGCCTATAAGGTCTGAGGGGGTGAGAATGCCCGTGGTGACAAAAGGCATCCACATCTGGCGGTACCACGTGGCATGGTCGTTGGTGAGGACTTCGCCGGGGTTGCCACCATCAAGAATCCGCTTTATGGAGTACTTGACGGCATTGAACGCCTGAAAGTATCCACGCGCCACAAGAGCGCGTTTGTGCTCCTTGTCGTCCGTGTCGGGATGCCAATTGCCGGAGCGCACTTTCTCTATCAACTCTCTCGACACTTGATACCCTTCTATGGAAAGCGAGTGATAGGCATCCTCCAGATATTTTTCATCCACGTTGTGTAGATAGGCATCCACGTCCGGGACCTTACCCGGCTGAATCGGGAAATTGGCTATCACCTGCTCTCGCATGGATGCCCACATCTGCCTGAGCCTTGCTGCATAAGGCGACACCTCCGGACGATAGGGAACAGGGGAGAGGGCGTCAAAAGGGTCTATCTCGGTGATCTTATACCCAAATTCTCTCATTGTAGCGAGAATCTCGTCGGCAAATGCGGTCTGGCCATTGTTGCGCAGTGCGCCGGCCATCCTCCCTGCCCGGGAGGTTGCACCCGAGGCCAGAAGTATCCGCAACATCCCCGACACATCCTTGACCATCGAGAGACAAGTGCGTGCGGCTACCTCATCTCGCTCAAAGTATGCCGGGGAGGCATAAATCAAGGCCTCCTCCAGGGCATAAAGCCTAAGCCCATATTGCGGCTCGACATAGGCACCCTCGGGGATCTCGCTCTTGATGGCCAGGATGGAGTGGCCGAATGGAAGGCTGACGGTGGTATTGGAGGCCGTCGGGGCCTTTATGATGAGTTGGGTAGGTACGACAGCTTTTCCCGAATGCACGTCAAGGGATTGGTCAGGCATCAGGATCCACCTGCCATCGAATCTGGAATCAAGATATGCCTTCACGAAATGCCAATAAGAGGTATACCATACCGTGGTGTCGCCCTCGCTACCGGGACGTGAAGGTATGTACCATCCTTTTATCACCTCTTGAAGCCATCCGTTGTCTAGCAACCTCTTCAAATGGACACGCGACAACTGCTCCGTCCCCTTCAACACCAGATGCGGGTTTTGTTGCTGGAGCGAATGTAGCTGTTCGAGTGAATCAGCCATTAGTTGTGCTATCGGAGCCATAGATCAAAGATGGTGCTGGTTTGTTTTACTATTTTTTAGTGAGTCAGCTTTACTATTTTTTAGTGAGCCAGCTTTACTATTTTTTAGTGAGCCAGCTTTACTATTTTTTAGTGCGTTTGTTTTACTATTTTTTAGTGCGTTTGTAGGGATCGGGGGCTGGGGGTCAGGACTTTTTGAATTTGGCGCACTTGGGGGAGTAGGCGAGAGTGACGATGAAGCCTTCCGAGGGATAGGAGTAGAGCTCGAGGTCTTCGGTGCGGCCGTCGGGGAGGGTGAGGCGTCCGTGGCCTACGGCGCCGGTGGAGGGGTCGGGGAGCGTCAGGATGCGCAGGGCCTCGCGTATGTCGACGCTGCTGTCCATGCCGGCCTTCAGCATCGCCTCCTTGCAGGTCCAGGCCAAGACGTTGGCCGCCAGGTCGTCGGAGGGCACCATCGGCAGTTCGTCGGGATGTAGGAAACGCTCGCGCACACGAACCGCCTGCTCGCGGTCGGCGCGCTCCACATCCACACCCAAGGCGCTGCGGGGCGAGAAGGAGCTAAGGTCGGCCTCCGGAGTGCGCGGCAGCGAGGCCACGACCAGCATGCCGTCGGTATGGGCCACCGATATGCGAGCCTGGGCGCCGTCGAGGTAAGGCGCCCCCGAAGGGAAATGGTCGATGACACGATATACCTCGCCGCCGTTTTCGGCATATACCTGCCGGGCCATGAGGAGCCACACGCGCCCCTTGCGGTCTTCCGCGCCGGAGACCTCCTCCACGCGTATGCCCGTGGGAGTGTCATGGCGCCAATATATGAAATCTGTCTCCATGTGTTTTCAGTTTCTGTTTACCATTACGCGGACTTGCGTGATGCGATGTTTCTCGAGATTGAGTACCAGGAAATTGCACGGCCCGCGATGCAGGGCCTCCTTGCGCTCCGGAAAGTCACCCTTGATCTCCAGAAGGAGTCCGGCCAATGTCTCGGCCTCGCCGACGGGCTGCAGCTCCTCCTCGTCGACGCCCACGGCGCGGCAAAACTCCCCGAGCGGTATCTTGGCGTCCACGATGTAGGTGTCAGGGGCTATGCGGCGATATAGCGACTTGCGGTCGTCGTATTCATCGTCGATCTCCCCCACGATCTCCTCGATGATGTCTTCCAGGGTGACGATGCCGCTCGTGCCGCCGTATTCATCGACCACGATGGCGATGTGGATCTTTCGGCGCCGGAAGTCTTCGAGCATGTCGCCCAGGTTGCGCGACTCGGGCACGAAGTAAGCCTCGCGGATCAACTTCTGCCACTGGAACGAACTGTCGCGGCGTCCTATGTAGGGGAGGAGGTCCTTGGCGTAGAGGATGCCGCGGATGGTGTCTTGGGAGGTGTCGTAGACAGGGATGCGGCTGTAGCCCGAATCGAGGATCACGCGCATGGCCTCGTCCCAAGTGGCGTGATACTCGATGTCGGTGACGTCCACACGCGAGACCATGACCTCGCTCACCTCCTTGTCAGAGAGGGAGAGGATGTCTTCGAGCATTCGCTTGTCGTCGCCATCCTTGACGTCCGATATCTCCAGGGCCTTTTCAAGCTCGTCGGTGGTGACGCTTTCGTGCTTCTTGGTCACAAGTCGGCTGACCACGTTCGTCGAGCGTGCCATCATCATTGCCAGGGGTTTGAACAACCGGAACAGGACCGAGACTCCCGGGGTGGCCATGCGCACCCAGCGCATAGTGCGTCCGCGCGCCACGAGCTTGGGGAAGATCTCCCCGAAGAGCAGCAGCAGGAACGTCAGCAGCACCGTCTGCACCAGGAAGTTGACTACCTCGCTGTTGAAACGCACCACCTGGTTGATGGCGAAGGTCAGCACCACCACCATTGTGATGTTGACCAGATTGTTGGTGATCAGTATGGTGGCCAGAAGCCGCTCTGAATCGTCGAGCATCCGCGTGGCCCGGAGGTCGTCGGGGGTCTCCGACTCGCGCAGGTCGTCGATCTCCTGAGGCGTGAGGCCGAAGAAGGCTATCTCGCTGCCCGAGACGAAGGCCGACATCAGAAGGCAGCATGCCGCCACTATGAGCAGCACTGCCCATGTGCCCCACGAGTCCGGAGCCACGAACTCAATGGCGCGGTGGAGCAATAATACAAGGCTGACCGATGCGCTGGGGCATGGTAAAGGGTCTGTGTCCAAAGTCTAAATCGGTTGGTTATCGGTGCAAAGTTAGCTTTTTATGGCCACATTTGCAAATCCAGAGGCTCAAACCGCCTCCACAATCCCCTCTTTGACGTACCATAGATAGCCGGAGACGGTGTCAAACCTCCCCGTCTCAAGGAGCGCGCCCACGTATCCCTCCACCTGCCGGCGATAGCGCGAATCCGAGTGATAGGCCCCGAACTTATAGTCGACCACGACGGCATGGCGTCCGTCGGGCGACACCATCAGCCGGTCGGGGCGTCGGTCGGGGCATGCGGCGGAGATGACCGGGCGCTCGTTGACGACCTGCCAGGAGCCGTCATACCAGCCACGCGAGGCGACCGAGTCGAGAGCCTTGTGCAGCAGGTCGGCGAGGGGTTTCACGCGGTCGTGCGCCACCAGTCCCTGCACCTTCAGCCGCAAGACGGCGCGCTCCACGTCGCGGGGCGTGCGGATGTCGGCCATGGCGGCATGCAGGAGGTTGCCTTCGGCCCGCGGATCCTCCTCCTCTCCATCAGTCGCTTCCGGCACGTCCGCATTGGTGTATGCCAGCAACGCGCGTCCGGAGTTGACATAATATTCGCCGATGACGCGCCCGTCGTTGCCCTGGGAAGCGGAGGAAGCCTCTTTCTTGGCGAAGGAGCTGGGGTCGGGAAGCTCTCCGTAGGAGATTTTCAGGCCGGTGTCGGATATCTCCAGCTCGTCGGGGGCCGGCATCTCCATGTCGTGGCCGTTGGGGTTCGCGTCCATTTCCGTCAGCAGCTGATAGAGGGCGTGGCCCGGGGAGTTGTTGTTGCGTATGGCGCCCGTCTTCTTGTCCATGACCACGGGGGCGAAGATGTAGAGTTCGTGCACGGCGCGTGTGAAGGCGACGTAGGCCGCGTTCATCTTGTCCATGCGGTGCAGGTAGAGATAGTGTCCGTATTCGCCTGCATGAGGGGTCCCTTCGAGGGTCTTGTCGGTGTCGACAGGCACGAATGGGGGCATGTCGGGTGCCTCGGGGAGGACCGGCTCCACCCATCTCCATTCAGGCCTGGATGTGGCGGAGGGGGAGAAGGGGGCCGAGGCCGAGGGAATGATGACGCAGGCGAATTCCAGCCCTTTGGACTTGTGGATGGTCATGATGCGCACGGCGTCCGTCTCCTCGGGGGAGGATATCGAGATGTTTGCCCCGCGCAGGCGCCACCAGTCGAGGAACGACGCTATGTCGGCAGAATATCCCTGGCAGTAGTCGGCCACCGCATCCTGCAGGGCCGCCAGGTAGGGGGCGTCGGCGTTGCGCAGGGAGGGGGGGATGAACTTGTCGGCCACCGCCTCCACGATGGCCGGGAGTGTGACGGCCTGCATGGAGGCCAGCATGTCGGAGAGGGCGTCGGCCGAGTGCTCGGAGGCAAGGAAGGCGTTGAGCTGCTCGGCAGGGGACATCTCCGGATGGCTCATGGCGAAGAAGTTGAAGTTGCACCGTATGTTGTCCCAGTCGGCCACCCCCTTGTGCCGGCGTTCCTCTCCCGTGCGTATCTCGGGACGAAGGGCGGCGCATATCGACTCCAGGGCGCCTATGACGAGGCGCACGGCCTCCGAGGCCCCCAGGAGCAGGGACTGGTCGGAGATGAAGTCGATGGGCAGGTGCAGGCCGGCGTTGGCGTCGTTCCATTCGATCAGGGCCTCGATGGTCTGGGCGGCCTGGTCGTGCTTCTCCACGAGCACCGCGATGTCGCGCTGGGCATAGCCGCGTTCGCGCAGGCGGAAGATGAGGTCGGCTATGTCGTGGTAGTGCGGAGGGAGCTCTCCGGCCTCTTCGTCGGAGCGTTTGGTTATGAGGTTGACCTCTACGTATCCCTGCTCCTCGCGGTGGTGCGAATGTTGCACGATGCCCGCATAAAGCGACTTCATCGAGCGGTCGATGCCGTCGGCCAGGTCCGGCACCTTGCCGTCGGAGTCCAGCATCGCGGCCAGGGCGTTGAAGAAGTAGTTGTTGAAGCGCACGATGCGCAGGTCCGAACGCCAGTTGGTGTTTTCGGCTATCGACATCCCGGCAGCCTTATGGCCCGGAAATGCCTCGGGCACCACGGACGTGATGAGCGAGGGATCGGCGTTGCGGAATCTGTAGATGCTCTGCTTGGCGTCGCCGATGATGAGGTTGTCGTGCCCCCGCCCCTCGCTCTCGCTCAGCAGAGGGCGCAGGTTGAGCCACTGCAGTAGAGAGGTGTCCTGGAACTCGTCGATCAGGAAATGGTTGAGGCGGGTGCCAAGGCGTTCATAGATGAAAGGCGTGTCGTCATGGCCTATGATGCGGCGCAGCATGGAGTTGGTCTCGGCGAGCTCCACCATGTTGTTGTCTTCAAGGAAACGCCGTATGTGGCCGCGCACGCTCTGCAGCAGGCCGAGGTATGGGAGGTTGGCCCGATAGAGCATCCAGAGGCCGCTTTGTCCGGAGTTGAGGATGCCGAGCCATCGGTCATGCGCGTCATAGAACTCCATCACCAGTGAGTGGAGCCGGGCAGCAAGAGGCGTCCCTTTGAGCCGGGGACGCGCGGAGGTGCTCAACACGTTCTCGGGCTTGGCAGGGCGCCCCTTCACGGAGAACCCTACCGATGTGCCGTTGGCAGACTTCTCCGAGTGCCACAGTGTGGAGAGGGCCTTTTCGATGCGTCCGTTGAGATTCTTCTCGGCCTCCTCCGTGAGCGACAACCCCTCGGAGAGGCACAAGTCCTGTATCTCCTTTGCAAGGCGCTGCATCTCGGCGTGCGCCTCGCGGATGGGGGCCTCATACTTGTCGCTGAGCGCCGAATAGACGGAGCGCAGGTCGGGGTTGGTGTCGAAATAGCGGTCGAGCGAGGCACGCACCATCTTGAAGTCCTCCTTTTCCATGCGTTTGACCACGTCGATGAGTTCCTTGTAGATAGAGTGGCGCGAGGGGGTGCGTTGGAAGACGTTCCAGCTCCTCCCCGTCTCGGCACGCCGCTCCATGATGAGATTGAGCCAGAAGCGTGTCTCTTCGGAGGGAGTGGCCTCGTTGATGTCTTCGAGCATGGAGTCCATCCCGACGCGGGCCACATACTCGCTGTCGAGCTCGAGGGAATAATTGTCGTCCAGATCGGTCTCGTAGGCGAACGTGCGCAGGACTGTCTGGAAGAAAGAGTCGATGGTCGTGACGTGAAAGTCGCCGTAGGAGTTGAGCAGCTCCCGCAGGGCGATGGCGGCCACTTCGGAGACGTGTTGCGGCGTCTCTGCCAGATCGTGGCAGAAGTCCTTCATATAGTCGGCCTTCATGGGGTCGCGGCCCGGCGCCGTGGCGGAGGCCAGGGAGGCCAGTTTCTCCACGATGCGCTGTTTCATCTCGTTGGTGGCCTTGTTGGTGAAGGTTATGGCCAGGATGTGGGAGGCTGCGTCGGGAATCTCCGCAGGGCGGCGCAGACGTCGCCTGCCCCCGCCCACCGGGACTACCGTCAGCAGGAACCACAGATATTTCTTGGCCAGGGCATACGTCTTGCCCGATCCGGCCGATGCGCGTTGAATGGTAAGCATGTCTTTGGGAGTGGTGGGAGTGGTGGGAGTGGTGGAAGTGGTGGGAGGCTTAGGCTCCATTCACCTTGTAGCCCATCTCGCGCAGCAGAGCGGCCGCCTTCTGGCGGCAGTCGCCTTGCAGGAGGATTTCGCCGCCGCGGGCACTTCCCCCCGTGCCGAGATGCTGGCGGAGACGGCGTGCGATGTCGGCCAGCTCCTCCTGTCTGCATTCGAAGCCCTCGATGATGGTGGCAGTCTTGCCTCCACGCCCCTTGCGCTCCATCACTATGTGAAGAGTCTCCTTAGGGGAGTCTTTGGGAGCGGGTGTCGGGGCGGCGTTCTCTCCCTCGGGAGCGGGCGGCAGGGTCGAGCCCAAGGCGGCAAGTGCGTCTTTCCAGTCAGCCATGTGCAATGATTTTTTCAGAAGTTCAGAATATGATTTGGAGACGTGTCTGGAGAGCGCCGAGGTCGTGAGGGCCTTCGGCAGAGCGGTCGCGCACCCAGGTGTAGCCATAGCGCAGACGGACGGTCATCCAGCGGTTGATGTAGTAGTTGGCCACGGCTGCCACGTCGCTCACCCGGCCGCCGAAGACCCCGGCCTTGGAGTCGGACAGGCAGGTATAGTTGTAGGTGGCGAGCAGCTCCAGAGACTTAGGCTTGGGGGTGGCTATGCCGGCCAGGTTGCGGCTATAGGTATAGTCGCCTCCCAGGATGAGGCCGCGCAGGGTGACATAGGCTCCGTATCCCTGGAAGTGGTGCATACTGTGGCGGTTGATGCGGGCATAGACGTATTGCGTCTCCAAAGCCACCGGGCCATGCGAGACCATCAGCTCCGGAGAGACCTGCCAGCGGTTGATGCAGTCGTTCAGCGTGGCCCCGATGGCCTTCACCTGGGCCACTTTGGTGGGGAAGTTAGCCGAGAGCGTGAAGGCGTCGTGCTCCCCGGTGGAGGACTCGCGCTCGGGAGTCATGAAGGCGCCGGTCAGGCCCACCTGCAGAAGATGCCCCCCGGAGTTGAAGGGGTGCCACACCATCCGCGAGCGCAGGCCGTAGCCCGTGCGCGACAGCTTTGCCTTGCCCGTGGCCAGGGTGGTGGCGTCAGGCTCGGCGTGGGCCGAGGCGGTGGCGAAGAAGTGCTCCCCGGTGTGATAGTACTGCACGCCGAGCATCTGGCCCTGGTTGAAGACGGTGTTGGTGATAGGCTCGATCATGGTGTTCTTGTTGCAGGCCGCCATGCAGTTCTGGTAGCTGAAGTGGTGCACCATCGATCCGAGCCGGATCATGTTGGAGGCGTTGAAGCGATACTGGAAGTAGGCGTCGCGTATGACGAGCTTTCCGTAGGAGAGGCCGGCCTCCAGCTTGACGCCCCATTTACCGTAGTCGACCTGCACCCCGAGGCGCATCGCCGGAATGGCCACCCCTGCCGGAAACTCCTCATGCGTGGGGGAGGCGTAGACGGCGCCATCGAAGAGCAGCGTGCCGATGGGGGTGAACTTCAGATGGTCTGCAGCATCGGACTGCTCGGCGTGTGCCTTGGACGGCATCAGCGAGCATAGCGCGGTGAGGATGATGGCCCGCAGATGGAGCCGGAGTCGGGACTGTAGGTGCATGGCGTGGTGAGGGGCGTTGGTCTGTCAGAAGTGTGAAGGTCTGGGTCTCTACGGGGTCGGCTTCCTCAACGGGCCTTGGCGACGGCTTCCTTGGCGGAGGTCGCCCGGGCCTTCAGGGAGCCTGTGGAGTCGAAGATGAAGTATGTCGGCAGGGATCCCACGTTGTAGGAAGCCAGGGCCTTGGAGGAGGGCCCGTTGCCGTCGTAGACGTTGGTCCATGGGAGATTGGAGGCCGCGTCGCGCCAGGAATACTGGTCGTCGTCCATGCCTACCTGATATATCTCCACCCCTGGATAAGCCGCCGCCAGGACGCGGTTTTCGGCGGGTGTGGCGGGGTCGCCGAGCATCGAGAAGACAAGGATGGTCGGCTTCCCTTTGCCAAGAGAGGCGGAGAGCGCCTTTTCAGCACCGTCGGTGCCCGGGAGGGTGATCTCTATGTATCCGGTCTCCGGGGCCTGGACCACGTTCTGGCGCCCCTTGCGGGCATTGCGATCCTTGAGCATTCTCAGGGTCGTGGCCTCGAGAAGGCGCGTATGGGGGTCGTCGGGACGGAACTCCTTGAAGGCTGTGGCCACGGCCGCGAAATAGGGGTAGTCGGCGTCGGATTCGGAATCAAAAAGCGGAGTTTCGCCCAAGGTCTTTGTCAGCACATAGTAGGACGTGATGTCGCCCTGTCCGTCCTGCATGTATTTGCCGAATACACGCCGCTTGAAGGCTTTTGCCGAGTCGGGATGGGAGAGATGGCGTGTCATCTGGACCAGCTCGGAATCGAAGGCGGCCATGCGTGAGGCCTGCTCCGAGCCGTCGAGGGTGTACTTCACGCCGAAGTCAGAGGCGGAGGAGGTCAGCGTGAGACTCTCTTTCTGCTCCACCGGGAAGTAGACGAAGGAGGGCACGGTGTCCAGGCGTAGGCGGTAGACTTCCGGAGCGGCCGGGGCGGCGCAAGAGAAGGAGAAGGCGCCTGTCTTGGAGACGCGGGTGGAGTCGATGACCACCCACGAGCCGTCGAAGCCCGCTTTCTCCAGGGTGAGCAGGCGGCCGGCGGCGTCGTAGATCTCCCCCTTGAGCTTGAAGCGGTCGCCCGAGCAGGAGGAGAGGGCCGCCAGGGCTGCGAGGAGGGAGAGGAGGATATGAAGGCGTTTCATATAAGTCGGTTAAATATTTAAAAACAAGTGAAAAACATTCGTGCGCTCTGGATACCTCGGCCGAAAAGGAGGGGAGGTGGCCAAAACTTCTGCAAAGTTAATAAATTAGTTTGGTAGAGATGGGGTGTATGTCGGAGAAATTTATTAACTTTGCATACTAACTACATACACACTACGCTAAGCGAAGAAAAACAATAAGGAAATTTATGTTACATCCCATCAAGAAGACCATCGACCTGGGCGACGGACGCACGATCACCATCGAGACCGGCAAACTCGCCAAGCAGGCCGACGGCGCAGTGGAGGTGCGCATGGGCAACACCATGCTGCTCGCCACGGTATGCTCGGCCGCAGAGGCCAACGAGGGCGTGGATTTCATGCCCCTGACCGTGGAATACAAGGAGAAATACGCCTCCATCGGCCGCTATCCCGGCGGCTTCCTGAAGCGCGAAGGGCGCGCCAGCGATTATGAGATTCTGACGTCGCGCCTTGTGGACCGCGTACTGCGCCCGCTCTTCCCGGACAACTACCACGCAGAGACGTTTGTCAACGTCACCCTCTACTCGGCCGACGCCAATGACGCTCCCGACGCCCTGGCCGGCATCGCCGCCTCCGCAGCCCTCGCCGTCAGCGACATACCTTTCAACGGCCCCATTTCCGAAGTGCGCGTGGCCCGCGTAGACGGCAAGTGGGTCATCAACCCGACCTTCGAGCAGATGGAGAACGCCGACATCGAGCTGATGGTCGGCGCCACATACGACAACATCATGATGGTCGAGGGCGAGATGAACG
>CAZHCM010000025.1:0-19145 GCA_964531005.1 uncultured Sangeribacter sp. | reverse complement strand
CGTGGTGGACCAGCCTTCGGTGGTGGCCATCGAAAACAAGACCGACAAGCTGCTGGCCGTCGGGGAGATGGCCCACCAGATGGAGGGGAAGGAGTCCCCGGGCATCCGCACCATCCGCCCGCTGCGCGACGGCGTGATCGCCGACTTCAACGCCGCCGAGCTCATGATCCGCGGCCTCGTCAAGATGGTCAGCTCCAAGCGCAGGTGGTTCTCACCCTCGCTGCGTATGGTGGTCTGCGTGCCTTCAGGCTCAACGGAAGTCGAGCTCCGAGCCGTGCGCGACTCCAGCGAACATGCCGGTGGTCGCGACGTCTACATGATCTACGAGCCCATGGCCGCGGCCCTCGGCATCGGTCTTGACGTGGAGGCCCCGGAGGGCAACATGATCGTCGACATAGGTGGCGGCTCTACAGAGATCGCCGTCATCTCGCTCGGCGGCATCGTCTCCAACAAGAGCATCCGCGTGGCCGGCAATGACCTCACAGCCGACATCCAGGAGCACATGGGCCGGGTGCATAACCTCAAGGTGGGCACCACTATGGCCGAGCGCATCAAGATCAATGTCGGCAGCGCCCTCCCCGTGCTCGACAATCCCCCGGAGCCGTTCGTCGTGCGCGGCCCCAACCGCATGACTTCGCTCCCCATGGAGGTGGCCGTCACCTACGAGGAGATAGCGCAGTGCATAGAGAAGACCATCTCCAAGATGGAGGCCGCCATCCTCTCCGCCCTGGAGCAGACCCCCCCGGAGCTGTATGCCGACATCGTGCAGAACGGCATCTACCTCGCCGGAGGAGGCGCCTTGCTTCGCGGCCTTGCAAAGCGTTTCACCGACCGCTTCCACATCGAGTTCAAGATTGCCGACGACCCGTTGCACGCAGTGGCCATAGGCACGGGCGTGGCATTGAAGAACATCAACCGCTTCTCCTTCCTGATCCGCTGACCCAGCGTCCGAGACAGTGAGAAACCTGCTCAACTTCATCATACGTTACAGCACATGGTTCGTCTTCACGTTCTATGTGCTTCTTTCGTGTATCCTGCTCTTTTCGCGCAACCGCGTCCAACAGAGCGTCTACCTCACATCGGCCAACGTCGTGACCTCGGGCATCTACGGGACATGGTCGGGCATTTCGGGCTACTTCGCCCTGCGCGACATCAACGAGAGTCTGCAGCTTAGCAACGCCCGGCTCGAAAACGAGGTGCTCAACCTGCGCGCCCAGCTCGCCGAAGCCCGCACGCTGATAGCCGATTCGGCCGCCTCCCATCTCTCATACGTGCGCTTCGGATACGAGCCCGCAGCCGTCATCAACAACTCCACCCGGCACCCGCGCAACTACTTCACCATCAACCGTGGTTCGGCCGACGGGCTGCGCCCCGGCATGGGAGTGGTGGACCAGAACGGCGTGGTGGGGATAGTCAACGTCACCGGCCTCCACACCGCGCGAGTCGTCTCGCTGCTCAACGAGACCCAGCATTTCTCAGTCAAGCTCAAGGGAACGCCTTATGTTGGGTCGTTGGCATGGAAGGGGGGCGACCCCACGGTGGCGTACGTCGAGGAGGTGCCGCGTCATGTGAAGTACCGCGCCGGCGACACTATCGTCACGAGCGGCTATTCCACCACCTTCCCCGAGGGGATAGCCGTGGGGACCGTGATGAACAGGGTGAAGGGCAAGGACGACAATTTCTACATACTCAAAATCCGTCTCGCCTCCGACTTCAAGACACTCAGCACCGTGCGCGTCATCAAGGACACGCTCAAGGCCGAGCTTGACTCGCTGGGTGGCGACGACCCCTCATCCTCACTCTGATGGCCAAGGATTTCCTGACATTCTTCATACTGTTCGTGGCGCTCGTGCTGGTGCAGGTGTTGATCTGCAACCATATAGTGCTCTTCAACGTTGCCGTGCCCCTGGTGTTCATATACTTCATAGTGCGGCTCCCCCTGTCGCTCTCCACCAACTGGCTCCTCACGCTCTCCTTCCTGCTGGGCCTTTCGGTCGACGTCTTCTCCGACACCCCTGGGGTGAACGCACTCGCATGCGTCCTTCTCGCCGTGGCCAAGAAGCCCGTCTTCTTCGCCTATGTGCCGCGCGACGACAAGACCAAGGGGGCCGAGCCGACCCTCGCCACCCTCGGGTGGATACCCTATAGCAAGTACCTGCTCACGATGACGGGGATATTCTGTCTGCTGGAGTTCTCGATAGAATATTTCAACTTTGCCGACGTTAAGGATATAGCTATCATAATTGCGGCGAGCACCGTGCTTACATTTGCCCTCCTGCTCGCCGTGGACTGCCTAATCGTGACAGGACGTGAGAAAAGACTATAATCTCGGCAAGCGCAGATATGTGATTGCCTCCTTCATATGCCTGATAGTGATAATCTACATTATCAGGCTTTTCAGTCTCCAGATAGGAGACGACACCTACAAGGAACACGCCGAAAGCAACGCTTTCCTCAGACGGGTGATCTACCCCGCCCGGGGGCTCATCTATGACCGCGACGGGCGGCTGGTGGTCTTCAATCAGCCGGCATACGACGTCATGCTCATACCCAAGGATGTCGGGGCGGCTTTCGACACGGTGGGCCTCTGCGAGGTGCTGTCCATGAGCCGCGAGGAACTCCTCGCACGAATCGACGACATGAAGAACCCTCGCAAGAACCCCGGGTATTCGGCCTATACGCCGCAGAAGCTCATCTCCCATCTCTCGCAGGAGGACTACGGCCGACTGCAGGAGAAGCTGTACCTCTTCCCCGGATTCTTCATACAGAAGCGCACCGTGCGCGAATACGCCTTCGATGCGGGGGCCAACATCCTTGGCAACATCCGCGAGGTCGGCGCCAAGGACCTGGAGCGCGACCCATACTACAGACGCGGCGACTACACGGGCGACCTCGGGGTGGAGAAGAGCTATGAGAAGCAGCTTCGTGGCCACAAGGGTGTGGAGATCCTCATGAAGGACGCATATGGGCGCATCAAGGGAAAGTATGAAGAGGGCATCCACGACGAGTCGCCGGAATCGGGGCGCAACCTCACGCTGTCGGTCGACATGGAGCTCCAGGCTTACGGCGAGCGGCTGATGCAGGGCAAGATCGGGGCCATCGTGGCCATCGAGCCTCAGACAGGGGAGATACTTTGTCTCGTCACCGCCCCCAACTATGATCCGAAGCTCCTCGTAGGCCGAGAGCGCGGGCGCAACTATGCCAAGCTCGTGGCCGACCCCTACAAACCCCTCTACGACCGCGCACTCCAGGCGGCCTATCCCCCCGGCTCGACATTCAAGCCGACCCAGGGGCTGATTTTCCTTGAGGAAGGGACGGTCACTACTTCGACCATGTATCCCTGCCATCACGGCTACATCAACAAGCTGCGTGTCGGCTGCCACGGCCATGCCTCCCCCATAAGCCTCAAGCCGGCTTTGCAGACATCATGCAACGCCTACTTCTGCTGGGGATTCAAGAATTTCATCGACAAGCGCGGCACGGTGCCCTCGGCGCAGTTCGAGAAATGGAAAAACTGGATGGTGAAGATGGGCTACGGCTATCGCCTGGGAGTGGACCTGCCTCACGAGAGCCGCGGGTTCATACCCAATGTGGAGTTCTACAACAAGTCGTATCGCGGGCGCAACTGGAGCGCCAACTCCATAATCTCCGTTTCGATTGGCCAGGGCGAGGTGCTCGCCACACCCCTCCAGATAGCCAACCTTGCGGCCACCATAGCCAACCGCGGACATTTCTTCACCCCTCACATAGTGCGTGAGGTGCAGGACACCCTGCTTGACGCATCTTTCACCGAAAAGCATGTGCCGGGCATCAAGCGGGAATATTACGACGTCATAGCCGAAGGGATGCGCATGGCCGTGCTGGGGGGCACCTGCCGGGGCGCCAACATCCCGGGGATAGAGGTCTGCGGCAAGACAGGCACAGCCCAGAACCCCCATGGCAAGGACCACTCTGCCTTTATGGGATTCGCGCCCTATCACAATCCCAAGATCGCCGTGGCCGTGTATGTGGAGAATGCCGGCTTTGGCGCTGCCTATGGCGTGCCTATAGGGCGCTTGATCATGGAGAAATACCTCACCGGCCAGATCAGCCAGGCCAGCAAGGGAATAGAAGAACGAATGTTGAACTCTAACACCATCATTTCAAGTGGGGTCAAGAAACACTGAAGCCAACGTATCGGTTTTCCGGTCGCTCGACTGGATCACGATTCTGCTGTATCTGCTCCTTGTGGTCGGGGGTGCCGTCAGCATCTACGCTGCAAGCTACGACTTTGACCGTGCGAGCATGTTCAGCCTGGAGGAGTTTTCGGGCAAGCAGTTCATGTGGATAGGCCTGTCGCTTATTCTCGGAGGAATAATCCTCCTTCTGGACTACCGTATCTATGAGACGTACGCCTATCCCATATACGGGGCGGTGCTCATCTTGCTCCTCGTCACGATATTCATCGCCCCTGACATCAAGGGGTCGCGGTCGTGGCTCGTTTTCGGGCCTGTGAGCCTGCAGCCGGCGGAGTTCGGCAAGTTTGCCACGGCGCTTGCCCTCGCCAAGCTTTTCGACTCCTACAACTTCTCCCTCAACGCCAAACTGAGCAACTATCTCAGGGCCCTCATCATCATCTTCATCCCCATCTGCCTCATCCTGATGCAGAGGGAGACGGGAAGCGCCCTTGTCTATCTATCTCTGGTCTTCGTGCTATATCGCGAGGGGATGAGCGGGCTGGTGCTTTTCTCGGTGCTGTGCGCGGTGGCCTACTTTGTCGTGGCGGTGAAGTTTGCCGAGCCACTGATTCTCGGGCTGCCCATGGGTGAGTTTACGGTCTTCCTCCTCATATGCCTCGTATTCTGCCTCATGCTGGTGTTCTATTGCCGCGACATCTACATCGCCCGCAACGTCATCCTCGGGATGGCGGGAGGGGGTGTCCTGGTGACGGTGCTGTCCCTTTGCGGCGTCCATGTCCCCGGAATAGTGGTGTTCCCCGTCCTGCTCGGCGGATCGATGATATATGTGTCGCTGGCGATGTTCCATCACCACATACAGAAGTTTGTAATCACCATCGCCTTCGCGGCCACGTCCGTGATGTTCCTTTTCTCGGTCAACTACGTCTTCGGCTCGGTGCTCCAGCCCCACCAGCAGATGCGCATCAAGGTGGCGCTCGGAATCGAGGAGGATCTGCGTGGTGCCGGCTATAACGTCAATCAGTCGAAGATCGCCATAGGCTCGGGGGGACTTTACGGCAAAGGATTTCTCAACGGCACCCAGACGAAGCTCAAGTACGTGCCCGAACAGCACACTGACTTCATTTTCTGCACCATCGGTGAGGAGGAAGGGTTCGTCGGCTCGGTCGCCGTCCTGCTCCTGTTCCTGGCCCTGATATTGCGTATCATCGCCATAGCTGAACGCCAGCGCTCCCCCTTCGGCCGGGTGTATGCGTATTGCGTGGTGTCGTACCTGATCTTCCACCTGTGCATCAACGTCGGCATGGTCATAGGGCTATGCCCCGTCATAGGAATCCCCCTCCCCTTCTTCTCCTACGGCGGATCGGCCCTTTGGGGCTTTACCATCCTCCTCTTCATACTTCTCCGCATCGATGCGAGTCGCAAGGAGAGACGCATCTGAGAGGCAAAGAGTGGCACCGTCAAAACCGAAAGCGCGCCAAATGCGTTATACGGATAAATACAAATTCTAAAAAAGTTATGGTTAACAAGAGAGAATTTAAGAAATATGTAGATGCAGTGGGTGCTTCCGTCTGCAACGACATGATGGAGGTTTACTATAACGTCGAGGGCGTCGACAAGGAGGCCGTAGAGAAGGCCGTGACCCGTGTGCTCGGAGCCATCGGGGCTGCCAAGAGCAACGCCAACCGCTACTTCGACCGCGGTCCCAAGGGCTTCGCCGACATGAAGGAGTATGCACGCGCAAAGCGCGACTTCTTCCGCGCCCTCTTCAACAAGATCACCAAGGACTTCTCTGACGAGGTCAATGGCGCCCTGAAGGAGTTCAACGCCGCCATCCCGGAGAGTGCCCGCAAGGCCAACGTAGAGGCGCAGGCCTGATCTCCGCACACTGAAGACCATCTGTAAAAATCCACTTCAGGGGAGACCCCGCGTCTCCCCTGTCGCATATCATGTCATTTGCTCCCCTCGGGAGACGCTAACACCGCTTGCCTATGAACTGGCTTAAGCTATTCGGCTGGAAATTTGAGGTCGGCATCGAACTGCCGGCCAAGTGTGTCATATGTGTGGCTCCGCACACATCCAACTGGGACTTCCTGCTCGGGCTCGCGGCCTATCGCTCCATCGGGCGAGACGCCAACTTCCTGATGAAGGATTTCTGGTTTTTCTGGCCGCTGAAATACCTTCTTCGCGCCTTGGGAGGGATCCCGGTGCACCGCTCACGTTCCAAGAGCGGCCCGAGCCTCACGGCCCAGGTCATCGAGCGCTTCAAGACCTCCGATTACCTGAACCTCGCTGTGACTCCCGAAGGCACACGCAGTCGCACCGACAAGTGGAAGACGGGGTTCCTTTACATAGCCCTCGGGGCCGGAGTCCCTGTCTGCCTTGGCATCATCGACTATAAGAGGAAGGTGGTGACCATCGACTCGCTGTTCTACCCCGGCAAGGACGTCGAGGCGGATCTCAGAGCCGTAAGGGCATACTACGCCCTCAACGCTTCGGACGCTGCCAAGTATCCCGACAAGGTGTGCTTCTGAGGAGGCCAATGATAACTGAAATTTAACCTTGCAAAAATGAATCTCTGCTTAGCTCCCATCAATATAGCATGGGGTGACAAACGCGCCAACCTCGACTCTTTGGCCGAAGTCTGCGAACGCATGCACCCCGACACGGATCTGCTCGTGCTCCCCGAAGCCTTCTCCACCGGTTTTCCCTCCGGCATGGACAAGGAGCAGGTGCGCCCTTTGGCCGAACGCAATACAGGCGCCACCATCGACTTCGTAAAGGCTCTGGCCCGCAGGCATAACGTCGCCATCGCCGGCTCCTTCATTGCCGATTCGGGAGGCTCTCTCTACAATCGCGCCTTCTTCATCGAGCCGGGTGGCGAGGAGACGTTCGCCGACAAGAAACATCTTTTCACCATGGCCGGCGAACACAACATCTTCTCGGCGGGCCACGGGCGCCTGAAGGTACGCTATCGTGGCTGGAACATAGCCATGGTCGTCTGCTATGACATCCGGTTCCCGGCCTGGTGTCGCAACGTGCGCAACGAGTATGACCTTCTCATAGCTGTGGCCAATTGGCCGGTGGCTCGTGTCGATGCCTGGAACAAGCTCCTTCTGGCCCGCGCCATCGAAAACGAGGCATATGTGGCAGGGGTGGATTGCCAAGGGACCGACCCCGCCGGATTCGAGTACGACGGCGCGTCCCACATCATCGATTTCAAGGGTAAGCCTATCACTGTAGATGGGCCTGACGGGCTGTTGTATGCCCGCCTTGACCATGAAGCCCTCGAGCGTTTCAGGCGTAAGTTCCCCGCCTGGCAGGACGCCGACTCATTTACGCTGGAGGACTAAAAAAAGCGGGCGTCTCCCAAATGGGAGACGCCCGCTTTTTTTAGTCCTCTGTCTGGATTTAGTCAACGTATGCGCTGAGCATGCGCTCCAGGTCGGCTGCGCTGTGCACGCCGGCGCCGCGCCATTCCATCTTGTTGTTTTTCCAGATCATCAGGGTCGGCACGCTCTGTACCATGTATTTCTGGGCCAGGGCCTCGTTCTTGTCGACATCGATCTTGATGATGCGCACCTTGTCGCCCATCTTCTCATGCAGCTCCTCCAGGATGGGGTGCATCATTTTGCACGGGCCACACCAGGTGGCGAAAAAGTCTACAAGCACAGGCTTCGGCGACTGGATGATTTCATCAAAAGTTTCCATAGTATTTCCTTTCATTAAATTGAACTCACCTAAATAACGCCGCACCCTCTCCTCTGGTTCACACCATCAATTCCGGAGAGGATATCAGAGAGCTTTGATGAAGTCCAGCGGATAGTCAATCAGGTCGGCAATATCCTTGTCGTTCCAGCCATGTTTTCGAAGGTTCTGGACCGTTTTTCTGATAGCGTTTTGCTCTCCCCGCTCCTCGCCTCGTCTTTCAGCTGCTTCCGCCGCCTTCTTTTCGGCATATCGAATGGCACTCTCGCGCTCAACGGCGTGGAAATAAGACATAGAATAGGCCTTGGCCTCCTCCTTGCTTAGGAGTCCGGTGGAAGAGGTGGTGAAAAGGTCCTGATACTCCCCAGTCTTGTAGGGCTTAGATTCTTTCGTCAGATTCTCCATATTCTTGATTAGATAAAGGAGCCTTTCCAGCTCGGTTTTACAATCCTCCCACTCCTTTGGTACCCCCGGAAGGGCTATGAAGATAAGGTTCAGCTTATCAGAATAGAGCGTGTGGGTTTTCCGCTCCATCAGGCCCATCTCGATGACCAGACGCTTGTCATGGCCAGGCATGTAGAAAACTGGTCGTGTACTATTATGCAAAGATACAACAAAAATATTGAAACTGCAAGCCCCGGGAGACTTCCATCGCCAAAAAATCTGAAAAGTGGCTTGCGGATGTCGGAAAAATTGACTAAATTTGCAATTAATAAACCAAAAAGTAACGTTACTTAGGCAACCTTCATCATAAAGTGAAAGCAATTTTCCACCACAGGCATCAACTTTTGCTGGCTTCCCTGTCAGTAGGTTGCATTATGCTTTTACCCCCCCCATTTTCTGTCAAAATGTTAGCGTAAAGTCGATCGTCCCCCTCGACTACGACATCACCGCGCACCACAGCAACGTCACCGACAACAACGGCCAGAAAGCCGCCCTCATCCGCGTCGTCACCACCGAGCGTGGTTTCAACTTCGACTTCGGGCAGCTCGGGCTGGTGCGCATGGAGCCCCAGACGCGCGGGGGCGAGCATGACGCCGAGATTTGGCTGTGGGTGCCCGCAGGCGTGCGCCGCATGACGGTGCAGCATCCCACGCTCGGCATGCTCCGCGACTACGACCTCGTCGGGGCCCTTGGCAAAGCCCTCGAGCCGGGACGCACCTACGAGCTGGTGCTCGAATCGGGGCAGGTCAACGTCACGCAGGTCAGCGACTGGTCGCGCCTCCAGACCCTCAACATCACCGTGACGCCCCCGGATGCCGATGTATTCATCAACGGTGTCCCTCAGGCGCTCCAGGACGGCAAGGCGTCGCAGCGTCTCCCCCTCGGCGACGTCAAGGTGCGCGTCTCCAAGCCCCTCTACGAGACATACGAGGCCACTGTCAAACTGACGGAGCACCTCCCAGAAGACCTCGACGTGCGCCTGGTGGAGAATGCCGGATGGCTGATGTTTGCCGAGACTCCGGAGTATGACGGCGCCCAGGTGCTCATCGACGGCAAGGTCATCGGCCTGCTCCCGCTGCGCGAGGTCAAGGTCGACGCCGGCCCCCACGAGCTTCTTGTCACCAAACCTCTCTACTCCCCGTATCGCGAGACCATCAACGTGGTGCGCAACACTCCCCGCCGTGTCGAGCCGCGCATGGCGGCCAACTTCGCCAACATCACCGTAGAGGCCCCGAAGGGATGCGAGATCCTCATCGACGGCAACCCCCGGGGCGTCGGCATGTGGTCCGGCCGCCTCGACCCAGGCACCTACATCGCGGAGGCATCTCGCCCCAACCATACCCCCTCACGCCTTGAATTCACCGTAGCCACGGGCTCCACCAAGACTATCACCCTGCCGGAGCCGACCCCCATCACTGGGGCGTTGGAGGTGATGACGGTGCCTGGGGGCGGCGACGTGTACCTCGACGGCAAGATGATCGGCCACACGGGCCAGACCTTCGACGACGTTCTTATCGGCGACCACACCCTGCGCATTGTCAATGACGGATACAAGCCCCACCAGTCCGGAATCACTGTCGAGGAGGGGCGCGTCACGCGCCTCAGCTACATCCTCGACGGCAGCTGCGACATCACGGTCAACTCACGCCCCGAAGGTGCCGAGGTGACGCTCGACGGGCAGCCGGCCGGTGTCACCCCCTTCCCTCTCCATACGGACGCCGGCGATTACACGCTCCGCTTCACAAGGCAGAAGTATTATCCCCGCACAGTGAAATGCAACCTCAACGGTTCGTCGGAAGACCTCACGGTGACACTGAAGCGCAAGTATTTCAACGAGATCACCCTCTCCGTCGGGTATGACCCAATAGGCCCCAACGGACTCACCGTCGGCCTCGGCACATATATCGACGACTTCAGCATCTTCCTTTGGGGCTCCCCGGTGATGACAAAGACGCCTGCCGTGTACTGGAACTCCACGACACCCACCACCCCTCCGGCGCAGGCCACCTACAAGCCGATGGCGTTCGGCGGCAAGGTAGGCTACGGTTTCCGTTTCCTCGGCGACCGCCTCAGACTGACCCCCCAGGTCGGAGCCGCCTTCACGCGCCTGTCGGAGCAGGACCTGGGCCCCGTGCCCGGATTCAGCAGCGAGACCGCCCTCACCCCGGTCGCCAACGGCTCGAACGTCGTGAGCGTGACCGCCGGCCTGCGCCTGCGCTACAAGGTATGGAAATTCATAGGAGTGAGCGTCTCGCCCGAATATAGGATCGCCGTCAAGGAGTCTGCCGGCTTCAAGCACTTGCGCACCAACGTCCCTGACGATTTCAAGAAATATGCCGAAGGCTTCGGCCTGACCATCTCCGCCGACTTCTTCCTCCCCTAATCCAGGCTATTAATCCTCCAGATAAGTGGGTAGCCAGGGCGCCCATAGGGAGCCTTGGCTACCCCGATTGGGACGATGGTTTCCACCCGATTGGAAGCGGCTTCCCGCATGGTAGGGCGCGGCCTGCCGCGCCCACAAAGGCGGTGGTGACCAAATATCCCCCTACGGGCGTGGGCGCGGCAGGCGGCGCCCCTACCAAGGGCAATCCCCGTCATTACTGGGTGGGGGCTTTAGCCCCCATAAAAATCAAACAGAATGAAAAAGAAATACTTATTCCCACTTTCCGCGCTGGCGTTCGCCCCGGCCCTCCTCCTCGGAGGGTGCACCGACGACTTCGCGCAGCAGGGCCACGAGGGACGGCTGTTTGTCACCCCGACGACTGCCTACCTGCGCCTCCAGGCCCCGGATCTCTACTTCTCCTCCGACGGAGGCGACGGCGAGCAGCGCACGGTCCAGGTGCAATCCTTCGGCATGCCCTGGCGCCTAACCCCCGGCGCCGACTGGATCAAGGTCTCACCCGAGAGCGGCACCGGCACGCAGGACGTGACCGTCACCGTCCTGCCCAACGACAACGCCGACGCCTCCCTCTCCTCCTCCATAGTGCTCGACTACGACCCCGAGAGCGGCAAGAGCCTCGTAGTCCCGGGTCTACTCTACCGTTGGACCGCCCCCGTTAGCCAGGCCCGCGCACGCGGACGCCTGGTGGTCGACTTCCCGCAGGCCGCACCTGGCATCAACCAGATGCTCAGCGCCGAGGCCGGGCGCGAGCTACGCGTCCCTGTAGACGCCAACTGCGCATGGAGCGTCTACAGCGCCCCCTCCTGGCTCTCGGCCACCCCCGAACAGGGGGCGTTGCGCCTCGCCGTCACAGAGCAGAACAACGGTCTGGAATCGCGCAAAGGGGAGATCGTGCTACGCTACGACTACCGCGCCCCGGGCGCGCAGACGCGCACCGTCACCGTTCCCGTCACCCAGGACATACTACACATCTCCGTCCCCGCCAACTGCAAGCTGAACTTCGACCGGCAGGGTGGCACGCAGACCATCGAGGGTATCCACCTCGAAGGCAATACAGTCGTATCTGCTCCCTCATGGCTTCATCTGACTACCAGCACGCATGCTGACGGCACCACCTCCATAGCGGTGATGGCTGAGGAGAACACCACCTACGCCTCCTCCAACAACAACCGCGACACGCGTCGCTCCGGCTATATCTCCATCTCGGCCAAGAACGATGCCGGCTCCAAGGAGCATGCCCGCATCGAGGTGACGCAGGATCCGCGAATCCTGCTCGTGGAGGGATACGAGGGGAAGACCGAGGATCCCAACAACGGCATCGTGCCTTATATTTCGATGCCTGTCACCGGCGACACCAAGAAGTTGAAGATCACCACCAACAGCGATTTCTCTGTCTACAGCCACAACGACTGGATCTCCGTGTCGGGCATCCCCGAGGGCACCGTCAAGGGGCCGGAACATGGCACGGAGTCTCATATGGTGGATGTAACTGCCGACTACAACGAGACCAACGGCACCAAGCGTCGCGGCTGGCTATATATGAAGTATCCTTACGTAGAGGACTATCTGCTCGTCAACCAGGCAGGGCCTTCCGTAACTACGAGCGCAACGGGAAGCAACTGGGCCTTCAATAGCCATCCGTCGAGTTTTTCGCTGAATGTGGATGCGAGTGCGAAATGGATTGCAGAATTGATCAATGCTGACGGCTCCCCCGCTTCGTGGGCTCACGTTGCCTCCGGCTCCCCCGGCGTCGGTGGGGTGGAAGGTGGCGAGACGTTGACAATCAACATCGACGAGAACAACACAGGTGCCTCGCGCACCTGCCTGCTACGCCTCAACGTGGCCGGTTACAAGGGCTCGAAGTATGAGATCACGCAGTTTGGCAACACCGTCATCTCCAACGGAAACACCCTCACCTTCGATGCAAGCGGCACCGACACCCATCGCATATTCGTGCGCACTACCTCTGACGTCACAGTAACATGTGACGCCGACTGGATTCACTGGACCAAGGAGGAAACAAGCAGTACCGGCCAAAACCAGCTCAAATACTATACCTTTGAGCTTAAGGCGGATGAGATGGACGATGATGCTTACGAAAGATCCAGCACCTTGAAGCTTTCTTACTCAGAAAATGGCCAGAGATATGAGGAAGTTTTTAATATTGCTCAGCTTTCTTACAACTACGAGATAGTTATAAATGGTGGAAATGAATTCAGCAGTAGTGGCGGATCGCGTACATGCACATATGATATTGGCCTTTCTTTAGAGACTGTTTCTGTCAATGCTGCATGGTTGACTCCTAAGATGGGAGCCAACGGTGTAGTTGTCACAGCGGATGCGTGGGTTGCCGACCCTGGCGCCCAAAAACGCGAAGGGACTGTCTATTTTAAATTCTCTTATGGTAATGGCAAGACATTCGAGAGTTCCGTGGTATTCACCCAATGGGCGCCCATCAACATTACCACTCCTTCAGGTAACTCTTTTGATCTTACAGGTGGCTCCCTACCTGTACAGGTACAAGGACCCGAAGGTTTAAATATCAAAACTGAGATCCTTACAGGTTCTTCATGGCTATCGGTATCAAACTCGGTTCTGGACTTACCGGGCACGTTTTATGTATCAGCTCCTAAACACTTGGGATCCTCAAGAAACGGCTATGTTAGGTTTTATAATGCCACCATTGATTACTCCAAATATGTTCAGTTCATTCAACAAGGTGACATAGTTCCTGGTTTCCATTCTACGACCCTGCCTAGTAATTTAACAGTGGGGAAAGATACCATGATCCGAGAGTTTTCCATCAATTGTGATGACATCTCTAAAGTCTCGTTCTATTCCACTTATTCCTGGGCGTATGTGGAGAAGTCCACTGACGACTCAAAGTATATGCTGTATGTTAATGCCAACTTCCAAGTAAATACAAGGAAAGCCATCGTCATGATTTATTATGATAATTCGAAAGTGGCTACATGCGAGATCACTCAATTAGCAGAATGAAAATGACACGACAAGCAATTGCGGCGATGATCGCCCTGCTGCCGGGTTCCGTCCTGGCACAGTCGGTGGCTGAGGTCAAAGCCAACTCAGATACCTACGTCTACGGTGAAGCCACCGGGGGCACCGAGAGCGAGGCTGACCGCCTCGCCCTCGATGACCTGCTCTCCAAGATCTCCACCTTTGTGGTCTCCAACACCTCAATGGGCTCGAAGGAGAAAACCGACGCCAACGGGCTGCAATCCTCCTCGGAGTTCTCCTCCATGATCAAGACCTATCGCAGCGGCCAACTGACCAACACCAACAAGGAGGTCACGGGCGAGGAACCGGAGGTTCACGTCGTGCGCTGGATGAAACGCTCCGACGTGCAGAAGATCTTCGAGGGGCGCAAGCAACGAATCGTGGCCCTCCTCGACGAAGCCCTCGAAGCCGAGTCAAAGGGACAGCTCGACGTGATGATACGGGATATGTACTGGGCCCTCGTGCTGACCAAGACACTGCAGTTTCCGGGCGACATGCAGTACACCCTCCCCGATGGCCGAAGGCAGTTTGTCGAGACCTGGATCCCTAACCGCCTCAAGGAGCTCTTCAAGGAGATCAAGGTGACGACCGTGGCCCGACGCGACGACGAGGTGGAGCTCCTCTTCGAGTACAAGAACCGCAAGGTGGAGAGCATAGACTACACCTATTATTATGGCGGCAACTGGACAGAGTACTACACCACGGCCAACGGCGGCCTGGGCCTGATGGAGGTGGACGACACCTACACCCCCACCGACTACAAGATTCGCATCGAGTATGCCTACCCACACATGATGGGCGACATCGCCGACGTGGAGCAGGCCTACAACGCCCAGGCCCGCAAACCGGTCGTTCCTGGCCGCGAACTGGCCTTCAGCGCGACCCCCGTGCGGCTGGAAGCCGTGGAGGATGGCATGCGCCGCAAGCTCCAGCGCGAGGCCGACTACAAGGCCAAGGTCTCCGGCGCGGCGACAGGCGCGACCTCGGCAGCGTTGCCGGTCGTGGAGTCGTTTAGCAACATCGACCCCTCCATCTACTCCAAGCCGGAGCCGGTGACCGAAGACTTCGCCCTCCAGGAGATGGCCGCACGCGTGGCCGACGCCCTGGCCTCGAAGCGCTATGACTCGGTGCGCGACTGCTTCACCGACAAAGGCTGGGACATCTACGAGCGTCTCATCAAATATGGCAGCGCCTCGCTCGTAGGCTCGCGCCAGACCATCATGTACCGCAACGGCGACCACACGATGGTGCGCGGGCTGCACCTCAACTTCAAGTTCCAGCAAGGCACGCGCCGCTCTTTCACCGAGGAGGTGATCTTCTCCGTCGGGCCCGGCGGGCTGATAGACAACATCTCCTTCGGCCTGGGCAAGACCGCCGAAGACGACATCCTAGGCAACTCCAAATGGCCCGAGGCCGTGCGATTCGCACTTCTGGAGTTTATGGAAAACTACAAGACGGCCTACTCGCTGAAGAACATCGACTACATCTCGCGCATCTTCTCCGACGACGCGCTGATCATCACCGGCTCGGTGGTCAAGCCCGCCGGGCGCAAGGTCAACTCCGGCGACTGGTCAGGCCTGTCGTTTGAGGAGGAGAAGGTGAAGTATAACCGCTACAACAAGCGAGAGTATATCAACCATCTGCGCCAGAGCTTCGCCGGGAAGAGTTTCATCAACGTGCAGTTTGCCAAGAATAAGGCATACAAGCTCAAGGGCGACAACCGCTACGCCATCCAGATCGTGCAAGACTATTTCTCCTCCAACTACAGCGACCACGGCTACCTGATGCTGATGATCGACATGACCGACGAGGAGAATCCGCTGATCACCTTCCGAAGCTGGAGCCCCCACGAAAACGACCCCCACTTCGACCCCGGCAACTGGCGTTGACCCCCCGCCAGGCGCCTCTCTTTTACCGGGTGGGGGCTTCAACCCCCAATCACTGGGTGGGGGCTTCAGCCCCCAATCAATCTAAAATCAAAAATAATGAAAAAAATACTCCCCATATCCGCGCTGATGCTCGCCCCGGCCCTCCTCCTCCTCGGAGGATGCACCGACGACTTCGCGCAGCAAGGCCATGAGGGGCGCCTCTTCGTCACCCCGACGACCGCCTACCTGCGCCTCCAGGCCTCCCAGCTCGACTTCGCCCCCGAGGGGGGCGAGGGCAACAAGAAGACCATCCAGGTGCAGTCCTACGGCATGCCCTGGCGCCTAACCCCCGGCGCCGACTGGATCAAGGTCTCCCCCGAGAGCGGCACCGGCACCCAGGACGTGACCGTCACCGTACTCCCCAACGACGACGCCGACGCCTCCCTCTCCTCCTCCATAGTGCTCGACTACGACCCCGAGAGCGGCAAAAACCTCGTCGTCCCCGGACTCCTCTACCGTTGGACAGCCCCCGTGAGCCAGGCCCGCGCACGCGGACGCCTGGTGGTCGACTTCCCGCAGGCCGCCCCTGGCATCAACCAGATGCTCAGCGCCGAGGCAGGACGCGAGCTACGCGTCCCTGTAGACGCCAACTGCGCCTGGAGCGTCTACAGCACACCCTCCTGGCTCTCGGCCACCCCCGAGCAGGGGGCGTTGCGCCTCGCCGTCACGGAGCAGAACAACGCCCTGGAGTCGCGCAAGGGGGAGGTCGTGTTGCGCTACGACTACCGCGCTCCCGGCGCTCAGACGCGCACCGTCACCGTGCCAGTCACACAGGACATACTGCACATCTCCGTCCCCGCCAACTGCAAGCTGAACTTCGACCGGCAGGGGGGCACGCAGACCATCGAGGGAATCCACCTCGAAGGCAATACTGTCGTCTCCGCCCCCTCGTGGCTGCACCTCCAGACTGTTACCAAGGGTGACGGCACCACATCCATAGCGGTCATGGCCGACGAGAACGCCACCTACGCTTCTGCCAATAACCGCGACACGCGCCGCTCCGGGTATATCTCCATTTCGGCCAAGAACGCTGCCGGATCCAAGGAACACGCCCGCATCGAGGTGACACAGGATCCCCGCATATTCATGATGGAGGGTTACGAGGGTAAGACCGAGGATGTCACCAACGGCATCGTTCCCTACATCTCCATGCCCGTGACCGGCGACACAAAGCCCCTGAAGATCACCACCAACAGCGACTTCAAGATCTATCGCCTGGGCACCACCTGGCTGTCGGTCGACGGCCAGGAGACGAAGGAGTTCAAGGCCCCGGAGCACGGACTGGACTCCTATATGTTTGATGTCACGGCCGACTACAACGAGTCCAACGGCACGAAACGTCGTAGCTGGATCTATCTGTGGTACCCCGCTGTGACGGATCTCCTGCAAGTCAACCAGGCTGGCCCCTCGGTCACGACCGACGCAACCGGCTCGAACTGGGCCTTCAACAGTCATCCGTCGAGTTTCTCCCTCAACGTCGAGGCGAGCGCGAAGTGGATTGCGGAGCTGATCAACCCCGACGGCTCGGCTGTCTCGTGGGCTCACGTTGCTTCCGGCAGTCCCGGCATCGGCGGCGTGCCTGGGGGCGAGCAACTGACCATCGCCATCGACGAGAACACCACCGGCGTCTCGCGCACCTGCCTGTTGCGCCTCAACGTGGCCGGTTACAAGGGCTCGAAATATGAGATTACCCAGTTTGGCAACACCGTCATTTCCAATGGCAATACCCTCACCTTCGACGCAAGCGGCGACGACACACACCGCATCTTTCTCCGCACTGCCTCCGAAGTGACGGCCTCCTGCGACGCCGACTGGGTCCACTGGACCTGCGAGGAAAAGAGCGTCGCCGGCCAGAACCAGCTCAAATACTACAGTTACGAACTAAATGTAGAGGTTGAACCTTGGCAAAGGCGTAATGCAGTATTCCGCCTTTCCTACAATGACAATGGGCAAAAATATGAAGAAGTCTTCAACATCATTGCATTGTCTTCCCCAATTAATGTCACGGTCACTGACAGCTACGAGTTCAGCAGCAATGGAGGTAGCCGCTATGTATGGATCACCGGTTCTTCTTCAGAAATCTCTGCATACTCTGATGTGGACTGGCTCTCCCTGGAGTTTGTCAATGGCAACGAAGTAAGAGTCATCGCTAAAGAATGGAATGAATCTGGGACGCAGAGTCGTGATGGTAAAATATATTTCTTTTATACCCAGGACAGTGAACACACATACACAGAGTCCTTAACATTCCGTCAGTGGGGACCGATAACAGTTAGCACTCCTGAGGGCTCGGAATTCGGCTACGGAGGCACTCTCCCCCTCAAGGTCAAAGGACCCGCAGGCATGACATTGAAAAGTGCTGTCTCTCTCGGCACCACTTGGCTCCAGGTATCTCCCACTATTGGTACAATACCCTCTTCTGGTGAACTTGAGTTCCAGGTGACTGCGCCCTGGCAGTTGGAGGAAAGCGATAGGGTTGGAGGTGTCCAGATCTATAACTCTCAGTTAGGGGTGAACAAGACCATCAACTTCTCCCAGACAGTTACAGAGCCACTCCAGCTCAACGTAAGCAATACGCGATTATCCTTCAGTGAAGCAGGTGGCGAAATACCTTTGACTATCTCGTCGAATCATCCCGAGATAATCTCTTTGGAGCCGCAGGATAGCTGGATCGATCTGATACCTGCCTCTGCCACAGGAAGCCAGAGCAATGTCTTACAGTACACTGTAAAGGTTCCTGAGTCAGAAAATGGAAGAACAGGATACATTTTAATTAAGGTAAACGGCATTGTTTATAGTAGAATCGTGGTAGAGCAAAATTTTGTTACGTCCATATCCCTGCCTACATCATTCTCGACACCTAACTATCAGGCGTATACCCTTCCCTTTACAATAGAGGCTTCCAACCCTAAAAAGATTGGTGTAAGTAGCAGTGATTCTTGGGCTTTCATAGAGCTGGATAAGCTTGAGGGCACGGTCGCAACTTATAAGGTCTACATTGAAGAAAATGCCAGTAACGCACCTCGTGGCGCCGTGCTGAGAATTTTCTACAATTCCATCCTTGTCCACACTTGTGTTGTAACCCAAGCGGGAAAACCTTGACAGCTTAGTCAATGGCGGATGCACCAGGGTGCATCCCTACAACTTCCCGGATGTTATAACTTCCCATAAGTTATTACTTCACATTTGCCACTACTCCCCCATATGTTATAAAACATGTGGGGGAGTCTTGCGTATGAACCCCTTTCTTCTTACCTTTGCACACAAAATCTAACCACTATAACCGATTTCATCATAGAAACCATGGAAAACAGTCAGATCTCGATGTGCCCCAACAAGGTGGTGCAGTTCCTGCAGAAGGCCCCCCAGGACTTCCGCAAGGCCGATATCATCCGCTTTGTCAAGGAGAACGGCATCCGCATGATCAACTTCATGTATCCCGCCGACGACAACCGTCTCAAGACCCTCAAC
>CAZHCM010000024.1:16878-19535 GCA_964531005.1 uncultured Sangeribacter sp. | reverse complement strand
CGACGAGCACGTCGCCGACGCTCACCTTCGAGCCGTCGATGAGGTCGTCCTTCTCCACGGCCCCGACGGTGAATCCTGCTATGTCATACTCGCCGTCGCCATACATTCCGGGCATCTCGGCGGTCTCGCCCCCTACGAGGGCGCACCCTGCCTGACGGCACCCCTCGGCCACTCCGGAGACGATGGCCTCGACGGTGGCGGGGTCGTTGTGGCCGACTGCCACATAGTCGAGAAAGACAAGGGGCTCGGCGCCCTGTGCCAGCACGTCGTTGACACACATTGCCACGGCGTCGATGCCGATGGTGTCGTGCTTGTCGGTGGCGAAGGCGATCTTGAGCTTCGTGCCCACGCCGTCGGTGCCGCTCACGAGCACAGGGTGGCGATAGCCGAGGGAGCCGAGATCAAACATCCCTCCGAAGGCCCCTATGCCTCCCATCATCCCCTTGCGGGCGGTGGAGGCCACATGCTTCTTGATACGGCTCACTACTTCGTAGCCGGCTTCGAGACTCACTCCGGAGTCCTCATAACTTTTTGCCATTGGTCATATGGTTGGGCATCGGGCCCCCCTTTTCCGGAGGCCGACGCGATGCACTTTTATTTTTATTTCTTTCTGAAGTAATTGACTGCGTTGCGGAAGAGGTTCTGGTTCTTCTCTCCAGGGATGTTGAGCATCAGGCCGTCGGCATATCGCTCGCTATGTGCCATCTTGCCGAGCACAAGGCCGTCGGGCGAAACGATTCCCTCGATAGCTAATGTCGAGCCGTTGGGATTCTCGGGGGAGTGCATTGTGGCATTCCCCTCTGCATCTGCATACTGGAAGGCTATCTGCCCATTCTCCAGCAGCGTCTTTGCCAGGCTATCGGAGGCCACAAACTTACCCTCGCCATGCGAGGCAGCTACCGTATGCAGGTCGCCGACCTCAAACCCTGCAAGCCAGGGGGAGGCCACGGTGCCCACGCGAGTGGTCACCATCTGCGAGATATGGCGGTTGATGTCGTTGTGGAAGAGCGTCGGGGAGTCGGAGGAGAGATCCCCTATGCGTCCGAAGGGGAGCAGCCCCGACTTCACAAGCGCCTGGAATCCGTTGCAGATGCCAAGCACAAGTCCGCCGCGCGCCATGAGGCGCTCTATCGCCCCCTTGACTTCGGAGTTCATGATGACATTGGCTATCATCTTGGCGCTGCCGTCAGGCTCGTCGCCGGCCGAGAAACCGCCGCTGAAGGCGAGTATGTCGCAGGCGTCGATGGCCTCGGTCAACTCCTTGGTGGAACGTCGCACATCCTCGGCTGTGAGGTTGCGGTACACGCCCATCCTTACCTCAGCACCTTCGCGCTCGAAGGCCTTGGCCATGTCGTAGTCGCAGTTGGTGCCGGGGAACACCGGCAGGTAAACCACAGGATGCTCCTTGGCCTCGCCCGGGTAGGCGGCGGCATGACGGTCGGAGCCGGCGTTGGGAGCTGATCCCTCGACACCGCTCCGGTCGGGATAGACCTCGTTGAAATGTCCACGGTTGGCCTCGACCAGCTCCTCGACAGCCATCTCCTCTCCGCTGATGCGGATGACCGGATCGGAAATGGTGCGTCCCACTTCCTTAAGGCCCGGAATTTCGAGATTGTCGTCACACTCTATGAGTATGGAGCCGTAGCCGGGCTTGAAAATTTCCTCGGCAGACATTGCAAGTTCAGCACCTATGGAGTTGCCGAAACTCATCTTGCCCACGGCTTCGGCCACGCCGCCTGCTCCCAGTGCGTAGCCGGCGGTGACGGTGCCTTCTTCTATGGCCTTGTGCAGCTCGTCATATGATCGTGCAAGTGCCTCTGCGTCGGGCATGTGGTCGTGAATGGGGGTGTGCTCCAAGAGGGCGATACGCCTTCCGGCCTTCTTGAACTCAGGGCTGATCACCTTTCGGGCGTCCACAGGGGCGATGCCGAAGGCGATTAGCGTCGGGGGCACGTTGATATCCCCGAAAGTACCGCTCATAGAGTCCTTGCCTCCGATCGAAGGGAGACCCAGCTCGATCTGCATCTTCAATGCTCCGAGCAGGGCGGCCAAGGGTTTGCCCCACGCAAGTGGGGAGGTCATTTTTTCGAAATATTCCTGATAGGAGAAGCGCATCTTGCGGAAGTCGGCCCCTGCGGCCACACACTTGGCCACTGCGTCCACCACGGCGTATGCGGCCCCGTGATAGGGGCTCCACGAACTCAGGAACGGGTCAAACCCGAAGGCCATCATGCTTGCAGTGTCAGTGTGGTGGTTGCCGACAGGAAGTTTCTGCACCGACACCTGCGCCGGCGTGAGCTGCCGCGCCCCTCCATAGGGCATGAGCACCGTGGAGGCTCCGATACTGGAGTCAAACATCTCCACAAGCCCCTTCTGCGAGGTCACATTGTCGGAAGCCAGCATTTTCTTCATCCTCTCCTTGACACTCCCCTCCCCTGCGGGTGATGCGAAGGGATTCTTCTCCTCTACGGCTCCCACGCGGGGGGAGGCGTGACGCGAGGCTCCTGCGGAGTCGATGAAATCGCGTGAGAGATCCGCCACGAGCTCCCCGTCATAATACATTCTCATGCGCCCCTTGTCGGTCACGTCGGCCACATGGGTCACTTCAAGGTTCTCTTCACCGCAATAGCGTATGAATTCCTCCTTGTCCTTGGCCT
>CAZHCM010000024.1:0-16868 GCA_964531005.1 uncultured Sangeribacter sp. | reverse complement strand
CTCCACCACCACCGACATGCGCTCCTGCGACTCGCTGATGGCCAACTCGGTGGCGTTGAGCCCCTCGTACTTGACGGGCACGCGGTCAAGGTATATGTCGAGGCCGTCGGCCAGCTCGCCAATTGCGACGCTGACGCCTCCGGCGCCGAAATCGTTGCTCTTCTTGATCAGCCTCGTCACTTCGGGACGACGGAAGAGGCGTTCGATCTTCCGCTCCTCGGGTGCGTTGCCTTTCTGCACCTCGCTGCCACACTCTTCAAGGGAGGATACGGTGTGCTCCTTTGACGACCCTGTGGCGCCCCCGATGCCGTCGCGACCCGTGCGCCCGCCAAACATCAATATGACGTCGCCAGGCTCGGGACGTTCGCGACGCACGTCGTCGGCTTTCACAGCCCCGACCACAGCCCCCACTTCAAGGCGCTTGGCCACATAGCCGGGATGATATATCTCGCGGACATGGGTGGTGGCAAGTCCGATCTGGTTGCCATACGAGCTATAGCCCTCGGCGGCACGGATGGAGATCACACGCTGGGGGAGCTTCCCTTTCATGGTCTCGGAGACAGGCTGCCAGATGTCGCCTGCGCCGGTGACGCGCATGGCCTGGTAGACGTAGCTGCGACCGCTCAGCGGGTCGCGTATCGCTCCGCCGAGACATGTGCTCGCGCCTCCGAAAGGTTCTATCTCGGTGGGGTGGTTATGGGTCTCGTTCTTGAACTGCAGCAGCCATTTCTCCGTCACGCCGTCCACGTCCACGTCCACATAGATGGAGCAGGCGTTGTTTTCCTCGCTTTGCTCCAGGTCGTCGAGCAACCCGTGTGCCTTGCACCAGCGAGCCCCGACAGTGGCGAGGTCCATGAGGCAGAGGCGCTTCTCCTCGCGCCCGAGCTCGCGACGCACCTCGTGCCATTTTTCCAGGCTCTTGCGGATGTCGGGGGCGATGAAGCTGTCATCGACAGTGATGTCGTCCAGCTCGGTCATGAAGGTGGTGTGGCGGCAGTGGTCGCTCCAGTATGTGTCCAGGATCCGGAGCTCAGTCTCGCGAGGGTCGCGCCCCTCGCGCTTGAAATACTCCACGGTCACCATCAGGTCGTCGCCGTTCATGGCCAGGCCCTGCGCCTTGCACCATTCATCGGCCTCCTCGCGTGTGATGTCGCGGAAGCCCTCCAGGGTCTTCACGGGTTTGGCCGTGGCTCGCTCAGGGGCTGCAAGAGTCTCCATGTCCTTGCGCCGCGACTCCACCGCATTGATGACATAGTGCGAAATCTTCTCCAGATCTTCGGGAGTGACCCCGGGGTCGAACACCATCAAGCGTCCGCTCCGGATCTCCACCTCGGCTCCCGGATCGAGGAGTTTCACGCAGTCCACTGCCGAGGCGGCGCGCTGGTCAAACTGGCCGGGGAGATATTCGGTGGCAAGTGTCGGAGCCTCTCCCGGATCGAAGGAGCGCATCACGCTGTCGGTGGCGGGTTCGCCGAAGACTCGGTATGAAGCCTTCTCCACCAGCTCGTCGCTGAACCCGAACAGGTCGTACACGCACAGCAGGCGCAGGCTCTTTATGTCGAGCCCGAGGTTGGAGTTGAGCTCGCGCCTGAGGCTCTCGGCCTCCACACGATAGGGTTCCCTCTTCTCTACGAATATTCTATGGGGTGTCATTTCCATGATGTGGTCAGTTAAGCTTTTTGCGCCTCAAATCTCGGAGGCGAGCACCTTGGCCGCCTGCTGGCGCCGGAATTCGTCCAGCTTGTCCTTCATGCGCTTATCGGTGACGCTCAGAATCGAGACGGCGAGCAGGGCAGCGTTCTTGGCCCCGTCGATGCCGACGGTGGCCACGGGGATGCCCGGGGGCATCTGCACCATTGACAGGAGCGAATCGAGCCCGTCGAGCGATTTTGACTTGATAGGCACGCCGATGACGGGCAACGTGGTGAAGGCTGCCACGACTCCGGCCAGGTGGGCTGCGCCACCGGCGGCGGCTATGATGGCGGCAAGTCCGCGCTCACGGGCCCCGCTTGCCCATTCCTCCAGCTGTGCCGGGGTGCGGTGTGCGCTCAACACTTTCTTCTCGTAGCCCACTCCAAACTCGTCCAGTGTCTTGGCCGCAGCCTCCATCACGGGCCAGTCTCTTGTGGAGCCCATTACGATTCCGATCTTCATCTCTGTCATTCTTTCTCTGTTTTATACACAAGTGAGGCCGCTACCCATGATGCGACTCATGCATAGCGGCCCGTATTCGGTTGCAACGGATATGTTTCGGGGTTGCCTCATTGCTTTGGTGTCCTTTCGGTTATCAATATCCGGTGCAAAGTTAACTCTTTTTTTTGTGTTGTGCAACATATTTTTGCCTAATCTCGCGCTTTGGCACGTCCGTAGTCTCTCTTTCCTCAATCACCGTCCGTGCAGGGCTGCCTGATAGGCCTTTTGTCAGCCCAGCTTGGGCTTCGACTCGCAATAGACGCATCTCCACTGCCCAGGCTCGTTGGTGGAGGGGCGGAAGAGGGTGTCGACTGCCTCCATGTTGGAGATGCAGCGGCGGTTGGAGCATACATGCTGGTTGCGCACCGCGTCCTTGGGCACCGGGTCGTAGGTCTTGGTCGGGTCGCCGGCCCATTCCAGGAGTTTTGAGATGAGGGCCATGCGCACGAACTTGCCGTTCTCGACCTGGCGGAAATAGGCGGCCCGGGGATCGGAGTCGACCTCGACGGTGATCTCGTTGACGCGAGGCAGGGGGTGGAGCACGGTCATGTCTGGCCTGGCGAGCTTCATCTTCTCGGCGTCGAGAATGAAACTGTCCTTCAGGCGGTCATATTCCTCCTCGTCGAGGAAACGCTCCTTCTGCACGCGGGTCATGTAGAGCACGTCGAGCTCACCCATCACCTCCTCCATGCTTGTCACCTCCTTATAGGGAATCCCGTTGAGGTCGCACACCTCATGCTTCATGTAGCTGGGCAGCTTGAGCTGCTCGGGGGCGATGAGCACCACCTTGACGTCCTTGAAGCGTGAGAGCGCCTTGATCAGGGAGTGTACGGTGCGCCCGAACCGCAAGTCGCCGCAGAATCCGATGGTGATGCCGTCGATATGGCCGATCTCCCGCTTGATGGTCAGCAGGTCGGTCAGCGTCTGCGTGGGATGGGCGTGGGAGCCGTCGCCGGCGTTGATTACGGGCACGCGGGCGTTCATGGCCGCCACGAGGGCCGCGCCCTCTTCAAAGTGGCGCATGGCGATGACGTCGGCGAAACAGGAGATCACCTTCGTCGTGTCGGCGCAGGTCTCCCCCTTGCTGACCGACGAACTCTTGGCGTCGGAGAAGCCGAGCACGTTGCCACCCAGCTCCATCATGGCTGCCGTGAAACTGAGGCGGGTGCGTGTCGAGGGTTCGTAGAACAGTGTGGCGAGCTTCTTTCCTTTGCACACTTCGGCGTATTTCTGGCGGTCGTCGATAATCTGGCCCGCAAGGTCGAGAATCTCCCCGAGCTCTTCCTGCGAGAGGTCCATGGGGTCGATGAGATGTTTCATTTTGCCTTAAGTAGTTTTTTTGCCTGTTGTATGATAGTTTTTTCCTATTCCATCTCTCTCACTTCTGCATCCAGCCCTCGTCGGAGGGATTGGCCATGAAGCGTTTCAGCCGCTCCACGTCCTCGGCGGCGATGCGCCCGCTCTCCACGGCGGCCTCAAGCAGGGCGTCGAAGTTGGAGAGGGAGTGGTTTTCGACCCCGGCCTCCTTGAGGCGGTCGAGTCCTTTCTTCATGCCGTAGGTGAAGATGCTGACCACACCGAGGACGTCGGCTCCTGCCTCGCGAAGGGCCTCGACCACCTCGATGCAGCTCCCTGCCGTGGAGATGAGGTCTTCGATGACCACCACCTTTTGCCCCGGCTCCAGGCGCCCCTCGATGCGGTTGCCACGGCCATGGTCTTTGTTGCCTGAGCGCACATAGCCCATGGGAAGGTTCAGAATCCAGGCAGCGATGGCGGCGTGGGCGATGCCTGCCGTGCTGGTGCCCATCAGCACCTCAGCCTCCGGATAATATTTACGCACTGCTTCGGCAATGCTCTCCTCCACCACCTTGCGCACTTCGGGCGAGGTGAGGATCAGGCGGTTGTCGCAGTAGATGGGGCTCTTGATGCCGCTGGCCCAAGTGAAGGGCTCGTCGGGACGCAGGAAGACCGCCTGGATGTCGAGAAGGCGGGATGGTATTTCTTTTGGTGTTGACATGGGGATATGGAGTTGATAGTCTTTAGCTGGTGGTAACGGATATTTAGCTTTGATAGCACGGTCATTGCAGGGGGAATCATTTGCCTTCGACAAACTCCTCCATGCAACGCCGGTAGGCTGCCACGGGATCAGGCGATGCGGTGATGGGTCGGCCGACGACGATGTAGTCGCTGCCGATCTCGCGGGCCTTGGCCGGGGTGGTGATGCGCACCTGGTCGTCGGAGGCCGAGTCGGCGAAGCGAATGCCGGGGGTGACGGTCATGAACCCGTCTCCGCAGGCTTCCTTGACGAGGGAGGCCTCCAGCGGGGAGCACACCACTCCGTCGAGTCCGGCCTCCTTGGCATTGCTTGCGTAGTGGCGGATGGTGTCGTTGATCGTGGCGTCGATGAGGAGCTGCTTGCGCATGGCCTCCTCGGAGGTGGATGTCAGCTGGGTGACGGCGATCAGCAGCGGGCGGGTGCCGTCAGGGCGCGTGAGCCCCTCCACGGCAGCCTTCATCATCTCCACCGTGCCTGCGGCGTGGACGTTGGTCATGTCCACGTCGAGACCCGACAATACCTTCATGGCCTTGCGCACCGTGTTGGGGATGTCATGGAGCTTCAGGTCGAGAAATATCTTATGGCCTCGCTTCTTAATCTCCGACACGATGCCGGGGCCGGCTGCGTAGTAAAGCTCCATTCCGATCTTGACAAAGGGTTTTTCGTCCTTGAACTTGTCAAGAAACGCCAGAGTCTCCTCGGCCGAAGCGAAGTCGCATGCTATGATGACGTCTTTTGCGTTGGATTTCATTGTATGTCTTGATTAAAAATATTCGATCTTTCTTCTTTCCTTGGCGGACTCGGGTGCCTCATTTGCCTGCACATCCGACGATGTCGCTGAGCCGCTCTATGCCGAGACGGTCCATTTCGGCGGGAAGGGCTTCGATGATGTCGCGGCAGGCCCATGGGTTGCGCAGGTTTTCCGCTCCCACCTCCACAGCCGAGGCACCGGCCATCATCATCTCTATGACATCGGAGGCGCTTGCCACGCCGCCACAGCCGATGACAGGCACGTCGCAGGCCCCTGCCACCTGATAGACCATGCGCAGGGCCACCGGGAAGACAGCCTGACCCGAGAACCCACCCATGACGTTGGCGATCACGGGGCGTCGGGTGCGGGTGTCGATGCGCATTCCCAGTAGGGTGTTGATGAGGCATAGGCCGTCTGCGCCGGCCTCTACTGCGGCCCGGGCTATGCTGACGATATCGGTGACGTTGGGGGTGAGTTTGATATACAGAGGCTTTGTCGTCACCCCCTTCACGGCGCGTGTCACCTCGGCCACCGACTCAGGGCATGTGCCGAAACTCATGCCTCCGCCGTGGACGTTGGGACAGCTTACGTTGAGCTCTATAATCTCGACCTGCTTCTCGCCATCTATTCTCGAGCAGCACTCCACATATTCGTCTATGGAGAAGCCGCTGATGTTGGCGATGATGGGGCCGTGATAAGCCTCCCGCATCTTTGGTAGCTCCTCCCCTATGACGGCCTCGATGCCCGGGTTCTGCAGGCCGACGGAGTTGATCATCCCGGCCTCGCACTCGGCCACTCGCGGCAGGGGGTTGCCGAAGCGGGGATGAAGCGTGGTGCCTTTGAAAGATATGCTACCGAGGATATTGATGTCATAGTAGTCTGTCATGCCGTAGCCGTAGCCGAAGCATCCGCTTGCCGGGATGACGGGGTTGGCGAGGCGCACCCCGCTCAATGTCACTGCCAGTCTCTCTGTCATGAGGATCTCTTTCATTTCCATGTGATTTCCGAAATCTTGAACACCGGGCCCTCCTTGCAGATGCGTGCAGGCCCTGACTTCAACTCGATGCTGCAACACATGCAGGCCCCGAACCCGCATCCCATCCTGCTCTCGAGGCTCACCTCGCCGTCAATTCCGGCAAAGGCCTGGCAGACGGCTTTCAGCATGGGCGTGGGGCCGCAGGCGTACACATAGGAGAAATCGCGATCCAAGGCTTTGGCGGCGTCGGTCACGAAGCCTCGTGTGCCTCGTGTGCCGTCGACGGTGGCCACATGGGTCTCCACGCCCATCTGCTCCAACACGTCTGCCACACTGACATCCTCTGCACTGTTGAAGCCCAGCACCGCCACCGGTCTCTTGCCCCTCGACATCAGTGCGCGGGCAAGGCCGACAAGGGGGGCGCACCCGATGCCCCCTCCCAAGAGAAGGGGGGTGCCCTCGCGGCAGGCGTCGGGGTCGAACCCGTCGCCGAGTCCTGACAACATGTCCACCTCCCGGCCCGGTACCCATTCCGACATTTCGCGGGTCCCTTCCCCCACTACATCGTATAGGAGCACTATGCGTCCCTCCACATAATCGCTCACGGAGATTGGGCGGCGCAGAAACTTGCCGGGGATGCCGACGTTGACAAACTGTCCCGGGCGCGTGAGCGTCGAGGTATCCCCATCCAGCACCAAACGCCAGGTCTTTCGGGCTATCTTGGTGTTTTCGATGACTCTATAGCGGCTGTCGCTTTGTCGTCTCATATTTTTTTCATTCTTTAGTCTTTCTGACATCATGCCATTATGTCAATTTGTCATCTTGTCAATTTGTCATCATGACGTGATGTCAATCTGTCTTTGCCTCCCCTTTCTCCCAGACCAGCTTCCCGTCGGCTATCGTCATCAGCACATTCCCTTTGAGGGTCATCCCCTCGAATGGCGTGCTTCGCCCTTTGGAGAGGAAACTTACGGGATCCACTTTCCATTCCCTGCGGAAATCCACGAGCGTCATGTCGGCCCGTTTTCCTTCGGCTATCGGGGCCGTGTCCTTTCCAAGCAGCCTGCGGGGGGTGACGCTCATCAGCTCCACGAGCCTCTCCAGGGATATCAACCCCTTGGCCACAGTGTAGGTGTAGCTCGCCCCCAGTGATGTCTCGAGGCCGACAACTCCCATGGCGCTCTTTTCGAGGCCGCGTGATTTTTCCTCGGCGCTGTGGGGGGCGTGATCGGTGGCTATGGCGTCTATGGTTCCGTCTTTTATGCCTTCAAGCAGGGCTTGACGGTCGGAAGCGCTCCGCAGAGGCGGATTCATCTTGAAGCGCCCATCTTCCTTAAGGTCGGAGTCGCAAAATGCAAGGTAGTGGGGCGCCGTCTCGCAAGTCACTTTCACGCCTCTCGCCTTCCCCCTGCGCACAGCCTCCACGCTTTCGGCCGTGGAGATATGACATACATGCAGACGGCATCCCGTCTCCTCCGCGAGGCGGATGTCCCTCTCAACTTCCTCCCATTCGCTTCGGGAGCAAATTCCCCTGTGGCCGTGGGCGGCTGCGTAGGCCCCGTCGTGGATGTACCCCTTTCGCAGGAGGGAATCGACCTCGCAGTGGGCTGCCAGCATCTTGCCTGTCCGGGCCACCGAAGTCATGCTCCGACGCATCACGTCGTCGTCCTGCACGCCGGTGCCGTCATCTGAAAAACCGGCCACACGCCCCGCAAGGGCACTGTGGTCGGTCAAGTCTTTTCCAAGTCTTTTCAGTGTGATGGAGGCGTAGGGAAGCACCTCCACAATGGCGTCTCGCCTGATGATCGCTTCCTGGGCGGCAAGCGTATCTGCGCTGTCCGGCACAGGATTGACGTTGGGCATCGCGCAGACGGTGGTGAAGCCTCCCCTCGCGGCGGCGGCCGTGCCTGTGGCTATCGTCTCTTTATAGGAATACCCGGGCTCACGGAGATGAACGTGCAAATCCACCAGCCCGGGCAGCAGGTGGCATCCGGAGGCATCGATCACCTCTACCCCATCCTCCGGGGCAATGGAGGGGGAGATTCGGGCGATGACGCCTCCCTCTATCAGCACGTCCATGGGCCTGAACGCACCCTCTCTCCATACTTCCGCTCCTTTGATCAGCATCGTGGGAGCCGTGACGTGGTTGTGGTCCATTGTTGGAATTTTCTGCAAAGTTAGTGCTTTTTCGCCATTTCCGCAAGTCTGGACCCCCACATTGTCCTATATTACGCTCTTTGCCAATGTGTCGAAGTCCACAAGATGATGGATGATGGCGTATATGGCGAGACCTGCGGGCGAGTGGATCTGAAGCTTCGAGGAGATGTTGCGCCGGTGGGTGGTGACGGTGTGCACGGAGAGGCACAGCTTGTCTGCGATCTCTTTGTTGCTCATCCCCTGGGCCACGCAAGCCACGATCTCCCCCTCACGCTGGCTTAGCGCATTGGCAGGCTCGGCCTTCCCCTCCTCCCTTCTCGGCACCTCGTTGTCATGGGGCTGCTCCCCGCCGGCCTCCATGCGCCGCAAGGCAGGTATGAACATCTCGTCCTCCACCTTGCAATGAGCCATCAGGTCGCGCTCGCAATTCATTATGTCGTAGAGCACGTTTGTGAGCAGGTCGTTGCCTTGCTGGGTGTAGTGCCTCACGATTATGTCCTTCAGCTCCTCAAGGCTCTCCACCATGCTCTCGTGCGTGTCGGAATAGTTGTCGGTCAGCTTCCGGTCAGGCGTCGTGCCTGCTATCAGCTTGCGGGCGTAGACGAACACCGTGTCGTTCTCGAACTCCATGTGGCGGTGCACCTCGGCCACATAGCCGTCGAAAAACTTCATTATCAGCTGTGCCACGTCGGACCGTCCTCCTGCCTCGAGCGCCTCCGTCAGCTTGCGCCTGATCATTGGCAGCACGAAGTCCAGGAAATATTCGTGGGCATTTTCAAGATAGGACATCAGGGAGTCGAGGCTCACATTCTCAAGTCTCCATGTGCGCCCCGTCAGATGGTTCGCCACGGCCAGGAAGGTGGAGGCGGATACTCCGGAACCTTGGCATGCCTCTCCGACGGTGGCGTCGCCGAAGCCCAAGGGTATCCCGAAACGGGTCATCACCAGGAGCAGGTGATTGTTGGAATCTATAAGGTCGCGCAAGCGGTCGTCGGCGCGATATGTGGGACCGAGTGGATTCATGTCTTTCTATGGCAAAATGAGGTGTCTCCGCCTCCTTTACAAGGAGCGAAGACACCTCTATAACGTGTGTTTTGCCTCAAAGATTGTCTGTGCGCGGACGTCCCGCTTAGAGGGTCGGGGCCACGTATGTGCGCTTGCCGAGCTCAAGGTCAAGCTGATAGATGCCTGTGCCGTTGTCGCCGATCAGGTCCAGATTGTCGAGGATGTGCTTGACGTTCTCCTCCTCCTCCACCTGTTCGGCCACGAAGCCGTTCAGCTTCTGGCGGGTGGCATAGTCGCGGTTCTCCTCGGCGAGGGTGTAGAGATGGTTGATCTTGCTGGTCACCATGCGCTCGTGTTCGAGTGTGGCGGTGAAAGCTGCCTTGATCGACGACCAGGTGGTGGGCACTCCTTCTATAGGCTGGAGCAGCACGCGCCCGTCGCGCGAATGGATATAGTTGATGAGGGCCTCGGCGTGGGCCAGCTCCTCCTTGTATTGGATACGAAACCAGTTGGCGATGCCGTTGCGTCCCTCTGCCTCGAAATGGCACGACATGGACAGATAGAGGTATGCCGACCACATCTCGGCATTGACCTGCTCGTTGAGAGCGTCTTCGATTTCCTTCTTGATCATGATGGATACTTTTATGTCGGGTGGCACCTGCCACCCTGCAGTCTTAACGCCCCTCCCCCTCTGTCTGTTCACCCAAGACCTCTCCTTTCCCAAGTCCGGCACCGGATCCCGGCTTCAGCCGGAAGAGATCTTTCCCATGCCCGCACAGTGCCCCGGCTTCAGCCGGAAGAGACCCCTATATAAACCGCGAAGGTGACGCCTTATCACTAAGTCGTCACCCCCACGGTTGAATAATGGATTAGGAACTAATAAAATATGCCTTGTTGTTGATTCGATTATTTGACAGGGGATTTTCCCAAAGGTTTAAAGACCCATGAAATTTTTTTTCATTTTTTCTTCACAGCTATTCTAACTTAATGAGAATCACCAAAATATTTTTCTGAGATGTCAGCAAAAATTGTCAGAAAGCCTGTTCTTCCCTTTCTTAAGCAAATCCCATCCCCGTATGGATGAGACGAAATATGTTTTTTAGCATATATTTTCTCTCGTTCCGATATTTTTACTATCTTTGCAATCGAAATGCGGTTTTCCGCTTAACGAATACCAACCAAATCACTTCAGAACTATGCAGACATCATTACGCACAGCTCTCTCTCTCCCGATCCTGGCCATGGCTTTCGCAGCCTTCGGCTATAATGTCTCCCCGCCGACAGGCAGCATCAACCTCGATGACTACCCCGGGGGTGTCAACTCCGTGGAGATTTCCGGCGCCACCTTCACCATCAACCGCAACGCCGAGGGCTTCATCTCCCTCTCCAGAGACGGCGTGGTGATCCGCCAGATACCCGCCTCCAACGTGGTGGACCTCTACACCTTCGAAGGCTTCGACAAGCTCGACAAGGGCGACGTCCACGTCACCTTCTACTCCGGCATCAACGGCGGCGGCAGCAAGGCCGGCCAGTATGAAGTCACAGTCCCCGCAGGGTTCTTCACCCTTCAGGACGGCTCCCTCTCCGAGGCCATGACCTTCAACTGGAGCATCTCCGCCAGCGGCCTGGACGTCAATCCCCCCGCAGGCATCGTCACCTCCATCAAGGAGTTCACAGTCACTCTCCCGACCACTGTCAGCAGCGCCCTGCGCTCCGAAGGCATCGTCGGTTATGCATACTCCGGAGCCTCAATCACCGTGCAGGACCTCACCGGCGAGACCTCCGAGGTCAGCTCCGAGAACCTTCCCAAGTACCCCTGCAACGTAGTCCTGGAGGGCAACATCGCCACCCTGACCACCGAGGAGACATTCACCACCCCCGGACAGTATATCCTTGAGATCCCCGAGGGCGCATTCATCTACACCACCGAAAGCAACCGCAAGGTCTCGAGCGTCGCCACCACCTATTCCTATCGCATCAACCTCGACCTGCACGGCAGCTGCGAGATCGTGCCCGCTCCCGGCACATACGAGAGCTTCGAGCCCATGGAGATCCCCGTCGAAGGCGGCGACCCCAAGTACTGCACCTTCATGCTCAAGATGCCTGAGGACGATCCCATCAAGTTCGCCCTCCGCGGCTCCGCCAAGCTCTACGCCATGAACGAGGACGGCACCTACAACACCTCCAGAAACTTCGGACAGTTCAGCGCCCTCAAGCTCAACGAGACCACCCTGCTGCTCGTCTCCACCTCCGGCAACAACAAGCCTGTCACACCCCCCGCCGGCAACTATGCACTGGAGATTCCCGCCAACTTCTACTCGACCGCCGCTGGCAACAACAGCAAGTTCTTCTACGAGTACACCATCGACGCCGAGATTCCCGTGACCCTCGATCCGGACCCCGCCAAGGAGCTGGGCGAGATTTCGACCGTCACTCTCGTCTTCGACCAGGATGCCGAGCTGACCGTAGGCAAGGGTTATGCCACTCTCTCCGACGGCGTGGCCGTCTACACCATGGCCCCCGAGTATGACGAGGCTACCCCCAACCAGGTGACCTACGCCCTTACCTCCCCCCTGAAGATCGCCGGCAAGTGGACATTCTCCACTCCCTCCACCCTGCAGGTCAACGGCTCCCCCTTCGGCTTGGAGCAGGTCTATGAGCTCAATCCCGAGGCCACTGGAGTCGCCGCAGTCGAGACCCTCTCCGGCAATGTAGACGTGTACGCCCTTGACGGCGTGAAAGTAGCCGAAGGATGCGCCTTCTCCAAGACCCGCACCCTCCCTGCAGGTCTCTACATCGTCAAGGCAGCCGACGGCACCACCCGCAAGATCATGGTGAAGTAAGCCCGTCTTACCAAACCGAGACATACCGACAGGAGGAAGCCCTGAGATCCGCGGATCTCAGGGCTTCCTCCTGTTTTTATCTTTGTTTCTGTTTCGCGCCGGGAATATTCGTGACCCCGGCTATCTGCTGGGATGTCCGGACATCATTTCAGCTTGTCGGCAAGGCCGCTGGCCTTCTCGCCGAGAGAGCCCAGGACGTCGCCTGCCTTCTCCTTGAAAGTGTCCTTGGCGCTGGCGAGCTTGTCCTTGAGGTCCCCCTCTTTGGCCATTGCAGTGTCCTTGGCCGCCATCGCAGCGTCCTTCAGGCCTGCTCCGAGCTCGGCGGCCTTCTCCTTGGCCTGTTCTTTCAGACTATCTACATTTACCTTTGACATGGCCTCCTGGGCCTGCTCCTTGAGTGCTTTTAAATCCATAGCATTTTTTATAATTTCTCATGCCGCGACTTGCCACATGACTCCATACTAACAAGGGGACGCATCTAAAAGTTTGTTAAAACCATGAAATTCCTCTCCGGCGTCATAAACGCTTCCCGCATAATTTGGTCAAAGATTGTGAAAACATGCGAAGAGAGGCACAAAAAATCCTCTGAAATCGCGTAGTAGTCAGATTTTTTTATTAACTTAGCGCAATTTATTAAACTATCCCATCATGCTTAAGAAAATTCGTTTCTCAGCAGCCGCCCTCGCAGTGGCTCTCGGCGCCCTGGCAGCCCAGGCCGCTCTCCCCTCGGTAAGCCTCAAGGACATCAATGGCCGCACCGTCGACACGGCTGCCCTGGCCAACGATGGTAAGCCTTTCGTGATCTCCTTCTTCGCCCTCTGGTGCAAGCCCTGCAACCGCGAGCTCAAGGCCATCAACGAAATCTACGACGAATGGCAGGAAGAGACCGGCATGCGTCTGGTGGCCGTCAGCATCGACGAGGCCCAGAACGAGCAGAAGGTCAAGCCCTTCGTCGAGAGCAAAGGCTGGGAATATGAGGTGCTCCTCGACCCCAACGGCGAGTTCAAGCGCCAGATGGGCGTCAACGACATCCCCCACGTCTTTGTCGTGGACGGCCAGGGCAACGTGGTCTGGAACCACCAGGGATACGTCGACGGAGGCGAGGAAGACATCCTCGAAGCCGTCAAGAAGGCAATGAAATAATCCCCCGAACTTCCACCGCTGACATCCCGCACACTCCCCTTTCGGACGCGTCCGGGGTGTCACGTTTTATAACCCACTCACTTCAAGACTTTTTTCTGACGCTACACGACCTACTATGAAACCGTACCTCGCACTGCTTTTTGCCGCTTCCCTGACCGTGGCCTCGGCCGCCGCGCAGGAGGCCATCCCGGCGCAGGCCGCCATCTCCGGCGCCTTCGCCGCCCAGCCTAAGGGCGACAACTGGGTGTACGCGCCCGTCGACACCATGGCTCCGGCAAACGTCTACACCGCGCCCACGGCCGACAGCAAGTGGATCTACATGCCCACACCCAAGTCCGAGCCCCGCGACTCCTGGTGGCGCAAGATCCGAGCCACCGGCGCAATCCAGACCGAATTCCTGATCCCCTACAACTTCAAGGGAGACAAGACCGGCGCCTACGAAAAGGATGTGCTCAACAACACTTACTTCGACCTCACCATCAACGCCCCCTACCTCTCGGTGGGCGGACGTTTCCAGTGGACGAAGTGGCCCCTGCCTGGCTATGAGAAGGACTTCGCCGGATGGGGCGTACCCTACGTCTGGGCCACCGGCACATACAAATGGGCCTCGCTGACTGCCGGCGACTTCTACGAGCAGTTCGGCTCCGGCCTTATCCTCCGCACATACCAGGAGCGCTCCTTGGGCGTGGACAACGCCATCCGTGGCGGCCGCCTGCGCCTCAAGCCGGCCGACGGCCTGAACATCACCGCCCTCGGTGGCAAGCAGCGCCGCTACTGGGAGCACAACTCCTCCTGGCTCTGGGGCGCCGACGCTGAATGGAGCCTCAACGAGTCGTTCCAAAACCTGATGAGCCCCGACTACGGCATCTCCATCGGTGCATCCTATGTGGGCAAGCATGAGCGTGCCGAAAACGTCTATGTGCCCATCGACGACGAGAACCTTCCCTACACCCGCCCCGTCTTCACGGGCAACACGGAGGACGGCTATGGGTTCGGCGTGCTTAACATGCCGGCCAACGTCGCCGCTTTCGACGGCCGCGTAAAACTCCGCCTCAAGGACTTCAACGTCCTCGCCGAGTTTGCCACCAAGAGCCAGGATCCCACCAAGGACAACGGCTACACCTACCGCAACGGCTCCGCCGTGCTCCTCTCGGCTTCCTATGCCAAGAAGGGCTTCTCGGCATACCTGCAGGCCAAACGCTCCGACAACATGTCCTACCGCTCGAAGCGCTCGGTAGTCGGCATCTCGTCGTTTGTCAACCACATGCCGGCCTTCACCATGACCCAGACATACGCGCTGGCCGCCATGTATCCCTATGCCACGCAGCCTGACGGCGAGTGGGCGTTCCAGGGCGAGGTGCGCTACCTCTTCAAGAAGAACACCCCGCTCGGAGGCAAATACGGCACCAACGTGCGCCTGTCGGCCTCCTATATCTCCGGCCTCGACCACAACCTGCCCGACGGCCTCAACGCCAACGGCGACAACTGGAGCGTGGAGGATCGACTGGCCGGCACCAACCAGTTTGGCGCCCCCTTCTGGAAAATCGGCGGCCTCTACTACGCCGACCTCAATGCCGAGATCAACAAGAAAATTTCGCGCAAGGTGCAGCTGACCCTGTTCTACCTCTTCCAGAAGTACAACCAGCTCATCGTGGAGGGCCACGGCTCGATGGTCGACGCCCACATCCTGATCCTGGAGGGACAGTGGAAGATGGCCAAGCGCACCCAGCTCCGCTGGGAGGCCCAGTGGCTCCACACCAAGCAGGACAAGGGCGACTGGATCGCAGGTCTCGTGGAACTCTCCCTGGCGCCCCACTGGATGATCACCGTCACCGACACCTGGAACTCCGGTCGCAACGACAACTTCTACAACGTGCTCGTGACATACAACCTGAAGAGCAACCGCTTCACCTTCGGCTACGGCCGCACGCGCGAAGGCTACAACTGCTCGGGCGGCGTATGCCGCTGGGTGCCCGAGACGAAGGGCTTCTCCGTCACCTATAACTACACGTTCTGATCTCCCCTCCCTACATTTTCAATCACGTCAACGAATCTCAAACGTATGAAAGCATACCGTTTTCTCCCCCTCCTGGCCCTGCCTGCCCTGGCCGCCCTGACGGCCTGCGACGACGTGGCCGAGGATGACCGCATCATCCCCGTGGACCGCATCGAATCCGATCGCGTCGTCCTCCTGCAGGAGTTCTCCGGCCAGCGCTGCCGCAACTGTCCCGACGGCGCCGACGCCATCCACAGCATCCTGGCCGAATATCCCGACAACGTGGTGGCCGTCTCGATGCACCCCGCCGGCACAACCTTCTCCGGCCCCTACCGAGGCACGGACATCACCTGCGACGAAGCTACCTATATGTATGACTTCTACAACCGCCCGACGGAATTCCCCTACGCCATCGTCAACGGCAATCTCGACATAAGCGAGGAGAGCAACCGCAAGAACTACAACGTCTGGGCCACCATGACAATCATGGCCATGCTCCAGGCCCCAGAGATGTCTCTTGAGGTAGAGGCCACGTATGACGCCGCCACCCGCACCGTCACCGCCACCTATTCCGCCGAGGCCCTCGAGGAGCTCTACGACGGCCACAACATCATGGTATGGCTCACCGAGAACGATATCGTGGCCGCCCAGGACGTGCACGGACGCCCCGTCAACGACTACGTGAGCAACCATATCCTCCGCGCATCCTTCAACGGCGAGGCAGGAGAGTCCATCGGCTCTGACTTCCTCATCGGCCAGAAGGCCGAAGGCTCGGTCTCGCTCGTGCTCGACGAGAAATGGGTGCCTGAGAACTGCGAAGTCGTGGCTTACGTCTACCGCCCCTCCGACAAGTACGTGCTCCAGGCCGCCAAGTGCCCGGCCGTCCCCGGCGCCTCCTCACACTGAATCCTCCCGCCCCGACACAAGGAATTTATAATCTAATCATAACCTACACATCCCAAGCGAAGCAATGAAAAAGTATTTTCTGACGCTCTCCCTCCTCATAGTGGCCCTGGTGGCAATGGCCGCCGACGCCGTGAAGTGGGACATCAAGCTCGTGGGCGACGGCACCGACAACCCTTCGGTGCAGGCCGTGGCCACGATCGCGCCCGGCTTCCATCTCTATTCGGTCGACAATCCCGCGGGAGGCTCCAACCCTCTGGAGTTCTTCTTCGACGTCCAGGGATGCCAGACCGTCGGAAAGCCCACCGCCAACAAGAGCTACACCAAGGAGTTTGACGACGTCTTCGAGGTAGACCAGCATTTCTACACCGGCAACGTCACGTTCACCCAGAAGCTCAAGCCCACTGCCAAGAACTACACTGTCAATGTCGAGATCAAGGGCCAGGCCTGCGACGACAAGGGGTGCACCCAGGTATTCGGCTCCAAGACCCTCAAGGGTGCCTTCGCCGCAGCCAAGGAGGAGACCCCCGAGGAGACACAGGCCCCCGACGCCGCCCAGCAGCTGGCCGAGATGACCGACTCCCTGCATGAGGCCTCCGGCATCCTGATGCCCGGCGCCGACACCACCAACGTCAGCCACAACGAGTCGTGGTGGACCAACGTGGAGGCCGAGCTCGCACAGCTCTCCGACGAGCCCGACGAGGCAGGACGCAGCCTTCTCTATATCTTCATCGCAGGCTTCCTTGGCGGCCTCGTCGCCCTGGTGACCCCCTGCGTATGGCCCATGATACCGATGACGGTCAGCTTCTTCCTCAAGCAGAACAAGTCGAAGTCGAAATCCGTGG
>CAZHCM010000023.1:0-20218 GCA_964531005.1 uncultured Sangeribacter sp. | reverse complement strand
ATGGCCTCCAACCTGGCCTTCGACTACGGCCCGATGGGTATCCGCATCAACAACGTCGGTCCCGGCGCCACGCGCACCCATGCCCTCTCGACCGTGCTCACCCCCGAGATAGAGGCTCGGATGCTTGCGCACACGCCTATCCATCGCCTGGGCGAGGTGAGCGACATAGCCGGCGCAGTGCTCTACTTCGCCGCCCCGATCTCAGCCTGGGTCAGCGGCCAGACCCTCATGGTCAACGGCGGAGGAGTCCAGACCCTCGACTGATCCGTAGAGCTCTGTCCGAGGGGGCGTTGCCAGATGCCATGATGCCATGAGCATTAGTGAATGTCATGGCGTTAAGATAATGCTTTGCGTCGAAACGGCCAAACAATCTCCGCAAAAATGCGGAGATTGTTTGGCCGTTTCGACGCAAAGGGGTTCCTCTCACTCGTTGACGAGCATACCGGATGCCACCGAGTCGGCGACCTTGTCGCCCTTCGTGGCGCGGATGATGGCGATGCCGAAGGGGAGCGTGGTGCCCGGGCCTTCGGAGGTGATGAGGTTAGGCTCTACCACGACGGTCTCTTTGACATACTCGCCGCCGTTCTCATTGATAGCGTTGCCAAGTCCGGGATAGCAGGTTGCCTTCTTCCCCTTGAGCACCCCGAGAGGCGCAAGGACGACGGCCGGGCCTGCGCAGATGGAGGCGATACGGCCACCCTTCCGATAGTGGGCGAGGATCATGTCCTTGACGGATTGGTTGGCAAAGAGGTTTTGGGCCCCCGGGTCGCCACCCGGCACGATGAGCCAGTCGGCGTCGGCGGTGTCGACATCCGATATCAGCGAATCTGCCACGAGCGTCTGGCCCGTGGCCCCCTTGACCTGAAGATTGTCCGAAACGGCCACGGCGACCACCGGAATATCGGCGCGACGCAACGCGTCGATAGTGGCCGTAGCCTCGACCTCCTCCACACCGGGAGCGAGGAAGATGTAGGAATTCTGTGCATTCATAGTAATTGCTCCAAAGATAGCGAGAAGAGCGCACAGCGCCCCCCTCAATACTGACTTTTTCATAACGATTTATTTACTGTTATAACCATGCGGCGGAGGGAATGGTTCGTAATCAACTTTTTACCGCCCGGGGCGTATCTATATTAAAGCCCAGCTTTATGACAGATATAGTGACGCCAGAGGAGAGGAGCCGCATCATGGCGGCTATCAAGGGGAAGGATACGAAGCCGGAGATGATCGTGCGCAAGTATCTTTTCTCCCGTGGGCTGCGTTATCGGTTGCACAACCGCAGGTTGCCCGGCTCCCCCGACATCGTGCTGAGAAAGTACAGGACGGTGGTCTTCATCGACGGCTGTTTCTGGCACGGGCATGAAGGATGCCGTCACTTCAAGATGCCGAAGTCCAACGTTGAGTTCTGGGAGGCGAAGATCACGCGCAACATCGCCCGCGACCGGGCGGCTACCGCCGCGCTCGAGCAGGCCGGCTGGCAAGTGATCCGCATCTGGGAGTGCGCCGTCAAGACCAAGGCCTCCCGCGACGAGGCCCTTTGCGACCTCTACGACCGCATCACCCGTCCTCTCGCCACCCTCCCCTACCCCGCCGAAGAGCAGCCGCCGATGGCCGCCGAACCCGAGGCACCGTACGGGGAGTGAGCTTAGAGGCCTCTCCATTCCACACGAGCAAGGACACCTACGGCTTTCTTAATATAAATTAACTATTTACTGCCAAATTAAGGCAGTAAACGGCCATAATTTTGCGTCTTGATACAAAGTCTCGGATTTTTTTCGTACCTTTGTATTCCGAAACGCGCTCGCGCAGACGAAAGACCTACACTACAATATATTGTTTAATAGATAAATAGCAATATACTTTCTATAGTCGCGTAAGGGCTTGTCACCTGTCTGCCTATAATGAAGGATGTTGCATCTACCAACCATTATGATACATAAATATAATCTTGGGTTCATATCAGACGAGAACATTTATGAACATGTCAAAAAGACTGTTGAAGCCTACAGGCGCGAAATTACGCTTGGGCAGTTTAACGAAAATATCATAGATCCAATAAAGCTTACCTTTGACGCAAAGGTGTATGGTAAGACCATCCAGCAAGCGGTGGAGGACGAGTGTTTCCGCCAAATAGACAAATCCAACTCCAACCGAATCGGATATTTTCATCAAAACCTGTTCCGTTATGCAGGCAACGGATGGGTAGTACCTTCCGTAGGTTTCGATGTGGAGAACGATTCGCTCCATGTTTATGTGGAGATGAAGAACAAACATAACACTATGAACTCGGCATCCTCTCAGAAAACCTACATGAAAATGCAGGGAAAGCTTTTGGACGATGACGAAGCCACATGTTATCTTGTAGAAACGATTTCAAAACGATCCCGTGACGACGCATGGAAGATCACTGTGGACGGCAGACCCCGCGAACATAAGAAAATCCGCAGAATGTCGATGGATAGGTTCTATTCGCTTGTATTCGGAGTCGAGGATGCATTCTTCAAGTTATGTGCAGTCCTCCCTCAGATTATCGAGGACGTAGTTAAGGACAATCCCGGCCTCGCTCTCAAGAATACGGTATACGAGGAACTCACTAAAGAGCACGCCGACATTCTTACAAGTCTGTACCTATTGGCCTTCAAGACCTACGATGGATTCGACAAACTTAAGAAACAATGAAACAGAGCACTCAGATATCACTGAACAACTTTGCGGACATCATGGGTGTGTCGCGTGCGACCGTCGACAAGTGGATTGCCAACGGGAAATGCGTGGTGCACCATGACGAGGACGGGGGCAAGTATTTGCTTGCCTCCGAACTTGCATCCTTTCATGAGATAAGAGCCATGCTGGATAGCGATTGGAAGAAAGAAAGTGAGGTCTCGCCGAAACGCAACTTCACTTCAATCGAACTCTTCGCGGGGGGCGGCGGTCTGGCGCTTGGAATGCACAAGGCCGGTTTCAAGCATCTGCTCCTCAACGAGTTTGACAAGGATGCCTGCGCCACGCTCAGAGCCAACATACCGGAATGGAATGTGGTTCAGGGCGACATACACGACATAGACTTCACACCGTATCATGGGAAAGTGGATTTCCTGACAGGAGGATTCCCCTGCCAGGCATTCTCCTATGCAGGTAAGCGGCTTGGTTTCGAGGAGACACGCGGCACTCTCTTCTTCGAGATGGCACGGGCAATCAAAGAGATCCAGCCGAAGGTCTTCATGGCCGAGAACGTCAAGGGTCTGCTCGAACATGACCATGGGCGCACCATCGACACAATCAAATCGGTGATTGCGGAACTGGGGTACACCCTGATTGAGCCTCGTGTGCTCCGGGCCATCCTCTACAATGTGCCGCAAAAGAGAGAGCGCCTGATACTGATCGCCATCCGAAACGACATCGCACCTTTTGTCAATTTCGATTGGCCATCGGTGTGTGGCGACCTTCGCACGCTCAGGGATGCCTTCTACAAGGGGGATCTTTACGACTGCGACGTCCCCGAGAGCGAGGGTCAGAGATATCCCGTGTCCAAGGAGAGAGTGTTGAAACTCGTGCCCGAAGGGGGCGACTGGCGAGACCTCCCCGAGGAGGTAGCCAAGGAATACATGAAGGGTAGCTACCATCTCGGAGGGGGCAAGACGGGCATGGCCCGTCGGCTTTCGATGGACGAGGCCAGTCTCACCCTGACCTGCGCACCGGCTCAGAAGCAGACGGAGAGATGCCATCCCAAGGAGACGCGACCTCTGACGGTTCGCGAATATGCACGAATCCAGACCTTCCCCGACGACTGGCAGTTCCAAGGCTCCCTGACAGCCAAATATAAGCAGATCGGCAATGCGGTGCCCGTCAACCTCGCCTGGGCCATCGGTCGTTCAATCATGCGCCTCTTCAACCAAATCGAGGAGCGATTCCCTGAGTCCGCACCCGATGAACCTGTCATCGCCCTGCGCCCCGTAACCAAGATGCATGGCCTCTTCGAAGGCATGGTCTGCGACCGCAAGGAGGAGGGCTATGGAAACGGCAGGAAATAGAAGCCAAGAAGGGTCTGTATGACAAAACACTTGGGACTCAGTCGTCGTAGCGGAGGAAGGCGCCGGCGGAGTTGAATTTCATCTCTACGCCGTTGGAGAGCTCTACTTCGTAGCCGGAGCGGCCCTTCTCGATGCCGGTGATGGTGGCGCTCTTCTGGTTCTGCTTGACGTAGTCGAGGATGGAGGCCGGGACAAGGCCCTTGGGAATGGAGACGTCGCGGCCCACCTCGATGTCCTTCCAGTTGCCTTTGGTGTCGAAGGTGATCTCGGTGCCGTCGTTGAGGATGACCTCGTACTCGCTCACCCGGCCCCAGTCCTTGTCGATCTTGATGTGGTTTACGCCGGACTTGAAGTTGTTTTTAAGTACGGTCTGTGCGGCCACGGGCAGCACGTTCTGGTCGTGGGAATAGCGGTCGCGGGCGGAGGCCGACATGGCTCCGAGCAGACACAACGTGACAATCAGCAGTTTCTTCATGGCTTAAGGTTTTTATTCTTTATAACGCCCATCCCAACGTTTTTGCTATAGGCCGTTGTATTTTAGCTCCCTGCAAGGTTGCAGGCGGAGCGGGGAGAGAGGGGCCTGAGGGGGTTGAAATGTTGCGGGCGTGGCGGCGGTCTCGGGGATTTGGCTTATCTTTGCAACAAAGTTTCATCAATCACTCAACTATCAACCGCCATGCCAATCAAGAAAAGCGACCGCATAGCCATAGCACGCATCTTCGCCGACCTCATCAAGGCCGACCGTATCGTGGATACGGGAGAGATGGAGTATTGGGACAAGGTGTGCCAGAAATACCAGATAGAACGCGACGACCGCATCGGGGCGCGCTCCATCTCCTTCGCCGAGGCCATCGACACGATCTGCCGCGCCGACCTGCCGGGACTCAAGGAGGACCTGCTGGGCGACTGCCGCGCCATGACCACCAGCGACGGCTTCTGCGCCCATTCGGAGGCCCTGCTCATGATGGCCCTCATCACGATGCTCGACGCCAACCCTCCCTTCCGGGGGGAGGTCTTCTCCATCCCGCGCGCCAACTTCAACATCGACATAGCCACGGTGCTCTATATAGAGCAATATTTCGACCCCGACACCAACGAGGCCATCCAGGGGGGCTACCGCTCCATCTTCAAGGAGCTGCAGCTTGCGGGGTTCCATTTCGTCTATCTCCCCAACATCATCCGCCATTACCAGACCACCGACCCCCGTCTCTTCAAGGACATACTCTCCTTCCTGGCCCCGGCCATGAGCGCCGAGGGGATTGACAAGGCATATAACGCCCTGATTGACATGAAGACGGGAACATTCGTCACCGACCTGCTCTGCAACCGCTGCGGCATCACGCAGCTCCGCCACACGGCCCCCTCGCTGCTCATCAAGATAGGCAACAGTTTCGTGGACGAGGATCCCTACGCCAACTATCTGAAAATCGACGTTGACGACGACATACTGAGCACGGTGCAGGAGTTCGTGGACCGGTTCACGGAGATGCTCAGCAGCGACGTGTATGTGGTCAACACCTCCGAGGAGCGCGACAACCAGTTTCATTTCCACGGCTTCTACAAGCAGCTTCTGGAGATTTTCCTCATCAAGCGCAACATCCGTAGCACCATCCTCATCGACCCCTACAACAACACCATCTCTCTCCCCGACCTCGAAGAGCGCCTCTCTGACCTTCACCGCCGCGAACGCGCCCTCTACACCCTGTTGCTCTGCCAAGGCCCTGAGGGTATCAACTTCGCGCAGCCGCGCACAGGGGAGGACATGGCGAGATACAAGGAACGCATGAAGCGCGTCCAAAAGCGTTTCGAGGCAATCTATGATTCCTTCCGCGGTCCAAGGGACGGCGTCCCCGACCTCAGCGTAGCTGAAATCAGACATCCCATAGTTTCATGCCTGAGACGTGTGCTCCGAGGCATCAACGGCCTGTACAACCCCGGCGACTATACTGTCAGCGGAAGCCGCGGCAAGCTGTCGGTGCACATCGAGCCGGAGATGGTGCTGGTGCGCGACGACGTGGACGCCCAGCCCGTGCCCCTGCTCCAGTCCAAGCTCTACCGCCGCTTCCGTTCCCAGTCCTGACTGATGACAGTCAGAGGGTGAAGGAGGCTATTAGGGCAAAGTTGCGGCCGTCGGTGGCCGGGGCCAGGGAGAGGTTATGCTCCCTCGCCCAAGGGCGGGTGAAGATGTAGGCGCTACCGGCGCCTATGGCGGCTCCGGCCACGACGTCCCACCAATGGTGCTTGCGGGCGAAGACGCGCCCCCAGGCGGTGTATGTGGCCAGGACATAGGCGGGGGCGCCAAACTTCCAGCCGTAGCGCCGCTGCAGGAAGGCTGCCGTGGCGAAGGTGGTCGAGGAGTGGCCCGAGGGGAAGGAATGGTAGTCGGACCCGTCGGGGCGACGCTCGTTGACTACCCATTTGAGCAGGGTCGTCGTGCCAAACGAGGCGACCGCCGTCAGCACACCCTGCCTGAGCCCCTGCCAGTCGCGGGCCACGAGCACCCCCGTCAGCGCCGCCACAGGCATGGCGCACAGCAGCACGTCGGTCGAGACCTTCACCCCCTTGCGCGCCCCTGACAGCTCCTGCACCTCCGGCGCCGGAATTACGGGGGCCACGATGTCCTGGGCACGCACAGAGACGGCGCTCAGGATGGTTATCATTATCCATACGAGCCATCGGGCCGGCATTGCGGCCCGGTGGCTTTCTTGCGTCTGATGGGTCATGGCGTCAGTAGTCGTATTCAAGTGAATATTGGTCCACGTAGAGCACCGCGCCGGTGCCTCCGGTGAAGTAGTCGCCATATTTCGAGGCGGCCGACGTGATCTGGATGTAGGAGGGGATGCGCGAAGTGCTACGGTATTGAAGTTCGATAGTGAACTCCTGATAGCCGTCCGTGTCCGAACCGCGCTCCAGCGCCCCGTAGGCTATCACGGAGGGCGACGAGGGGTCGAAGAGCTGTCGGTTCTTCGGATTTGTGCGTATCTCGTAGGGGGCTGTCCAGTCGGTGAGGGCTACGTATATGGCGCACGTGTCGGGGCGCCCCTTAAGGGCTGAGAGCTCCGACGAAGCGTAGTCTATAGGGGCCGTGGTGTACTGGTAGTAGCCGCGCAGGCGCGTCGGGCGCGTGGTCCAGGGGCGGCCGAAGGCCAGGATTCCGTTGGTGCCGTCGACCTTGACAAACTCTCCCGTGTAGATGGAGCCTGCGGCCAGTTTGCCGATGCCGAAGAGTCCGATGAAGCGGGTCTCCAGCTTGGCGCTCTGACCGGTGAGGCCCGGGGGGACATGGTCGGAAGGCTGGACATTGCTCTCGCCCAGCGTGGCGGCGCCCTTGTTGCCGGTGTCCCAGAATCGGACACCACCTTCGCTCCAGGGGCACCACACCTTGCCGTCGAGCCACCATTGGTCGAACGAGCCGTCGGGCAGCACCTCCGTGGCCTGCGTGGTGACGGTCACGATCTCACCCTTGGCATCCCCCGCCACGGCACGCACCTCGTAGGTGGTCAGCGGCTTCAGATGGGCTATGCGCCCCGTGAAGGAGCCCTGCGATTGCGACACATGCTCTTCAGAGAGGGTGAGCCAGCCGTCCTGTCCCGCCTCGCGATACTCGAAGCCACCCTTGTCCTCGGCCGGGCACACGCCATAGGCCCATGCCACGCAGCTCCATGCGTCCACGCTGGTGGTGGTCACAAGGGCCTCCGACTTCTCGCAATAGATGGTCCAGTCCTGGGGGTATCCGTGCATGTTGACGGTCACGCGCAGGGGCTGGGAGAGGTCGATCAGGCCCGGCTGCAGATCGGGTGTTACGGTGGTGACAGAAGGGGGGCCGAGGCGCACGGCGGCCAGGCGCAGCTCGGAGAGGTCGTACGTCTCGGGCACGGTGACGATGATGCGGTGTCCCACCTCGTCGATGACCGTCTCCCCTATCTGCCCCTCTATGCGGAGCCAACGCTCGATATGCTGCTCTGCGCGTATCATCCACTGGTAGGTCTGGTAACGCTCCAGCGACACCACCACGGGCACGGTCAGGTCGTACGTCCCCTCGAGCAGGTCGGGGTCGGCCTTCGCCCCCTCGGTGTAGGTGACGCTCGCGAAGCTCACGGCGTGGATGTCGGTCACCTCGTCGAGATGCACCGTGGCCACGAAGTTGACGGTGTCGAGCGTGGTCGGAGACTCCTCCCCCACGGCCACGAGCGAGGTGATGTACTGCGGGATGCGGGGATACGGGAGGTCGTTCTTGATGCAGCCCCCGAGCAGTAATAGGGCCAGCAGGGACAGGAGGGCGTATGTGGTCTGCCTCATATGTGAATGGCTATTCCGAAGTTGATGTTGAAGATATTGAAGCGGAAGTTGGCGCCCGACGTCAGACGGTTGCCCGACTCCTCGCCGTCGACCCACTGCTTCTCGTTCTTGAGCGAGAAGCCGAAGACGCCGAAGGAGACGTGGAAGGAGGCGTTCTTCATGACGAACACCGAGACGCCCGGCGAATACGTCAGGCTCACACCGGTGGTGGTAGTGTGGGTGTTGCGCATGTCATCGCCGAAGGGGCGCCGGAAGTCGCTGTTACCCGAGGAGAAGGCCAGCTCCACCTCGTTGAAGACGCCGAACCTCCCCCGGCGGCTAAGGCCGAGATATTGGGAGAGTGTGATGGCAGCCGCATAGGACTCACCCTTGTAGCCGACATCGTGGATGTTGAAGTTCATGTCGTCGTCGATCTCGAGCTTGAAGCTGTCGATGTCGCCCCGGGTCTGCGTGTAGTTGAGGCGCAGGCCGATGGAGATGTTGTCGCGCAGGAAATACTGCATCTGGGGCTTGATGGAGAAAGTGTGGCCGCTCAGGTCGACGTCGGATATGAGGTCGAACATCTTCATGTCGTCCGTATTGAACTCCCCATATGACGCCGTCAGGCCGAAGGCCCACTGCCCCTTGGGGATGAAACGGTAGTTGAAGAGTCCTCGGTGGAAGCGGCCGATATTGCGCTCGCGCAGGATCTCCGGGTCGGAGTCCGCCAGGGCCTTGAGCTCATCGCCGGTCAGGTTGACGGGGTCGATGGCTTCGGCTTCCTCCACATGCTGGCATGCAGGCATTGCGGTGCGGTCCCCCTCAGGCGCCAAGGCGCCCACTGCATCATGTGAGACGGGCGCTTCATCATGAGAGACGGGTGCTTCCTGAGGCGTCGGCGAAGGCTCCGGGGCATGCATGGCCTCCAGGACCTCGGGCACCTCGGCCAGGGGTATCTCGGAAATCTCCCTCGGGAGCGGTGGCTGCACCGCCGACGCGGGAATCTGTGGCGGCGCGGCGACGGGTGATGTCTGCTGGGCCTTGAGGGCCTCGCGCAGCAGGGCCATTGCAGTCTCGTTGAGTTGCTGGGCGTTTTCGAGCAGGGCAAAGATGGCGCGCATCTCCACCGACATCGAGTCAGTGGGGAGAGTTTGGAGCGGCTGGGAGGCCACCGTCTGCGCCATGGGGAGCGACGAGGTGGTGCGGGCCGCGAGCGGGGAGGCGCACAATCCGAGCGCGGCGAGCGCCAGCAGGCGCCCCGAGGCTATGGTTAGGCTGGTCTTACTCATGGCGGTCACAGATATAAAGCCACCCCGAAGGTGATCGAAAAGAGGTTGATGTTGAAGCGCGCAGACTTGCTCCGCCGGTTGGACTCGTAGATCTGGTCGGTGAGGGTCTTGGTGTGGGTGTAGCTGAAGCCGAGCACCCCGACGTTGACCTCCATGGCGGAGTAGTTGTTGAGGAAGACGCTCAGGCCCGGGGCCATGCCGATCGAGGCGTGGAAATTGCGTTCGTACGAGCCGGAGAGCGAGGAGCCTACGCCGGTGGTCATCTTGGACTGGCCTCCGCCGAGCTGCAGCTGCAGCTCGGTGAAGAGGCCGAACCGCCTGGAGCGGCCGATGGAGAAGTAGTTGCGCAAGGCCCCCATTACGTAGTAGTTGTGGCCCAGGCGGTACAGATGGTCCACGCCATAGTCCGTCTCTGGGTCGAGCACCAGGTCCACCTTCTCAAGCTTGGTCAGGCCACGGTCATATCCCACCTTGAGTCCGGCCGCCATGTCGTCGGCGAAGGCGTAGAACACCATCGGGCTCACCTTGAAGGAGTAGGTGTCGCCCGAGAGGTTCTCTACGACGAGGAACTGGTAGTTGTTCTGGTTGGACTGCGAGTATGAGATCGAGACACCCGTGATCCACTGTCCCTTGGGGACGAACACCACCGACTCCATGATGCGCTCGAAGGGGACTTCCCCCCCATCGGCCGGGGTCGCCGCCAGGGCCCGCGCAGTGGTGTCCTGTGGCGCCGGGTGCGTGACCTCCACCTGCGGCTGAGTCTGCTGTGCCCCCAGCGGGGTGCACAGCAGACTCAGCGCGGCGGTCAGGATGAATGTCCGCAGCTTATTCATACGGTATTGTCATTCTGAGGGTTGTGTCATGTTTTCACTCGTATTCCAGGGTGAAGTCGTCGACGTACATCACCGAGCCCTCGCCGCCGTTGAAGTAGTCTCCATAGTAGGAGGCGGAGCATACGATGATCAGATAGAGGGGACGTGTGGTCTTGGCCTTGTCATAGTACTCGATGGGGATGCTGAGGCGGGTCAGCTCGCCGTCGGGGCCGAAGGCCTCGTCGAAGGTGTACTGTCCGTAGGCCACGATGCAGGCGTCGTCCTTGCTGAAGAGTTTCTGGTTGGACTTCTTGGTGCGCACCTCGACGGGCTCCGTGGAGAGGGCCACGTAGATCTGGCCCTTGTCCATGTCGCCGACCTGGAGGTAGTCGCCCTTCTTCTCGACCTTGCCGGGACGGTAGTTGACCCACAGGCTCAGGGCCGAGGGGTGCGAGCCGTCATAGGGGCGGCCGAACTCGAGGCGGCCGTCGGTGCCCTGGGTCTCGAGATAGGTGCCGGCGAAGAGGTTGCCTGCGGCGAACTTGCCCGCGATGCCAATGCCTACGAACTGCGAGCGCAGGCGTGCGCCCTTCTCGCCGGAATGCTTCATCGTGGCGTCGCTCTGTGTCAGGGTCACGTTCATCGTGGCCGAGCCGTGGTTGCCGCTGTCCCAGAAGGTGCGTTTTCCGCCCGCTCCGGGCAGGAGCACCTTGCTATTGTCGGAGAAGCTGCTCCACTCCTCCATCGAGGAGTTGGGGATCTCGAAGCATCCCTCGGTGGTGAAGTACATCGACTCGCCGGCGAACCCGTCGGCCACGGCGCGATACTCGTAGCGGGTGGAGGCCTTGAGACCGGTCAGCGTCACCACGGCGGGCGTGCCCTTGGCGCGGGTATGCGTCAGCGGGGCGAAGGCCCAGTCGCCTCCGGCGCTCTCGCGATACTGGATGCCGGGGTTGGTGGCCGACTCGTCCATCAGCGAGGCCGAGAGAGTGGCGCGGTGCGAGCCGACGGCCAGAAGGTCGGAGGGGTCGATTGCGGCCACAGTCACGGGATCCTCGATGACCACGGCGTCCTCGCCGACGGCCAGACGCACGACGGCTTCGGTGCGCTTGCCCTGAAGGTCGGTGACCGCCACGTTGAGTCGATACTCGGTGGCACGCTCAGGCAGCGAGTTGAGCCACTGGCGAGACAGGTGGATGTATGACGTGGCTATGTCCTTCTCGTTGATGGAGTAGTCCCAGGTCAGGCCGGCGGCGTTGATGGCCCCGGCTGCGGCCTCGGTGAGGTTGCGCAGGTCGAAGCGCGACTGCGGCAGGCGCATGTCGGCGGCGTCGGCAGTGCTGATCTCCACGGAGCGCAGGCCGTTGAAGCCCGACACCTTGATCACCTTCTCGGAAGTGAAGGCTCCCGGCTCGGCCACTATCTGGCGGTCGATGTCGAAGTCGGAGCCCTGTATGACGGGGCGCCCGTAGATGATGACCTCGCCGTTGACCACCACCTCGCGCTCGTCGATGATGACGTTCAGGAACGCGCCTCCCTCCTCTTCATAGGAGGGATTGTAGGCCATGTTGAGGACATACTCGTGGGTGCGCTTGGGGCTTGCGATGACGCCAGTCTTGACGAAGGGGTCGCCGTGCATGTTGGTGCCCTTGACCTCATACTGCAGCTCCGTGGTGGTGGAGGCGAGCATGAAGTAGGCCTTGTCGGTGGCCACGTTGGCCTCGTCGAAGGTCAGGGAGCTGCCGGCATTGGTGACGGTGATGCTCCAGTCCTTCATCAGATCGGGGTCGATGGTGGCGTTGTTGACCGACACGATGGTGTTGGCTATCTGGCAGTTGACCACCACGCGGTTTTCGCCGCGCGACAGGTCGAAGGGCTGGTATCCGCGGAAGAACTTGGAAGTGAAGGAGGCGGGCACGGAGTCGCCTGTCCAGGCCTCGGCCACATAGTGGCCTGTCTTGAGGTGGATGGCTTCGGGCACGTTCTCCAGGCCCTTGAACTTGTGTACCAGTCCCTGGGGTCCGGATATGTAGACCACGCATCCGGCGCGCAGGTCGTCAGGGTCGGACTCGGCGCGTGTGACGTCGGTGTTGATGACCATGTTCATGCGCAGCACCCCCTCGCCTTCGGTGTCGAAGGGATTCTCAGAGGCGCATCCCGTCAGCATGGTCCCCCCGAGGAGGGTCATGAGGGCAAGGCCCGTATATTGAGCGAATTTATTCATTGTCATGTATGTCTGTTAGAGGGTGCCTGAATCAATGGTTGACGAGTCGGAGCGTTACGGTGCGTGTGCCGTCGGGGGTGGTCACCGTCAGGTCGAAGCGGTGGCTGCCGGGGCCCAGAAGGCCAAGCATTGGCATGAAGGTGGTCAGCTCGAAGGGCACCTCGGTCTCGCCGGCCACCTTGACGGGGCCGTCGTTGAAGAAGAGGTTGCTCAGCACGGCCTCGAATTCCCCGGGGTTGACCAGGTCGAGATGCTGCGCCAGGCCCACGCCTTCCAGCTCGTCGGGGGTGAGCGTGTCGGAGATGATGTCCACCGTGAAGCCGGTGATGGGCTTCTCGGTCTTGACCAGGATGATGACGGGCGTGCCGGCCTCGGTGAGGGCGTCGGCGTCATGCTCCACGTCAAGGTCGATCGAGCTGCCGCTCACGTCGATGGCCTTAGTGATGTCCACGGGCGGGGTCACGGGGCCCGGGCCGGGCTCCTCTCCCTGTCCCTCCACGGGACGCATGTCGTCCTCCTGGGGGGTGTCGTCGGGGTTGATGTCGCCGGTGAGGTCCACCTTCTCCACCGTGGCGTCAACGTTGATGCCGCCTATGGTGATGTTGCCGGGATCCTCGCCGTCAAGGGAGTGCATGCGGAAGGTGACGCGGTAGTGCGTGCCGGCCTCCACCTGGTCGTAGGCCTTGGTCTCGACCACGGCCTGGCCGTCGATGAGGCCCGAGAAGGTGGCCGTCAGGCTGCTGCCGGCCTCATATGCGAAATATCCGGAGCGGTCCTGGTCGGCGGGCGTGTAGTCGAGCGACCCCTTGCTGCCGGCCTTGACCGTCACCTTGGCGTCGGAGCCTATGTGGGAGACGAGGGTGGCGTCGAAGATGATGCTCACGCGCACGTTGGAAAGCGTGCAGACCACCGGGGCGATGTCGGAAGTGATCTTGTCGGCCTGGATGGTGAAGGAGGTCTCTCCTCGGTAGTAGGGGGCATCCCAGGCGGCCACGGCATTGTCACCGTATGTGGCGCGCGCCACGTAGTCGCCCACGGGCAGCGAAATGATCTCGGGCATCTCGGCGTAGCGGTAGGTGCGCACCGGGGTGCCGTCGCCCGCCTTGAGGATCTCGATGTTGCAGTCTGCCACGTCCACGCCACCGGCGCGTACGATGTGCTCCTCGTTTTTCAGCTCCACCTCCAGTGTGGTGGGGTCGAGCCATCCGTCGCCCGTGGAGTCGGGGGCGAAGGGGTTTTCCTTGTCGCACGATGCCAGCACTGCGAGCAGACCGGCTGCCAAAGGAAGGGTTATATATTGTCTCATTGTCTTAATGTCAGTCAGGTATGGGTAAAACGGAGGTCACACTTTCTCAATAGTTGAGGGTCACGCCGCTGAGCGTCAGCGTCGAGCCGGTGCAGAGCGACTTGTAGGCGTTGGTGGCTATGGTCTGTCCGCTGAGCCCGGTGGTGTTGGTGACGTCCTGGAAGTTGGAGGGCACGGGTGCTGCGGGCTTCTGCGCGTCGGAAGACTTGAAGCCCAGGCGCAGCGTGGCGCCCTTGGCTCCGAAGGGGTATTCGGGCATCGCCAGTGTGCGTGTGCCGGAGCCGGAGGGGATGGCCTGGGTGTTTTCGGCCAGGACGTTACCCGAGGCGTCGACCACTGCCATGTAGACCACGCCCTGCTCCGACGTGCCGGAGGCGGGGGTGAAGTTGTAGGTGTAGGTCACGGAGGCGGGACGCGATGCGAATGCCACGCCGTCGGTGCGGTGCGCGGTGCCGTCGTAGGTGTATGTGCCCAGGAAGAGCTCGCCGGCTGCATACCCGCTCCATGAGGTGGGGGCGTTGCGGCTGTACTTGGCGCGCACGCTCAGGCCGTGGTTGTCAAGCGAAGGGAGCGTGCCGGCATGATCGTAGGCCACGCTGCGCAGGGTCACGGAGCCCGTGGAGGCAAGCGTCGAGGGGACGACAAACCATGTGTTGAGGGGGTTGGAGCCCAGCCAGCATGTCAGTGCGTTTACCGATGCCCACCCCTTGGGCTCCTTGGCCTCGACAGTGGTATGGTTCTGCATGTTGGTGGCTCCGTACTTGTACGGTCCGCCGGCGTTCATCGAGCTGCTGATGGTCGTGGCCAGGTCGGTGAAGTCGCCGTTGGCAAGGGGCGTGGCGGCCTCTGTGTGCACGCTCAGGGTGTGCTCCTTGCGGGGGTCGGCGCCGGGCAGTATGGAGGTCGAGAGGGTGTAGTCGGTGTCGGGGGAGAGACCCTTGAGCGTCAGCAGGCCGTGGTCGGCGTCGCGGCTCACGGTGGCCTCGGAGCCACCGGTCACGAACACGCGCATCGAGCGGGTGACGGCGCCCAGGGCCGAGGGGTCTTCGGTGGTGAAGCGCAGGCGCACCGAAGTGGCCATCGCGTCGGCCTCGACCTCATAGGCGGGGAAGGACTGGGTCATGGAGACCATCTGCACCTCCTGTCCGCAGTGGAGCACCCTGACAGGGATTTCGACGCGGTCGGTCTCCGGAATCTCGATGACGTAGGTGTATGTGCGCGTCTGCAGGGCGCGCGTGGTGGTCTCGCTCCAGGAGACGATGCGTGCCGGCTCGGCGATGCCGAAGTCGTTCATCACCTCGAAGGAGATGTCGGTGTCGGGGTTGGAGCCGTTGTAGGCCACCTCCACCTCGCCGCGTCCGCTGCCGAAGAGCGTGCCCTTGGCTGTGGCGGAGACGCTGATGGGCGAGGAGTCGAGGGTCAGCGTGAGGGGCTCGCTGGCGCGCCCGTAGGAGTCGGTGGCCACGAGCGTGAAGGCGTGTATGCCTTCGGGGAGCACGCGGCCCACGCCGGTGAGGTCGAGCAGGGCCATGCGGTCGGGGTTCTGGAAGAAGCCCATGGCCGCGATGCCGCACTCGGCGAGCTGCGCCTGCTGGGCCGGGGTGGCCTTGAGGAGGTCAAGCTCGCTGCCGAAGGGGGGCGTCCATGTCGAAGACTGCACGGAGAGGGTGGCGGAGCCAAGGCCGCCACGCGCGATGACGTTCATCTTGGCGGCCTCGGGCAGCACGCTGAAGGCTGCCACGCTGATGTGCTCCCCGGGGGTGAAGCCCGTGGGGGCGATCGAGGGGGCCGGGGTGGCGAAAAGCTCGTCGGTCAGGTCGATTGCCACGTCCTCGCTCGTCACCGACTCGTCGAAGGTGATCTCGAGAACGGCGTCGCCGACATTGCCGCCGTTGACGTTGAGCGTCACATGGTAGTGACACCCTGCGGAGGCCGCGAAGGAAGCCCCCTGCAGGCGGGCCGTCTGCCCGCGCTGGTTGGTGAATTCCACCGTGAGAGTCACGTCGCCGGGTGCCAGGAAGGCGGGGCGCTCCTCTCCGGAGGGGACGTCGACGTAGCTGTGGCCGTCGCTGTGGAGCGTGGCCGACCATGAGGTGAAGTAGTTCTTGAACTCGTCGGTGTATTCCAGGCTCACCATGGCGTTGGCAAGGGTGGCCGTGACGTCCACCTCGGCCTCGCGCCCTTCGAGCACGCTCACGTCGGCCATCCCCTCGAAGGCGGGACATTCGAAGCCCTCCACCTCGGGGTCGCCATAGAAGGCGCGGAGGCGATATGCGCCCGACGGGAACCCCTCCTCGGCCTCGAAGCCCGAGAGAGTCTCCCATGTGCGGTTGTAGGTATTGTCAAGTTTCGAGAGCCCGATGCTGAACTCCGAGGCGTCCGGCACGCGGAAATCGTCGCCGGCGCGTGTGGCCCGCATGTCGGTCACCTCGCCCGAGGGGGTGAGATGGAGCGCTATCGCCCCCTCCCCTTCTCCGAAGTGCCAGGGATTGGCGTCGCTGCATGCCCCCAGCGTGAGGGCGGCAGCCGACAGCAAGAGCAGGCCTTGCTTGGATTGGTTCATATTCTTGTCGATTAGTTAGTATCGTTGCAGTGGGGAGGGGGGTCCGCCTCAGCCGTTGGCAAGCAGGCCGACTCCTCCCGATATCTTTGCAAAATTAAGCATTTTTTCTTAATTAGCCCTAATTTAACCAACTTTATTGCCCTCTGAGGCCCGATATAGCCATAAAATATACCAATTTGACCAATTTTTCTCCTCCCGCTTCTCCTTCTGCGTAGGAAATATTTTTAAAAAATTGTTAAAATCAAGCTCTCTGATGGATAAAATGTGCCTTTTCGTTATTATAATGACATGAAAAAGATTATACTCACGTTGGCGCTCCTGATAGGGGGCGCGATGATTCTTGCTCCGGAAGCCCATGCCGATCTCAAGGAGCTCTTCGGCGGCAAGACCGGTAGCACCATCGGCAATCTCCTGGAGGGAGTCTTCACCAAGACCGACCTCGACGTCAAGGACCTGGCAGGCACCTACGAGGCCACGGGCTCTGCCGTCACCTTCAAGTCTGACGACGCCCTCAAGAAGGCCGGCGGCATGGCTGCATCGGCCGCCATCGAGGCGCAGCTCGACCCCTACTACAAGAAGCTGGGGCTGACAGGGGCGGAGTTCTCGTGCGACGCCGACGGCAACTTCACTCTGCAGCTCAAGCGGATGCCCCTGCAGGGAGTGATCACAAAGAACGACGACGGCACCTTTGAGTTCCAGTTCCAGGCCCTGAAGTCCATCAAGATCGGGTCGATGAAGGCATATGTGCAGAAGACCCCGACCAACCTTGAGATCATGTTCGACGCCAACAAGCTCAAGAGCCTGCTCTCCGTCATCAGCAAGACTGTCGGCGGCACGATGACCAAGACCATAGCCGGCGTGCTCGACAGCTACGACGGCGCCTGCATCGGCTTCGGCTTCAAGAAGACTGGCGACGCCCCGGCCGCGGAAGGCGCCTCCACCCCCGCCACGCAGGAGGAGACCCCGGCCCCCGGCCTCGGCAATATTCTGAAGAACGTGCTGAAAAAGTAGCATCCCCCCGCTCCAAGCCCATAAAGCCACAGGCCCGGAAGTCGGCATCGACTTCCGGGCCTGTGGCTTTGGCTTTATGTCATCATGACATCATGTCCCTTTGACATCATGTCATTATGACATCATGTCATCATGTCATCGTGACCTACCGCGCGTTGGTCACGGTGCCCTGCCCGGTGGCGTTCGAGCTAAGGGTGTAGGCGTTGCAGTTCACCGACGATGCGCCCGTGGCCTCGGCCTTGCAAGTCATCAGGCGCAGCCCCGAGGCATTCAGATGCGATGCGCCGGAGGCGCTGAGCTCCGCATTGTTGGCCGCGCCGCTCAACTCCATGCTGGAAGCCCCGGTCGCGGCGGCGTCCACGCTCACAGCGGCGATATCCTTGATGGTTAGGTCAGAGGCCCCGCTGGCGTTGACCCCTATGCCCCCCGTGGCGCTGGCACGCTCGATGCCGACCTTGCTGGCGCCGCTGACTATTCCCACGAGGGTGGCGGTGTTGACATTGCTAAGCATCACGCTTGAGGCGCCGCTGGCCTCGATCTCGACCTCGGGAGCCGTGACCGACGTGTAGGCCACGATGCGGCTGGCGCCGGTGGCCGTGAGCGACACCTTGCCGTCCGACATCACGTCATACCCCATGGAGATGGTGCTGGCCATCGAGGCCTGGAACTGCTCCACGCCCCGCCCGCTCACCACGATAGTGGGGCGGTATTCCTTGCCCGGCACCTCCAGACGGTATCCCTTCTTCACCCTGATCCTGGCCTCCCCACCGGCCGTGACGACCTCGATGTAGGGGAGCAGGTTGTCGGGGGCGGTGACCGTCACCTTGGGCGACGTCTCGTTGGGGGAATATGTCACCGTCAGGTGGTCGCCGACCACCAGCTTGCGGGCCGGCGTCAGCTTGTATGCCTTGGTCTTCATCTGCTTCGAGCCTTCGACCACTTTCTTGCCCGAGCCGAAGATGTTGGCGCCGACGGTCTTGCCGTCGACGATCACGTTGCCGTTGTCGAAGTTTGTCTCTATGGCGGACTCCACGCTCTTGACCCACTCCTTGAAAGTGTCGGCCATGACGGTCATCGAGCCCGCGAGAAGGGCCGCGCCGAGCGCAGGTATCAGGATTCCGGTTCTCTTCATGTCGATTGTCGTTTTGGGTATGCTCAGTCGCTTCGGTCTCAGGCGTTGAGCGAGGTGATGCGTGCTATGTACTTGCCGACGATGTCAAACTCGAGGTTGACGCGCGTGCCGGGCTTGATGTCGCGGAAGTTGGTGTGGTCGTGGGTGTAGGGTATGATGGCCACCTTGAAGGAGTCAGGCTCGGAGTCCACGACGGTCAGCGACACGCCGTTGACGCAGATGGAGCCTTTCTCCACCGTCACGTACCCCTTGGCGGCCAGCTCGGGCACGAAGTCGTACTTGAAGGAGTAGTACCAGCTCCCGTCGGCCTCGCGCACGTCGGTGCAGACGGCGGTGGTGTCCACATGCCCCTGCACGATGTGACCGTCCAGGCGCCCGTCTATTCGCATGGAGCGCTCGACGTTGACGTGGTCGCCCACCTTGAGGTCGCCCAGGTTGCTGCGGTCCAGGGTCTCGGCCACGGCCGTGACGGTGTAGGTGCCGTCGCCGGGGAGCTTGACCACCGTGAGGCACACGCCGTTATGGGCCACTGACTGGTCAATGCACAGCTCGTCGACAAACGGGCTGCTGAAAGTCAGGTCGACGTTGCCGCCGTCCTCCCTGATGGCCTCCACGCGGGCCATCCCTTCTACTATTCCTGAAAACATCTGTATGATTTCTGTTAAGAATGTTGCTACTATAGTGATTAGAGGGCGAAATTAACAAATAATTTCGGTCTTTGCCAATTTTTTTCTTGTAAGGATGAAAAAAAACCTCTATTTTTGTGGAAATCAAAATTCAGATACAGCTACATCCCTATGGAAAAGAAACTGGCCATTCTGCGCAACGACCCCTGGCTCGAGCCCTACGCCGACGCCATCGAGGGGCGCCACCAGGACGTGGTGCGCAAACTCGACGAAATAACCGCAGCCACCGACGGCTCACTCTCCGACTTCGCCAACGCTTACAAATACTTCGGGCTGCACCGAGAGAAGGACGGCTCGTGGACTTTCCGCGAATTTGCCCCCAACGCCACCGGAATATGGCTCATCGGCACCTTCAACGACTGGAAGGACACCGACGAGTACCGCCTGCATCCCCTGGGCGACGGCGTCTGGGAGATACGCCTGGCCCCGGACAAGCTCCACGACGGCGACCTCTTCAAGATGATGGTCACCTGGGACGGGGGCCAGGGGGAGCGCATCCCGGCCTATGCAAGGCGCGTCGTGCAGGACGAGCAGACGAAGATATTCAGCGCCGAGGTCTACGCCCCGGAGCATCCCTACGAGTTCAAGGTCAAGGACTTCAAGCCCGACACGCGCCCGCTTCTCATCTACGAGTGCCACATCGGAATGGCGCAGCAGGAGGAGAAGGTGGGGACGTATGAGGAGTTTCGCACCAAGACCCTTCCCCGCATAGCCCGCGACGGCTACAACGCCATCCAGATCATGGCCATACAGGAGCACCCCTACTACGGGTCGTTCGGCTACCACGTCAGCAGCTTCTACGCGGCCTCCAGCCGCTTCGGCACCCCCGACGACCTCAAGCGCCTCATCGACACGGCCCATGAGATGGGCATAGCCGTCATCATGG
>CAZHCM010000022.1:0-20429 GCA_964531005.1 uncultured Sangeribacter sp. | reverse complement strand
ACTGTCGATTCAATTTTACGAAAAATTGTCGGTTCTAAATTTGCTTATTACATCCCCGTTTAAAAGCCCATTAATACCCTATCTTTGCCATCAAAAACAGCATGAAACGCATAATCCTCATCATACTCTCCGCAGCTCTCCTCGCTACCCTGGCTACCAGCCAAGTCCAAGTAACCCGCAAAAAGAAGCAACAGACCACCCAACAACAAACCCAATCCAAACCAACCAAACCCTCCACCACCCAGTCCAAACCAAAACCAACACCCTCCAAGCCCTTACCCCCCAAGAAGCAAATCTCCACCTCCATCAGCGAGTCAACTGTCACCGTCAGCGAGCCGATCGTCACCATAAGCGACCCGACCGGATACATCAACGGCCAAGGCTACGTAGACCTCGGCCTTCCCAGTGGTCTTAAATGGGCCACCTGCAACATAGGCGCCTCCTCCCCTGGCGACTACGGCAACTATTATGCCTGGGGAGAAACCACCACAAAGTCAACCTATACCGACTCCAACAGCCTCATCTACGGCAAGAGCAAATCCGAACTCCAATCCGCCGGCATCATCAATCCCTACGGCAACCTGACGCTGTCCCACGACGCCGCCCGCGCCAACTGGGGAGGCACATGGCGCATGCCGACAAAGAAAGAACAGGAAGAATTAAAAGCCCGTTGCACCTGGACCTGGACGTCCTACGATGGTAACACAGGTTACAAGGTCACTGGCCCCAACGGCCGTTCCATATTTGTTCCCGCTGCCGGCTTCCGCTTCGGATCTTCACTCGACTTAGCGAGCAAGTTCGGCAACTATTGGGGTGCTTCAGGAAGCAGGGGCTCCTACGCGTACTGCTTCTACTTCTACAGTGACACTCGGGGCGTAGACTGGCGTAGCATTAGCTACGGGCGTTCGGTTCGGCCTGTTTCAGAATAAAAGCGGAGTGGGAGGAAAGTCATAGGTCATATGACATAAGTCGGTGACGACAAACGGCAACAATTTGCAGGGATGCTCACCGGAGCATCCGAGCCCCATCGTCACGGTCTCCCACCTCGCATGATTGGCCGCAAACCGACAGCAGAAGTCTCTGGCTCCCCCGAATCCCCGGCCCGAAAATACTCCCAACAGAAATACCCAGCCACAGCGCACAGAACGATTATCAAGAGAACGACCCTCAGCCGAATCTTAGACTTGCTGGTGCCGGCAACGGAAGTCTGCGACGAATTGCCAACCGGTTCCTCCCTCTCGGGCACCTCTCGCTCGGAGGCTTCCTCCGCGCCCTCTCCAAAGACCTTCTCAACATGGATCAGCAGGGCGGTATGGTTGTCCCGGTTATCCTTCGTGACCTCCCGGAGTATCTCCACCTTGCGCTCCGGCGAGGGGATGCGGTGCGAGAAGATATTGCGCAGGCACTCCCCCGACTCCATCTCGTCCTGCTCCAGCATACCGTCGGAACACATGTAAAACCAGTCCCCCGACCGAATGTCGGTGATCTGCGCCACCTCCGCTTTCGGTCGATAACCCATATGCGGCTGCATGGCCCGAGTGATGACATTCTTCTGATTCGACTTCCGCGCCTCCTCATGTGTCATCTCTCCCATCCTGACGAGATCGTTGACCAACGAATGATCCGCCGTCTGATGTAGGATCTCCGTAGACTCCCCATCCTTGCCCGGACGTATATGGTACACGCGGCTGTCGCCCATGTGAGCCACCGTTGCCCCGGCAGTATGCAGTTTCAGAAAGGTCATGGTAGTTCCCATTTTCTTGTCCGCCCCGGTGTCCTTGGCATCCAGAGCGCCGAAAGCGGCATCTATCGCACCCTCCAGATCTGCGTCGGTAAACACCCCTTCGGCGTCGTGGCCGTCATGAAGGATATAGCTACCCATAGCATCGCACACAGTCGCGCTGGCTACTTCGCCGGCATCGTGTCCTCCCATGCCGTCGCAGAGCACGAAAGTCCGGTCAGTGTCCTTGGTCTCGTCCGGTAGTGGAAATGTGCAGTCTTCCTGATGTGGGCGTCCCTGGGCATCCTTGCGCTGCCCAAACTCATAGATGCTGTAGACCTTGATAACGTATTTCATAAGAGCTGCTAAAGATAAAGGACTCTATTCAATGGAGAATTGTAGGATGGCGTCAGGCAACCGCAACAAGTCGCCAGGACTGAGCACTACGCAGTCCCCGTAAAAGAGACGGTTCTGGCCGATGAAGGTTTCGTTGACCTGTTCCTTGTACAGTGATGCGCAATGCACCAGGCCTTTGCCTGGCACTTGCTCAACGTCAATGACAAGATGCTCGCGACTCATAAGGCGTCCGTCGCCAGTGTCGATCTGGAAGTCGGCGGTGCAGTTTTGAGCCTTGCGCCCTATCACGTTGCGTCCGTCATGCAATTGAAATCTGACGCCTGTCTCAAGGAGGGTCAGGGAGCCGGGCTTTGTGCCCGGACCCCCTTTTACTTCTGTGGCGTCATCGTATTGGAATTGCGTAGGAGTTTCTCCAAAATCAGTTGGGGCGTCGGTACCGGAAAAGGCGACGTGCCTGCCTCCTGAAGCACCCTTTGCTCCTTTGGGAGCTACACGCTTAAACTGTGAAAAAGGATACTTGTGCCTGCACACCGGGCAGGTCACCGTCTTGCTTTCGATGCCCGGGGCGTACTTGACGGACAGTACCGCCCCGTCAAAAGGACACTTTATCTGTATTATGTCGTTCATGGTCACAGGTTCATCTTCTTGTCACCTCGGAGATCTGGATGGGGGTCAGACCTCATAGAAGCCATCCGAGTAAAAGTCGGCAGAATCGTCAGAGACCATGCTACCTCCCATCGGATCGGAAAAGCCGCCTAAGGTGTCCACCGTGAGGCCCTGGCCGTGTATGTCGGCAACCTCGTTGTTCTCCAATGCTCCGTTGTGGTTGATGTCGGAGGCCATGACATCAAACTCCAGGTCTCCGTCAATATCGATTAGGACGACCTCTTGCTGATCGACCAGCACACCTCCAATGTTCGCTCCGGTCTCGTAGTCATGAACTACACCCAGCACTTCCACTTCATTGTTGACCGATATCACCTCCACCTCATCCCCTGTGGTTTCGGCTGTGACCTGTTGGAGGCCGTCTGCATGATGCTGACCTGAAGTAGTTTCGGCATGGACGGAGTGAGACTCGTAATGAGCCTGATTGGAAGTGGTGTGGGATGCGACATGGCTTGTGGAGTGGTCAAGAGCCCCCCAGTTGAAGTGGTCAGAGTACTCTGACCGTTCGGCAGCCGACATGTGGTTCCATTCGGCAGCCGTATAGGTGCCGTAGACTCCGCCGTGCCATTCGAAGCAGCCGCCAGGACCTACCTCGGCTCGTGCAGAGGCGAAAGCCTGGTCAAACGACATGTTGTCATTGACGGAAGTGGCCACGGACATATCGTCGTCGGTCCAAGCTGGGTGCGAATCGACATGACCCTCAGGCCCCTCCGGTGTCGTGTTTGAAGCCTCCACCTCCTCCGAGTCCATCAGCATGGCGGCCACTCCTCCGATGAGTAGCCCTCCGGCGACCCCGGCGCCTGTCTTTTTCCAATTGATCTTCATCTTTTTCTCATGAAGATCCGACGAGGGAAGGGAAGTGGAGGTTTCGGAGTCCGCGGAGAGCGAGGATCCCTGATTGGCAAGCTGGGTTGCCTCTTTGTCTTCTATCTTGCACATTATTATTATTGGTTATGGCCTGTCGGCGAGTTGGTAAAAGATTGCTAACTGTGCCGCGAAGTTACGAAATATCGAAATGGGTATGCAAATTCTCAGACCTTCTCTGTATGAAACACCTATTTTGCTCCATGAAATATGCTTCACAGCTCCTCCAGTATGACGCCATTGGAGTCGTACCATTTCCCTTTGTAGGGCTGCATATCACGGAAGCTGCCTTCGAAATATTCCCCTGTCTCCTTGCTGAGGTACCTTCCTTCTTCCACCTGGTTGCGATGGAAGGTACCTGTAAAGACATCGCCGTTTGCCAAGGTGTATTTCGTCTGTCCCTCCATGACGCCATTGACGAAATTGCCATCATAGACTGATCCTTTGAGGTCTCCTTTCGTGACCCTGGCAATTCCTTGGCCGTTGGGCACATTCCTGATCTCTCCATTTTCGAGAGTGTCTTGAAGCACCTTCCCCGTGTACACCGCCTCCCCAAGAGGTGAGATCCATGCCATGTCGGTGACGCTCTCCATTCCGGCAGTTGGAAGTATGTCTGCATTGTGGTCCCTGCGTTGCCAAACGAAGATTGCGAGAACGGCTACGAAAAAAATGAATATAGAGCCGACTACAAGTCTCACGGCTCTTTTCTTCTGGCCAGTCGCGTTGTTCCGGTGTTGATCTTGACTCTTGGGCTTGGCCGTTGTAGGCTGAGCGTTAGTGTGATTACGTGCAGGCAATTCTGTCTGCTCCTGAGGTTGAGGCTTAGCGTTCAGGTCGGTGATGAAGGCTCCTACTGTGGCTTGGCGGTCACGACGTCCCGAAGACATGGCTTTGGATATAGTGCCGATCATCCTTGGAGGGACGGAGGCGGGAAAGGTCAACTGTTCGTCGAAAAGGCGCGTGGCCTGAGGGGGCACCAATCCTGACAAGGCGTAATAAAGGGTCGCAGCAAGCGAGTAGATATCGGTCTGAGGAGAGAATTCCTTGACGCCACCGTCGTTGTATTGCTCTATCGGCGCAAAGCCATGAGATATACCCGTCGGGGTGGTGGAGGTTTGTTTTCCATCGGAGTCGTACTGTTTCGATAGGCCAAAATCAATGAGGATGGGTAGGTCTCCGTCCTTCCGTATCATGATGTTGGCAGGCTTGACATCGAGATGGTTGAGGCGTCTGGCATGGATATACTCCAAGGCCTCCGCTACCTTCCCGATGTATCTAAGGGCTTTCTCCTCGGTAAGGGTGCCACGCTCCTTCACCAACGCTGACAGAGACCCCCCTTCGATGTACTCCATGACGTAGTATGCCGTGTTGTTCTCCTCGAAGGCCGAGTAGATACGGATGATGCCCGGGTGGTCAAGTCGGGCGATGTTGCGAGCCTCCTTTAGGAACTTGGCCTTAAGCCTGTTGACAAATTCCGCAGTGTTTTTCGTGCCGAGCGACACCTGGCTCGTCGTGTCGTCGCGGTCGCAGTAGTCCTTTGGAAAAAACTCCTTGATGGCCACGAGACGCTGGAGGTTGACGTCTTCGGCGAGATATGTGATGCCGAAGCCGCCCTGGCCCAGCACCTTAGTGATCTTGTAGGCACCATGTTGAAGCTTGGTGCCTGGTGAGAGTGTCTGCATTATGATAATCTATGAAAGTTGAGCTCCGCAGTGCGGGCAGTACAATTTCTGGTCTTTGGGATTCTTGAATTGCTTTCGGATAAGTTTGTAGCTATTGTTACCGTAGAACTTTCCGCAGTCCGGGTTAGGACACACGTATTCGTCTTGAAACTTTTCCAAGGCTCGCTCCTGATCCTCGACGGAGGTATCGTTACGGCTTATTAGGAAGGACCTAATGAGAAGCCCCACGCCTACAAATAGAAGTACGCCCGAGATGACCTGTATCTCCGTCTTGAACTGCTCTCCGAATATGAACGACAACGCAAACGATATTGCACTTCCTCCCGTTGTGAAGAAAAAAGGTAAGCGTGCGCTTAACTGTTGCTTGCGTTGCCGGTCGCGTATGCGGCGCAGTTCGTCGTGATACTCGTTCCAGACCCTCTCGAGGTGGGAGATGTGGTATGGCTTTGTCGGGTTTGGCCGCTGTGCGTGTGTGTTGGAATGTGGGGTTGACTGGACAAGCCTCTTAGCCGTCTCGATGATGAGGGGGAGATTGACAGCATATCTATCCTTTCCCAGGGTCACGGTGGACGAGGGCAAGATACGTTTGGAGACTATCTCTGCGCCGTCAACATAGGTAGTGTTTTGGGGCTTCAGGTTGGTAATGGTAATCTGACCGTTTTGGTCCACAGTGATTTTGGCGTGTGCTACCCCTTCGGCCGTTTTGCAGCGGCTTACGCTGTTGGGAACGCTACCCGGGGTGCCAATGGCCGCCGCCTTGTCGCCGACGACCACCAGTAGGCGACCTTGCCCCGGTTCCTTGCCAATAAGAATGGTGCTACCTTTCAGACTCTCCATTGTGATAATATGATGAGTGAGGCGAGGGAGTTAGGATTGGAGTGCATTGAGATACATCTCACGAAGTTTCTTGAGAGCGTCTTTTGACACCGATACTTGGTATTCAAAGGATTCTCCATCACTGAGTACGAGTTTCTGCCGAAGAATGGCGATATGGTAGACGAAGTTGAGATTGATGATATGCCGTTTACCAACCCGTGCGAAGGATGAGGCATCCTCTTTCAGGCTTGCGACAAGGACTTGCTGCATCTTTGACAGATTGATGCAGAGGGTGGCCTTCATCTTGTTGGAGAGAAGGAGGGTGGTGTAGTTGCCGTCCGACTCGAAGCACACAATCTTCGACACATCGATCCGGAAAAACTCATCCCGCGTATTGAGATACAAGTATTTAGCTTTCATAATTAAGTTATTGCAAGAGTGGTGGTCATCCAAATCTCTTAGCAAGAGATATGGATGGCTGCGTAAGTGCCTGTCTATTAGAGACTAGCCCCCAGGCGTATAAGGTGAAATTTGCAATTAACCCCGCTTTTGGTTGCAATCCAGCATTGGAATGTAACGAGATTCGCTTAAAATTTACGCCTGATTTCTTGCAATTTACAGCATTTCAAGCTAACTTTGCATAGGTCATCCAAATCTCTTGCTAAGAGATTTGGATGACTGCGTCCAATGGGGTGAAGGATCCTGGGAAATGAGATAGAAGGGAAGTCGTCAGCTGCGAGGTAGTGGAGGGTTTAAGGCATTATTGGTAAAACTCAGAAATGAATTTTGTGAATTAATCTTGGTATTTCGTACAAAATCTATATTTACGATGACTGGGGAGAAGCTCACCCTATATAACTTTGCGCCGCCAATTTTTCACTGATATTATTAAGTTATGAAGCGTAACGTCCTAATACTTCTTTCCTTGCTACTTCTGGCCGGTATCACATACAGCCAAGTCCAAGTCAAACGGCAACAGAACCAGCAAACCACCCAACAACACACCCACTCCCAAACCTCAGAAGCCCAACGTAAGAAGGAATCCGAAGCCAAACGCAAACGGGAGGCAGAGGCACGACGCAAGCGTGAAGCCGAAGCCAAACGCAAACGGGAGGCAGAGGCACAACGAAAGCGTGAAGCAGAGGCACAGCGCAAGCGCGAGGCAGAGGCACAGCGCAAGCGTGAAGCAGAGGTACAGCGTCAGAGAGAAGCCGAGGTAAAATTAGAAGGTGAGATTAACGGTCATGAATATGTTGACCTCGGCCTTCCCAGTGGTCTCAAGTGGGCCACGTGCAATGTGGGTGCTACAACTCCAGGTGAATCCGGTAATTACTATTCCTGGGGCGAAACCTCACCAAAGAAATCTTATACCCAACAAAATTCCCTGATCAAAGGCCAAAGCAAATCCAAACTCCGGTCAACAGGCATTATTTCCTCCTCCGGCAATCTGAGTGGGTCACACGACGCTGCAAGTGTTAACTGGGGAGGCACATGGCGTATACCAACCAAGGCAGAGGTGGAAGAATTAAGGGTACGTTGTTCGTGGTACTGGTCTACTTTCAGAGGTCATAGGGGTTATAAAGTCTATGGTCCTAATGGACGCTTTATCTTTATCCCGGCCTCGGGTTATCGTGTTGGCACTTCGCTCCAGCTCCTTGAGGAGTTTGGTTCGTTTTGGAGTACAGTGGTTAACGACTACTCCAGCAGTGCATATTGCTTATGGTTCAATAACTCTAGTCAAGCCTGTGGTTGGTACCCCGGTTATTACGGTCTTTCTATCAGGCCCGTATCAAACTAATCCACTTTCCCCTCCAACAATCTTTCAAATAATAACTCCCGAATTTTCTTACAGTATCTCGAATTTTCCCGGGAGCACCACATTATTCACGTTCACGGTTTCCAAACCCCAAACTTCCATCTTTCCAACATATGAAACGCCTTATCCTCATCCTTCTATTTGTTGCCCTTATCGCCGGCCTTACCTTCAGCCAGGTCGAAGTCCATCGACAGAAGAAGCAACATACCACGCAAAACCAAAGCCAAGTTCAGACCTCCGACGTGAAACGCAAGAATGAAGCCAAAGCTAAACGACGTCGTGAAGCAGAAACTCAACGTAAGCGAGAGGAAGAACCTCCGCAAAAGGGAGAGCTTGAATTAAAGCCTAAACGAGATATGGTAGCTAAGTTGGAAGGTAAAATTAACGGTCATGACTATGTAGACCTCGGCCTACCCAGCGGACTCAAATGGGCCACATGCAATATAGGGGCCTCATCCCCCTCGGAAAACGGTGACTATTACGCATGGGGGGAAACTTCTCCCAAAGCCTTTTATACAGAACCTACTTGCCTCACCTATAATAAGAGCGAAATCCAACTTACGTCTGATGGGATCGTCGCCTCCTTAGGTAAACTAACGATGTCGAATGACGCCGCCCGTGTTAACTGGGGAGGCTCATGGCGTATGCCAACCAGATTCGAACTGGAAGAGTTACTAAATCGATGCTCATGGACTTGGATCTCTGATGGCATCCATAAAGGCTATCAAATCACTGGTCCCAACGGGTGTTCCATCTTCATTCCTGCTGCTAGCTACCGTGGCGGTTTCTCCTACGCTGGGGAGTATGGTCGCTATTGGAGTGCATCAGTCGATAATGGTAACTATGGCGCTTACACCCTTCGCTTCGATAATAGCTCCCGAGACGTGGACTGGGGAAGCCGTTACTGTGGGCGGACGATAAGGGCCGTGTCAGACTAAAGTCATATAGGAATCTTATAGTTTTTTTGTAAGAAATTGTGCTATGCAGACTTTACACCCAGGCACCACGTTGCACTATGGCGCATACAGGATTAAGAAAGTGCTGGGGAAGGGAGGCTTCGGTATCACATATCTAGCCGAGGATGTCCATTTGGGGCGTCTTGTGGCGATCAAGGAGTTCTTCCCAAAGGCTTTTTGTGACCGTGACGAGGCGACCAGCCAAGTCTCCTTAGGTACTAAGAACACGGCGCAGTTTGTCAAGAAACTAAAAGGGAAGTTCCTGAAAGAGGCCTGTAAGATTGCAAACCTGGAACATCCGGGTATCATTCGCATATATTCAGCCTTTGAGGAAAACAACACGGCATACTACGTCATGGAGTATGTGGAGGGAGGATCGCTGGCGGAGATAGTGAAGGCGCATGGCCCATTGAAGGAGGACAAAGCTCTCATGTACATAGAGAAAGTCGCCGAAGCGTTAGGTTACTTGCATAGCCTCAAAATCAACCATCTTGACGTCAAGCCGGCTAACATAATGATTCGCAAAAAGGATGATTCGCCTATATTGATAGACTTTGGCCTCTCTAAGCAGTATGATTCAGAGGACAGGGAAACCTCTTCAATGTTAGCTGCCTTTTCCCATGGTTTTGCGCCTATGGAGCAATACCGCGAAGGCGGCGTAAGCGAGTTTTTCCCTCAGACGGACTTATATGCTTTAGGCGCCACTCTTTACTATGCCCTTTCCGGGGTAGTGCCTCCGCAGGCCATTCAACTGTATGATGAAGACCTTACGTTTCCAGCACAAATACCACCAAGATTAATCGTCCCCATCTCCAAAGCCATGGCGCCACGTCGCCGAGATCGTCACTCTAAGGTCGAAGACTTCATACACGAGCTAAATGCAGGTGCTTCTACCTCTCCCAAGAAAGAGATAACTGACTCTCAAACCGACACCACCATCATTCGTGCAAAGCTCTCATCTTCACATTCCAAATCTGATGTGATAGGTAAAAAGTCCCAAATAAAAGGTCACGAATTTGTTGATTTAGGCCTTCCCAGCGGCGTTAAGTGGGCCACCTGCAACGTCGGCGCCTTCTCCCCGGGCGAATACGGTAACTACTACGCTTGGGGAGAAACTTCTCCTAAGTCAACCTACAAGGATATCAACAGCCTTACTCGCTATAAAACCAAATATGAGCTACAATCTTCGGGCGTTATAAAAACTTCTGGTGGCTTGAGAGGTAGACATGATGCTGCGCAGACCAATTGGGGTGGAAGTTGGCGTCTGCCCACAAAGGGAGAGTTGGAGGAGCTGAAGGCCAAGTGTAGGTGGACATGGACAGTGTGCGAAGGGAAGCGAGGGTATAAGGTCGTTGGGCCAAACGGCCGATCCATCTTTTTGCCTGCTGCAGGAAGTCGCTATGAGTCCAAGCTGGACTACTCCGACAGCATAGGCTACTATTGGACCGCTACATTAGACGATGATGCCTACCGTGCCAACCTCCTATACTTCACCCGTTTCCGAAAGCGCATAGAAACAGGCGATCGCGGCTTCGGATGCTCAATCCGCCCTGTTGCCGACTAACCTCCGTCTGAGGAATAAACTGTGGACTCATATTTAATTTTTCTCATATGTAGTATAAATAATTAAAAAACAAGGATGAAACGTATATATTTCATAATTTTATGTGGTATTTTCATGGCTGCGTTAGCTTACAGCCAAGTCATACTCACTCGCAACAAGAAGCAAACTTCCGCCACTGTCAGCGACCCAACCGGCTACATCAACGGCCACGGCTATGTAGACCTCGGCCTCCCCAGCGGCCTTAAATGGGCCACTTGCAACGTAGGCGCCTCCTCCCCAGCCGACTACGGCAACTACTACGCCTGGGGCGAAACTAACACGAAGTCATCCTATGACGAATCCAACAGCCTCACATACGGCAAAAGCAAATCCGAACTACAATCCGCCGGTATCATCAACTCCTCCGGCACCCTGACAATGTCGCATGACGCCGCCCGCGCCAACTGGGGAGGCACATGGCGCATGCCCACCGAAGCCGAACTGCAAGAACTCCTCGACCGATGCAACTGGACATGGACAATCTACGGAGGGCACAATGGCCACAAGGTAACAGGTCCCAATGGTCGCTCCATCTTTGTTCCCGCGGCGAGTTACTGTAGCGGTTCACGGGTCTTCAGTGCTGGCGCGTACGGCACCTTTTGGGGTGCGTCAGTCTACGATGGCTTCCGCACCGCGTCTGTCCTTACCTTCGTTAGCGGCGATCCGAGCGTGGACTGGCACGGTCGCGACTACGGGCGTTCAGTCCGGCCTGTTTCAGAATAACAGCAAAGCGGAGGGGTTAGGTGATAGGTCAAAAGTCAGAAGTCAAATGAGAGTCCGACATATGACGGTAATTTGTGGGACTGAGCTTACGCCGACGAGTTCGGCGGCGCGGTAGCTCCCATCCTCCCTGGACTACCGCACGACTTCTGCATCCAAAGTCAGTGCCGGCTCATTGAAATAAGGATCTAAGCACAAAACTTGGAATAAATTTTGTAATGCGAATATATACAGTTAAATTTGTGCCGGACTATCATCACGGAAGACGAGTATGAGCAACAGAAATGAGTGCATAGCCTTGTTGAAGGAGAATCGAAACCGTATTCAGAACGATTTCGGTGTCACCGGACTTTCCTTGTTTGGCTCCACAGCGCGTGGAGATAATAAGGAAGGTAGTGATGTGGATCTGCTTGTCGACATGCCTCCGAAGATGGTTCTTGTAGAGAGTCTCAAAGACTTTTTGGAGTCCCTGCTCAAAACCTCCGTCGACCTTATACGTCACCACAGCCATCTCTCCCCTAAATTCTTGACTCAAATCTCCATGACGCCATCACCATATTCTGAGTCTGACAAATGGAGTGCTCATCTTACCCTTGAGAATGATCTGCCACCATTGAAAGACACTATACGAAATGCCGTTTTACTTCTAACGTAAACCTGCTCGTCGTCGGGTGGGTATCCGGCTGTCGACTTGCCTGACTCACCACGATATCGCCCCTCCGGGGCTCTGTGGATGGGGTGACACCTAACCCCACACTCCGGTCGCTATGGTCGCTACGCTTCCCGCCGCGACCTCCGTGCGGGGTTAACCACAATCGCGCTCCCTCCGGGAGCTATGCTGCAAGCACGCACCGACGGAGAGGTATGCCGCAAATCCCATGCTCTCCAATATACTATCTTCGAGTCAGACTCTTCCAAAGCTCCTCCCTCCGAGAGCTCCCGGCAAACCAGCGACTCAGACATATTCTCCCGCTTTTCCATTCCTCCCGGGGAAATGAGCAGCGGGAGGCTCGGTGGGAGCCTCCCGCTGCGGGGTTGGGTCGGGCCTTCGGGGGAAGGCCCGGGGCGGGTCATGCCGGGCTGGAGTGCCGTAGGCATTGACCCGGGGAATAGCTAAGGGTTAGGGGAGCAGGGTGGAGCTGATGCGCTCGTACTGGCCTACGCCTTTGACGGCGTAGACTACCTGCTGGTTGACGCGGCCGCCGTCGTAGGTCACGAAGTTGACCGTCAGCGTCACGTCCATCCCCTCCAGGGGGCCGAAGTCTGGATAGTACTTGGCCAGGACTGCCGGGAAGGTGTGGTCAAGCAGGTTGGTCACCAGGAAGTTGACCACCTGGGCGTCGTCCATGCCCTCGAAACCGGCCGGGTACTGGGCGCGGGCAGCGGCGGGACGGATGTCAACGTTGGTCTGATAGGCCGAGGTGCCCGACCAGTACTCGTTGTTGCCGTAGCTGGTCACCCAATAGAGGCCGCTCTTGATGTTGTCGTCGCCAAGGGGCACGCACTGCGTCTCAAAGACGTAGTCGACGCATGCCTGGTAGAAGGCCGTCGAGAAGGCGCCCTTGTCGCAGGGAAGGTCAAGCACGATCGAGGGGTTAAACTGCCACTTGCCGCCGCTGCGCGAGTACTGCTGGGTGGTCTCGCCGGCGTTGCGCTTCCATTCGCCGCCGGTGTAGACAAACTTCATGGCGCGGTAGGAGCTCGCGGAGCCGTCGTAGTAGTTGTAGCATACCACCTGGCTGTCCTCCTCCGCTGCGAAGGGATACTTCAGTTTCAGGAAGACGGGGAGCAGATCCTGTGGGCCGGTGCCGGAAAGGTTGGCATATTTCTGGCCCATCGTCGTGTAGTCGGCGGGCTGCAGCATCAGCACGGACGAGGCGGCGCTCCAGGCAGAGCCGGTGTAGCGGTACAGGGCAGCCATGGACTCGACCACGAGAGCCGAGGCCGGGGCGCGGCGCACGCCACGGCTGGCGCGTGCGCGAGTGGGCGTGGCAACGTCGGTGATGACCATGTTGCAGTGCGAGGAACCGCTCTTGCCGATCACATAGCCGGTCACCTGGTATGTCTCGCCATTTTCGAGGATGTCCTTGAAGTAGTCGATGGCGTAGTAGGCCGACACGTCATATCCTTCGAGGCCTTCGAGAAGGAGGTTGTAGTAGTTGCCGGAGACGCTGACCGTGGCATTGACGGTGGCGTAGAAGGGCTGTGCGTCCTCGGTGCGGCCGCATACCTGCATCACGCCCTCCGGGGTGAGGGTCACGGGATCGGGATATTCATACTCACCCTCGCCCACGACGTTGACCGTGGCCGAGTCAAGGGCGATCTGGAAGGCGGTGCCGTAGGAGGATACCTTGCCGCTCACTTCCACCAGGGAGAATAGAGGCGCTGAAGTCTCGTCGAAGCCCGAGCCATAGACCAGGATGGAGCCGCCATTGTCGGTCAGGATGAAGCCGCGCGTGCATACGGCGGTGACGATGCCGTGCACCTCCACCTGCTGGTCGAGGGCCACGGAGCCGAGCACGTTGGTCACCTTCCACTGCTCCTCGCTTCCGCCGGGGGTGGTGAAGATGGGGTTGATGGCCGACCAGTTGTAGGTGGCGACGGCATACTTGCCGGCCTCCGCGTCGGGGAAGGCCGAGCGCAGGAAACCGGGCACAAAGCCCGAGGCGGGAGTCATCGGGGCGAAGGCGTTGATGAAGTCTTCCGAGCTGTCCCAAGCCTTGATGTAGTCGGCTTCGGAGACATTGTAGAGCAGCGTGCCGGAGTTGATGGCGCGCACGTCGGGGTCGATCTCGTCCTCCACATTGTAGGTCACCTTGACGCTCGAACCGTCGCCGAGGGTGTACATCGGGAAGGATGTCGACGACAGGAAGGCCGGCAGGTACTTGTGCGCCTGCTCGACCGACACGAACGACTTCGAGGTGCCGATGGCCTTCAGGGCGTCGGCTTCGCCGTCGGCCTCGGCCAGCTCCTTGTTGGCTGCCAGGGAGGAGATGGTGGAGTAATCGGCGTCGGTTAGGGTGTAAGTCACGTTGGCCGAGTCGGTGATGACCGGGGGCTCGAAGCCGTCGAGATGGTCATTCCAGGAGTTTTCGGAGCAGGCCGTCAGCATGATGGCGGCCCCGAAGGCCATGAGAGAGTTTCTTATGATAGTCTTCATGATCTTTGACCGGATTTAGAAGTTGATTTTCAGACGCAGCGAGTAGGTGCGGCCGAAAGCGTAGAAGACGCGGTAGGCATTGCTCCAGGTGCCGTCCTGGCCGGAGTTGGTGTAGGCGTCGACCACATAATTGTAGTTGCAGAGGTTGTTGACGTTGCCGAAGAGGGTGGCGTTGACGCCCGCGATCTTGAAGGAGTAGCTGGCGCTGAAGTCGAGCTGGTTGCCCCAGGGTATGCGCCAGGGGTCGGCCACGTTGATGTCGGCGTTGGGGATGATGTCGGTGCTGGAGATCTGGTAGTCGGAGTAGTTTCGGGCCGAGAATGTCCAGTCCAGGCCGATGCGCCATCCCTTGAGGGGACGCACGTTGACGCCGATGGCGCCGGTGGTCTGAGCCGAGCCGCCTACCTTGCGCCCCTTCTGGTTGAGGGTGGCGTAGAGATGGTCGGGGGCCATGATGCCCGAGGCCAGGGCTCCGGTCTTGACGTCGGCCAGGGGCTGTCCGAGCTGGTCGTAGAAGTAGCCGGTGGCGTTGGAGTCCCAAATCCAGTCGCCCAGAGAGATCATGGCGTTGATGTCGAGCCAGCGCAGCGGGCGGCATACCATTGCCAGCTCCAGGCCCATGTGGCGGGCGTCGACGCCCGACATGTTGAAGGCGTAGAAGCCGCCGTTGTCCATGTAGTTGCCCTTCGTGGTGGTCTTGTCCATCCAGCGGGTGTAGTAGGCGTTGAGCTGCGCGGTGAAGATGGGGGAGTGGAACTCGTATCCCAGCTCGAAGGAGCCGCACTTCTCGTTGACGGCGTTGGGGTTGGTGGCGTTGGAGGTAGTGGCCTGCAGGAATGCGCCGCCCGAGAAGAAGGGTGCGCGCGAGAGGTAGCCGCCATTGACGAAGACGTTGTTGTGGCGGTCGATGTTGTAGTTGACGCCACCCTTCACGTTTCCGGCCCAGAAGTTGACGGTCTCGGACTTGGCGTGCTCCTTGTCGTAGTAGAAGCGGTCGTAACGCCAGTCGGCGGTGTTGTTGACCGAAGCGGCCACGAAAGCCGTCAGGGCGTCGTCGAGGCAGGTGTATTCGAGCTGGCCATAGATCCCCTCCTGGGCCACGTGGCCGGTGTAGTCGCGATAGACGATGTCGCCCACGCCGAGTTTCTCATAGACCCAGTTGGGGTCGGCGGCGGCGGAGTTGTTGATTGCCTTCACGCTCTTGCGCGAGGAGTCGTCGATGAAGTATGCGCCGTCGTAGAGGTCGGAGATCTTGGTCTGGTGGATACCGGCGTAGTAGCGTGCGTCGAGACCCACGAGGAGGTTGAGGCCCTGCATGAGCTCGTTCTTGTAGGTCGAGACGAGGCCGACCCAGTAGTGGTTGTTGATGCTATGGGCCATGACCATCTCGGAGCCGGTGAGCGAAGCCTCGTTCATCTCCTGGATTGCACCGTAGTCGAAGGTGCCGTCAGGGTTGCGGAACTCCATGTTGAGCTCGCCGTTGGTGGCGCCATACCACTTCGAACGCATGGCCGATGTGCGGCCCTGGCCCGAGGAGCCGTAGCCGTTGGCTATCGAGAGATAGAGGGCCGTGGAGAGCGACGACTTGTGGTTGATCTGCCAGATATGGTTGAGCGAGATCTGGGGCTTGTGGAAGACGTTGTAGTTGGAGTTGCGCACCTGGCCGTTGCGGTCGTATCCGAAGGTGGGGTTGTACTGGTAGTTGGAGTTGCCGCCGGTCATGTAGTTGCCCACCTCCTGCCATCCCATGATGGTCAGGCCGTTGTTCTTGTCGCGCTTCCAGTGGCTCTGGGGGGAGCCGAAGGCGGTGAGCGAGATCTGGTGGGCGTCGTTGATGCGCTTGGAGATGTTGATAAACCACGTGTAGGCGTCAAACTTCGTGCCCTGCACGTATCCGTCGCCCCACTTGCGGCTGCCGAGCAGTGTGACTGCCCAGCCGTTGTCCATAAGGCCGGTGGAGGCGGAGAAGCCGATATGGTTCATGCCGTCGTTGCCCATGCCGTAGAATGCCATTCCGCCGCGCTTGGCGTCGATGGTGCGGGTGGTGATGTTGATTGTGCCGCCCACGGAGGGGGAGGATAGGATGGCCGCTCCAAGGCCGCGCTGGGTCTGCATGGAGGATGTCACGTCGGAGAGGCCTGACCAGTTGCTCCAGTAGAGGCCGCCCCATTCCATGTCGTTGACGGGTATGCCGTTCACGAGCGCTGCGAGGTTCTCGGTCTTGAAGCCGCGCATGTTGATCTTGGCGTCGCCGTAGCCGCCGCCGTCCTTGGTGGCCCAGACGCCCGGGGTGGTCTTGAGCACCTCGGGAAACTCCTGGTTGCCGAGCTTGATCTCGATGGTCGGGGCGTCGAGCGTGGAGACTGCCACGGGGGTCTTGCGGGTGCGTGCGATCGATTGGGTGACGACGACGTCCTGGAGCATTTTCTCGGCCACTTCGAGCACCACTGTGATTTCGCGCGAGCCCTTGGCGATCTTGATTTCGCGGGGTTCGTAGCCCACATAGTCCACTCTGAGGTCACGGGCTGAATCGGGCACCTTTAGGGAGAAGGCGCCGTCGATGTCGGCGGCCACGGCGATGTTGGTGCCCGGCACGCGGACGGTGGCGCCGATCATGGGCTCGCCCTCGGTGTCGATGACCACACCCGAGACCTGGTAGTCGGCCATTGCGCAGAGCGAAGTCGCACTCAGCAGGGCGGCCGGTAAGAGAAGTCTCTTCTTCATGATGTTGATGATTAAGATAATAGTGAAAGGCGCAACGCCGTCCGGGTCGCTGTCCGGAGGCCGCTGCGCCATAGTGTCTAATTTTGGGTATTGGTGTCGGAAGGCTGCGTCGGCAAAGCCGCGTTGTCGCCGTCCGAGGGGCTGCCCGACTCCGAGGGGAACGGGGCCGGCTTGCGTTTCTTCATCTTGACGCGCATCGTGTCGAAGCCCTTGCCGTAGACGCCGTTGACGGCTCCCTGGGTGATGAAGGCGTTGTCGTCGATGGCCTTGACGATTCGGAAGATGGTCACCGACTCGATGCTGCGGCACCACACCATGAGTATCTTCATGTCCTTCTTGGTGTACCATCCCATGCCGTCCATGACCGTCACGCCGCGATGGGCCTCGGTGTTGATGACGTCGGCAATCTCCTTCCACTTGCGAGAGAAGATCATGAACTGCGTGGCCTGGCGGTTGGTGTTGATGACCATGTCGGTGCAGTATGCGATGATATAGGTGATGACGAGGCCGTAGACTATGAGGGGGATTCGGGCTTCGAGCCGCGCCTCGAAGGGGCCGTCGAAGGGGAGGAAGAGCGACGAGCCCACGATGGTCATGTCGACGAAGATCATGGTGCGCCCGATGCTGACGTTGCTGACCTTGGACACCATCGCCGCGATGATGTCGGTGCCTCCCGAAGAGCCGTTGTGGATAAACACCGTTCCCACGCCTACACCCGAGAGGATGGCGCCCAGCACGGCAGACATCGTGACGTCGGGGATGATGGGATGCCCCAGGCCCATGAAGAAATTTTCGAAGACGCCGATGCTGAGGGCGATCACCGTGGCGCTGAAGATGGTGCGCAGCACGAAGGTGCGCCCCACGAGCTTATAGGCCATTGCCAGCAGGATCATGTTGCAGGCATAGGAGGTGACGGCCACCGATATTGCGCCGTCCGTGGCGAAGTAGATCAGCGTGCCGACACCCGTCAGGCCGCCCATGACGATGTGGTGGGGGAGGATGAAGGCCGTGAATCCCACGGCGTAGAGCATCAGGCCGAAGACGATCATGACGTAGTCCTTGAGCGTCGTGAGTGAGGCAAGATTGATGCGTTTGGTCATTTCGATAGAGTTAAGTCAATTACAGTCAAATGCGGGTCAAAATCCTCGCCTCCCATTGGGAGGGTGGCGGGAATTTGGGTGCAAAATTACTCATAATATTTCAAATCCCAATAATTTTGCCTAATTTTGCCTGTGCGGACTCCAAAAAATCCGTGACCGACTCTGGAAAAATGATATGAAACGAATATCCACCATACTCTTGGCGGCCTTGTCCGCCGTTGCCGGAGGCTCCGCCTCGGCACAATCCTTCTTCTGCACCGACGCCCCGGAGCGTCTGCTTTCATACAGCGTGCACGCGGGCGTCAACGTCTCCAACGTCACCGTCAACAAGGGCGTCTACGACCGCTGGAACCACAATGCCTGGGGGAGCGGCGTGGAGATAGGCGCCCAGGTAGGGATCCATTTCAAGGACTACCTGTGCATCCGCCCCGGCTTCTTCCTGGAGTCGCGCAGCGGCAACTATGCCTACGACATGACAGCCGAGCAGCCCGGTGTGGCCGGGGCCCAGGAGGTTTCCTTCGTGCAGCTCGGCCACTACCGCACCTGGCACCTCAACATCCCTGTGATGTGCCAGGTAAGCTTCAACCTCAGCGACGACCTGCGCTGGAACGTGGAGGCCGGCCCCTATGTATCGTGGCGTTTCGCCGGCGACGATGCTTCGGACGTCACGGCCCCCTCGGCACCCGGCATTCGTCCCGTCCTGGGGGTCTTGGGAGGGGTGGACGCCACTGGCACGAAGACCGTGGACCGGCGGAAGTTTGACGCGGGCCTGCGCATCGGCACGGGTCTGGAATGGCGGCGCCATTGGTCGCTTGCCGTGCATTACCTGGCAGGCGGATGCTCCGCCTGGCGCGCCAAGGAACTCGGGGGGCGCAACAAGACATGGACCTTCACCCTCGGCTACGGCTTCTGAGCCTGACCCTTGCCTCCTAAGATCCTTCCGACTTAGAGAGGCATGGGCTCGCCTGGTCTGATCCATCGCACCTCCGGGTCACGCTTGAGCCATGTCATCTGCTTCTTGGCGTAGACGCGGGTGTTCTTGGCCATGCGTGCCAATGCCGTATCAAGATCCCACCTCCCCTCGAAGTAGTCGAACATCTCCTTTATCCCCACCGTGTTGAGGCTGTTGAGGCCCTTCAGCGGCCACAAGGCCCGGCACTCCTCCACCAGCCCCTGACCGGCCATCAGCCCCACGCGCCTGTTGATACGCTCGAAAAGCTCCTCGCGCGGACGCTCGATGGCCATTTTTATGATCTCGAAGGGGCGCTCCGTCTTCTGGCCGGTGCAGAGCGAACTGTAGGGGCGCCCTGCGGTGCGGGTGATCTCCACTGCATGGAAGACGCGCTTGAGGTTTTGCAGGTCAACGCGGGCATGGTAGTCCGGGTCCGTCCGGCGCAGCTCCTCGCGTAGCCACCCGTCCCCCTTGTCGTCCCATTCCTGCTTTAAGGCAATGCGGACGTCCTCGGGCACAGTCGGGAGCGGGTCGATGCCGTTGCACAGGGCGTCGACATACATCATCGACCCTCCGCAGACCACTACGTCGCGAACCCCCCGCGCCCATATCTCACCCGCTATTCGCAGCGCGTCCTCCTCGAAGGCCGCCGCGCTGTAATACTCTTCCGGGTCGAGACATTCCAGCAGATGGTGTCTCACCCCTCCGCGCTCCTCCATCGTGGGGACGGCGGTGACTATCGGCATACGGCGGTAGACCTGCCGGGAGTCGGCGGATATGATCTCGGTGCCGAGGCGGCGGGCCACATCGACGGCAAGGGCCGACTTGCCCGAGGCAGTCGGCCCTGTTATCACGATAAGTCGTCGGTCTTTCACATTACTCGGCCACGAGGCGGCAGATGTTGACGATCACGTCGGTGGCTTTCTCCATCGACTGGATTGCCACGAACTCATAGCGGCCGTGGAAGTTCTCGCCGCCGGCGAAGATGTTGGGGCAGGGGAGACCCTTGAAGGAGAGCTGGGCGCCGTCCGTGCCGCCGCGGATGGGCTGCACGCGGGGAGTGACGCCGGCCTCGCGCATGGCCTTCTCGGCAGTCTCGATGATGTGCATGACGGGCTCGATCTTCTCGCGCATGTTGTAGTACTGGTCGGTGAGCTCGACGGTGCAGCATCCGGGATACTCCTCGTTGAGCTTGCGGCCCAGATGCTCCATCTCGCGCTTGCGGCTCTCGAAGCGGTCGCGGTCATGGTCGCGGATGATGTATGACAGCGTGGTCTCCTCCACGGTGCCGTT
>CAZHCM010000021.1:0-21214 GCA_964531005.1 uncultured Sangeribacter sp. | reverse complement strand
AAGGGTTCGCCGTCGGTTTCGTCGTCGGGCTGGGAGCTTTGGAGGGTCAGAGAATCGGAGGAGGGTGCCGGACTCGTGAGATACTGGGAGCTAACGGAGTGGGGAGCTTGGGGAGGCCGGAGTCGTGGTGTGCTGGGGGTTTACGGAGGGGGGACTTTGGGTGCCCGGACTTGTGATGCTGTTGATTGGCTGGTTGCAGACGGGCGACGATGTTGCGGCATAGCTCCTGGAAGGAGCGCGGTTGTGGTTAACCCCGCACGGAGGGAGCGCAGGGCTGCGCCAGCGCCCGCAGCGACCGGAGTGTGGGGTCATGCGTCCCCCCTCCCTCAGAGTCCCGGAGGGACGATGTCGTGGTGACTCCAAATCGATTGTTTCCCACCGCCAGTAGGTAAAACCGCCAGAAACTGATAAAATCCATTCGACAGGCCGCCATGGCTCTGCGAACCCTTAACCTGTCCCAAGGTTCTCGTTCTCGAAAATCTCCAGAAGCTCCTGCTCCGGTGGTGAGGCAAGCCGGAGGCTTTCGCTCCAAACGTGACAGACGCCCCGCTTCGCAGTGGGGCGTCTGTCACGTGTTTTCCATAATACTAACTAACTAACCTAACATCATGAAACGAATTTCTCTTGCTTTCGATGGCTAAACGCCCCCACCCCTCCGAAAGTTAAAATCCCGCCCCAAGTTTAACCTTTCTGCAACAATCGGACTTCGAATGCTCCGTAATCCTTATCCAGCCCCTCATTTCATCAATCTATATTCTGGGCACCTGCATGAAAATGTATACTCTCTATGTGCAAATGCAAAAATTGTTGGAGGAGGGGTTGTGAGACTAAAAAAAATTGCTTAACTTTGCCACTGTGAATGACTACTCCTTCCTGAGGGGTAATCGTCTACACTTGACTGCCTCCATTGACAACCGACCTGTACCAAGTCTCGACAAGCCAAAGTAAATCCCATAGCGGCGAAGGTCATGTCAGGTGCGCGGCGTCAATCGACAGAATAACAACTGCCAAAGATAACTCAATGTATGATACGACAAAGATCCTTCGGGGAAGCCAATTTCTCCGGTCTCCATCACCATAAGAGCTACAAATTTGTAGCTGAAATAAAGACTCCCACAGTAAGCTCTGCCCCAGCGACTAGCCCTGGCAGAGATCCACACATCTCGTGAGTACCAATCCTATGTATTTATAACCCCAACCCGTGTCAGAAGGTGGTTGCCGAAAGGTGAAACTTAACCTGCTCGTGGACTTGTCGTTACATAATTTACTTTATTTTTATTGGATATGTTTAATTTTTTCAAAAGAAACACACTTTATCCAAAAATGGAGTATTATGTTCAAGAAGTAGATCTGAACGCTCAAGGGCAATTCATATCTATTCCTGAGTCATCATGGCTAATCACATCCAAAAATATAGCGACTCCATTTGGAAAGTTGAAAGTCACTAAATACACTATTGTTCTTAAAGGCCCACTTGTTGGAGTACAATTCTCCGTTAAAGGCAGACTTAATTTTTCTTCGATTTCGCCGCGTAAAGGTAGAAAAGAAATTAAGACGCTTGCTATAATGAGACAGCCGCATAATGTATGGCTTTGGGCTTATGCATTTGACAAAGACAACAACCCCATTATTAATTTTTGTGGTCACGATGTTTTAGATGGCTTGAGGAATTTTGTTGATGATCTAGAAGGTAGTAGCGACAAATAATAATTACCTATTTCTTATGATTAATTCCATCGATGAAAAAATTACTTTTAGTAAGCGTCACCCTAACGAAACCATACGACAAATTATTAGATATGACTCTGGATATTTGAAGGATTTATTTCAAAAGGATGAACGTGTGGTTTTTAGTGATAACTGTATGGCTGAATTATGTCGATTAACACAAGGCCATAAAGACAATTGGGAAAATCCCTCAATTCAGACAGCCAATATTTTCAACAGTATAAAAACTTTTGCAGTGCCATATCTTTTTGATTTCAACGATGATAATATTTTAAACCTTAATAAAGAAAGACAAAGACGTCTCTGATTTTTCATTCCAAAGAAGACAAAAGAAGACAAAGAACAAAGACACCGGGGACAGGTTAAGGGTTCGCGGTAGGTATGTTGTGAGGTGTCGGTTGGATTTTACCAACTGTCGGCCTGGCAGGTGGGGACGGCGGGAGCAATCGGTTTGACTCACCACGACATCGTCCCTCCGGGACTCTGTGGGAGGAGGAAGGCGCCTGACCCCACACTCCGGTCGCTGCGGGCGCTGGCGCGGCCCTGCGCTCCCTGCGTGCGGGGTTAACCACGACCGCGCTCCTTCCAGGAGCTATGCCGCAAAAGAGAACGCGGGACGAACGACGAACGAACGAACCGAGGGACACGAATGAACCGGGGGGCACGAATGAACCGAGGGCCGGGTTAAGGATTTGCGGGGGATAGTGGGTTTGGCGGTTGAGGTTTTTGCAGAGCCGGGAGGTCGATGGCGGCTTTGCGGGCTTGCTGCATCTGGAGGCGGTGCGGAAGGCGGTAGGTGCGCCCGTCTTTGACAAACTGGCCCCCCGTCTGCTTGAAATGAAACCCTATCCCGGCTTCGGCGCATTGCCTGCGCACATGGAGCACCCAGTCATAGTCGCAGGGTCGGGCGTGCATACCCGACTCTCCCCCTACGGTGAGGCTGCCGATCCCTTCAAGCCTACCGTGAAAGTCTATGGACTCCAGCATCGGCTCCACGATTATGTCTTTGTGGTCGAGAGGCAAGCCAAGGAATATGGGGAGCCGCTCATCGGCCCTCCGCTGGTTTTCCATGGTGCAACATATGTGGATGCGGTGACGGATCTCGTCCCAATAGTCGGGAAGCGATTGCAGGATGCGTTCGGGGCGTTTGGTGACCATGTAGAAGCGCAGGTCTTCGCGAATGCGCATCATCTCCCAGGCCTCGCTGCGCCACTGGTCCATCTCCTCGATGAAGAAATCGGAGGAGAAGCATGTCATGACCATGCTATGGGGCGGAATCTTCCAATCACCGCGTCGGGTACGTCTAAGAGGGAGGTCAAACGACGCGGTCTTGCGCACGATATTGGTGTCGATGTCGTGTTGCTCGTCTCGGGCGAAGACATAGCAGTGGGCACACCCCTCGCTTTTGCGGTGACAGCCATGTATGAGATTCCAAAGTATCATAGTAGGTGGGGACCGACAGGGTATTTCACGGACTTCTTCATCTTCGATCTCTTTATGCCGACAAATTTAGCAAAAACTCCACACATCCGCAAGAGCCTCCTGACTTTCCTGACCCACAAGAGGAGAGTGAACGAGGGAGAGGTTAGGTTCGCTGTAGGTGTCGTCGTTGGTCAGGGAGAATTTGAGAGGCGGAGAATCGAAGGAGGGTGCCGGACTCGTAATATGCTGGGAGCCAACTGTGGGGGGAGCTTGGTGAGACCGGACCCGTGGTGCTGTCGATCGGCTGGTATCAGACGGAGGACAAGGGTGTGGCATAGCTCCTGGAAGGAGCGCGGTTGTGGTTAACCCCGCACGGAGGTCGCGCAGGGCCGCGCCAGCGCCCGTAGCGACCGGAGTGTGGGGTCATGCACCCACCCTCCCTCGGAGTCCCGGAGGGGCGATGTCGTGGTGACTCCAAATCGATTACTACCCATCGCCACCACTTTGTGAGATGAAACCGACAGAAACTGGTAAAATCCAACCGACACCCCCCGGCATATCTCTGCGACCCTAAACCTGTCCCCCGGTTCTCTGTCCCCCGGTTCTTCGGTTCTTTAGATGTTTTATTGTTTAATCGATGGACTTAAGTTTGGGATAAGTAAATTGTATTGCCCCTCAGCTCCACAGCCTATAGTATAAGGATAGTAATAAAACAACAGGCCACCCGATACCACCGCTGCACCATTTGCATTCTCAAAACATGCAGTTCTTCTGTCATCGTCAACAGGAAATCCCTTTAACTCGGCACTTCCAATAAAAGCAGAATGTATATTTTCATTCACCAAACTCTTAGGAACGCCGTTAATCACCTCTTCCTTGGTAAGTAAGTGTCCGTTAGATTTATTGAAAGTTAGATAATCCGCAATATTTCTACATCCACAATCTCCATGAAAGGAATTACCGGATTCTATGATGTATGTGATAATATTCTCATCTTCATAAATACAGTGACAGAGTACGAATATGTACGTATCAAGAATCTGCGTATATTTAGTTTTCTGGCCCAAACATACATATTTTTGTGAAAGTTTATTAATTACATTACGCCATGTATTTTTGTAATCAGAGACTTTTGTTCTCAGATATGGTTTATTCTTATGCCAAAGCTCTGAATCTTCTTCCATGGTGTCATAACTTAATCCATCAATTATGTGTTGATCAATCCTTTTGTATAATTTGGAGCAGATTTTATCGTTAGGATATGTGTTATCCATATAAAGAGAGAGTATCATTTCAAATTTAATACTATCCCGGTCTTGTGCCCAAACTTCTCGTATGATTAGTTTAGATAAGTTCGGGATTGTGTCAAGCATAGGATATGAATATTTAAATCCTGAGGCATCGATCTCCATCATATAGTATACATCTGTTGGAAACTCCATTTTATTCACCGTGATTTCTCGTGATTTTTTTCCGCTACAGCTTTAACAGTACTGAATGCGTCACAAACTAAACGAGCGGTATCTATGATATTACAGGTGTCGATTTCATTTGATAGAGCATTCCGTTCGGACATATATGAACGCTCTTCAAGAAATGCTTGCATCGCGTATTTCCCATATTTCGAGCCATTATTGTCTTGAGAAGTATTCTGTATCTGACCACAAGAGGCCAGCATGATAGTAACCAGTAGAAAGGGAATAAAAAGGAGTTTCATCGTCGTTAGATTGCTTCAGCAAGTTGGTATTGACCGTCAAAGTTAATGACGTGGTAATATTTTCCGTTGTATCGTTCAATAGCTTGGTCAGAAATGTAGAACTCTACATGCTGATTGATGAGGGTAAAGTTGTGTGTCACAACCTGCCGTCCACTTTGGAAGAAGAGTCTTACCGGGCCATTGTAGTGAGTCGCCCAAGTTTTTGTCCCAGCATTAGTGTTTCTTACCTGAATACCCTGATGGGTAATCTTGATAGGATTGTAAATGGCGTGATAAGTAGGTCTGCCATTTTCCATTGTGACGATATAGCGAGAGATATAATCGCCGTATGGTTCACGGGCAACTGCTGAGGCTATGCCCAGAATTATTACAGTCAAGATACAGATCATTTTTTTCATTTTTCGTTGTTGTTTATGGGTTACAACATTATATACCATGAGTATTGAGAAGGTAAACAACATCTAATGGGATGGGATGGCTTCCTTACTCTACATCCTCCCTTTCTCGGGCTTTAAGATAGAAAATGGCTTTCTGGCGCTCGATTTCTGCTCGAAGTTGCTCCGGCGTGGGCATATAGACCATATATTTCGATGCAAAGAGGTGGTCGTTGTCGTGAAGCACGGAGAACCGGGCAATGTCCTCGTCCGTGTCGTCGCAGAGCACAATGCCGATAGTAGGGTTGTCGCCTTCGGTGCGCTTCAACTCGTCGTACATGCGCACATACATATCCATTTGTCCTACATCCTGGTGGCGAATCTTGGAGGTCTTTAGGTCTATACCAAGCGCGGGCCTTAGCATTAAGTTCCTGAATCAATGTGCGATAGTGCGTCCATGACAGCAATGGCGAAGATTTTCCACGCACTGCGTGGAAAATCTCAGGAAACATCCTATAGAATTGACAATAGCTATAAAGATTGGTCTTGGTGAATCCTTTCCCATATTTGGCAGTGAGGCGTTTGGAAAGGTCTTTGATTATGTCCAAGCCGTATTGTGCGCGATTCTCGCCACGCAGCTCCTCCTCCGTTATTAGTTGGCCTAACAGCCAGTTGCGGCGAACAAGGGCTTCATTTATTTGCCGATAAGCTGTCTGGCGAGCGTGATCAATGACATCCGATGCTCTCAAAACAAGGTGTTGTAACACTTGGTCAGATATGTTTTTGGGAACTGGTTGCATTAATTTTTTTACTATTTTGGGTCATGGTAGATTGTCTCAAAGGGTGCCTTGCTCGATGAGGGTGGCGACACGGTCGATGATGGCGTCCTCCTCGTTCTTGTCGGGATGGAAGCCGGCCTTCATGTTCATGCCGAAGAAGCGGCCGAAGGTCTGCCAGAAGCCGGCGCGGAAAGAGCCGAGGAAGGCCTTCACTATGTTGTAGGAGCTTTGGTCGGTCTCGCGGTTGATCAGCTTCAGTAGCACCTTCCCCTGGCTCTTGGTCATGTTCTTCATCGCCGGCTTGTACTGCTCGAAGATCTCCTTCTCCAGACGCTTGAGATGCGCCTCGCGTTGCTTCTTGTCGGGGATGGTCTGGATGTATTCGTAGGTCTCGCACAGCGTGGCGAAGGCGAGTTTGGCGTAGGGAAGGGTCTTGCGCACGTCGCGCACCGTGCGCCAATAGAATTCCTCCTGCTTCTTGTTCTTGAACTTCAGCGGCGGATAGACGTACAGGTCGCGGATGAGGGTCATGCGCACCGTGTCGCCATATTCGTCGACAAACCGGTAATAGCCCGTGTAGACCTTCACGTCCATGCGTGGCTCGCGCTCCGTGTCGGCCGGGTTGGCGCCCGAGACCGAGAGTGTCATCCCTGTGAGGATGACCACCAGCATAAGCACCCGCGCAAGCAGGGCCAGGGCTCCACGTCGTCCGTGACGCATCAGCAGCTCGATGGCCGAGCGGCCGAATCGCACCTCCTTTTCCAGGCGCATCCCCTCGGCTCTCACCCTTTCCAAGGGGGTTAGGCTCGGACTCAGGCTGTCAGACCCGCTTGCAGGGGAGTCTACCTCCTGGCGTGCCATGCGCACAGCCTCCGCCGCGCCCTCGATGTCAAGGCCGCGGCATATCCGGTCATGCAGGGCTTCCGAGAGCTCTGGCAGCCTCACCGAGTCGGGCTCGGCCAAGGCCACGTCGTCAAGCAGCGAGTGCACCTCGGGATAGAAATGCGGGAAGAATGGAGTGCGGCCATAGGCTGCAGAGAGGGCCCCTGAATGCACGCGGGGCCAACCGCCATGCAGGGATATGCGAGCCTCCTCGGGCCTGGCATGGCGGGCGGCACGCGCCCCTCCGGCAAGAGGCACCGACAGCAGCGCATCCGCTCCCCGAGCGTCGGAGACGACCGCACGCGCGAAGTCGCGCGCACACCGCAGGGCGCACCCATCGTTGGCCGCGCGGCGCGCTCCGCCCTCGTCGACGCCCTCAAGGCGCGCCGAGGCGTAGAGGCGATACCATTCCGCGCTGGCCATGTAGGGCACCGGCACACAGGAAGTCACCCCTCCGCAGAGGCGAGTGACCGGAGAGAGATGCTGCAAGGTCATTTCCAATTCTTCTCCTCCGCCTTCTCCTTGTCGGGATTGGCCGAACGCAGGATGCGGTTCCAGCGGATCTTGCCGTCGAAGAGACTGCGTTCCTCGTCGAAGGATATGAGCACGAACATCGGGCTGCCGACGATATGGTCCTCGGGCACGGGCCCCCAGTAGCGGGAGTCGAGCGAGCGGTCGCGGTTGTCGCCCTCCATCCAATAGTAGTCCATCTTGAAGGTGTACCACTCCGTGGGCTCGCCGTTGATGTAGACCTTGCCGTCGCGGAGCTCCACCTTATTGCCTTCATACGTCTCGATGAGGCGGCGGTAGAAATGGAGGTTGTAGGGTGTCACCTTCAGGGTCATCCCCTTCTTGGGGAGCCAGAATTCGCCCATGTCGGTGCGGGTCCAGCCGTAGGGGGCGCCGAGCGGGTAGACGCCCGAGAGGTCGTAGAGGCCGCTTTGGCCCTCGCGCACCAGAGGCCCGGAGACTTCCGGCCATGACTCCACGACAGCCTTGGCCTCGGCCGTCAGGGGCACGTCATAGAAGAGGCCTCCCGAGCGGGGATCCTCCTGCGGGCCCTGGCCGCGGTCTTCGGCTCGCACGCCAAGCTGCTTCCACTTCTCCTCGGCTATGGGGCCGGAGACGGGGATTATGTAGTTGTACTGCACATGCTCGGCGTCCTCGATGGGCTGGCCGTTGATGTAGATGACGTCGTCTACGATCTTGATGCGCTCCCCGGGGAGGCCGACGGCGCGTTTGACATAGTTCTCGCGGCGGTCGACGGGACGTACCACCAGCTCGCCGAAGATCTCAGGATGGGCCAGGATATAGGCCTTCGGGTCCTCCACCCCGCGCTGGCGCAGGTCGTGGCAGATCTGGTAGTAGTCGGGATTGGGGATCTTGGTGCACACCGTGTCGCCCTGCGGGAAGTTGAAGACCACGATGTCGCCGCGCTCCACGGAGCGCAGACCCTTCAGGCGGTGGTATTCGAGCTGCGGGGAGTCGAGGTAGCTCTTGGTGCCGAGCAGGGGCAGGGTGTGCTGGGCGAGGGGGAAATGGATCGGTGTCTGCGGCACGCGCGGGCCGTAGAGGGTCTTGTTGACCCACAGGTAGTCGCCCACGAGCAGCGACTTCTCGAGCGACGAGGAGGGTATCTTGTAGTTCTGGCCTATGAAGGCGAAGATGATGTAGACGAGCACCAGGGCGTAGATGATGGCGTCGAGCCAGGAGAGCAGCGTGCGCACCGGGCCCTTGGTCTTCTTCCACCAGCTCCAGGGGATGTAGGCCGTGATATAGATGTCGAGCAGCAGGAGCCAGATGAGGCTGAGCCAGGGATTGCCCATCCAGATGACCCAGAGGAAGAAGAGTATGGAGACCACCGCGAATCGCACCCAGCGGGTGGCCTTGATCGAGGCGGTGCGGCGGCGTAGATCGTCAGTGAACTTTGACATGTGGGATGTTGGAGTGTCGGTGTGAGGGGATGTGAGGTTAAGGAAAGGAGGAGTCTGGGTTCACGCCTCGGGCGCGGCGCCGTCGGCCTCATCGACGAGGGAGGCCATGACCTCCTGCATGGTGTGGAAGCCCGATCGCCCTTTGAGCCATTCGGCGGCGAGCACGGCGCCCAGTGCGAACCCTGCGCGCGACTTGGCGTCATGCGAGATGGTGATGGAGTCTTCGGGGGAGTCCCAGGTGACGGTGTGTATACCGGGCACCTCCCCTTCGCGGCGGTGGCCGACGGGGAGCACGTCCGCAGCCAGGGACTTGCCCGCCTCCGGCTCGGCCCAGCCCGACATCCTGTCGGTAGACTCCACTATCTCCTCGGCCAGGGTGATGGCCGTGCCCGAGGGATGGTCGAGCTTGTGGACGTGGTGCACCTCCATCATCGAGGGTGCGTATTGCGGGAAGGCGTTCATTATGGCTGCCAGGCGGCGGTTGATCTCCATGAAGATGTTGACTCCCACGGAGAAGTTGGAGGCGTAGAGGAGCGTCCCGGCCCCTTTGAGGCACATGTCCTTGATCTCGGGCATGGAGCTGAGCCAGCCGGTGGTGCCCGACACGACGGGGACCCCGGCTGCGAAGGCGTGCAGGTAGTTGTCGACGGCTGCCGAGGGGATGGAGAACTCGATGGCCACGTCGGCGCCCTTGAACTCCGGCGAGGAGAATTTCTCCTCCTGTCCCTCGTCGATGATGCATGTTATGTCATGGCCGCGGCGACGGGCGGCCTCCTCTACGGCTCGCCCCATGCGGCCGTGGCCTATTATGGCTATCTTCATAGTGTTGCAGTGCTTATAGAAAAAATCCCCCTATAATGAATAACCATTTTCGGGGGTGAATATTGCTTTGAGGCCCAGTCGGCGGGGCCGGGAGCGAAGAAAACGGGCAAAATCGGCTGAAACGTTCCACGTGGAACGCCCCGCCCTTTCTAATCACGCCAATATTAACCCCTTAGAAACCGAAGGCGACGTTGTCGACCGACAGCGCGAGCCCCTCGGTGCCCACGAAGGGGATCCCGCAGCTTGACGAGAGCATGACCAGCACATGCGTCGGAGTGGCGTCCGGGGCGGCCCAGCCGACTTCCTGCACCGGCACGAGCTTCCCCTTGGAATTGCGCGCATAGTATGCCTTGTCGCCGTTGAGCAGGCCCATCCAGGGCTTGTAGAAGGGCTCCTTGGTGATGTCGCCGTAGTGGATCGGGAGCTGGTGGCCGGTGGTCCAGGGTATGGACTTGGAGTATCGCTCTCGCCCCGTGCCGACGCGGTGGGCGTAGAGCTTGCCGTCCTTGTCCTCCCAGCGGCGCTGCAGCAGGACGTACACTTCGGCGTTGTCGCGACCCTGGAGGGTCTTCTTGCTCCCAAGTCCTGTGGCCTTGACGCGGGTGTTGGCGGCCGGCATCTCCACCTTGTAGTCGAAGACCAGCGCCTTTGGACGTTTGGTATAGGGTATGCCCATCTCCATCTTCGAGAAGGGGGTGCTCGTGGAGGTGATGGGCTCGAAGATCTGCCCCAGGAAGATTGTGCCTGCCACCATGACGTCCATGTTGACTATGCCCAGCACCTTGACGTGCTCCATCTTGGCCTCCATGCGGGCGCAGCGGTTGCCTCCCCCCCGGTCCGAGGGGGAGACGGCGTTGGAGGCCTTCACTATGCCCGAGACCTTGGCATAGACGTTGCTCGTGGCCCAGGGGGAGCCTCCGAGGTTGGCGTACGGCTTATTGCCCGTCAGCGACTGCGAGGGGCCTATCTCGTAGACTGTCTTCGTGTCGCCGCCTAACAGCTTCGACTCCTTGATGGAGCGGGTGATCCAGGATGAGAAGTCGCCAAACTTGATCGGCTCCAGGCGCAATGTGGCTCCCTGGGAGAGGAGGGCGACCGACGTCAGGATGGAGAGAGCGAGAGTGCGTGGATTCATATGGATGAAATTTGGTGCAAAATTAACAAAATTGGAGAGTTTGCAGGCACGGTTATGCGGATTTTTCACTAAATTTGCGCTATAAACCCTTACCAACATCTGAAACCATGTATGAAATCATAAGCAAACGCCTGCTTTCGCCCGCCATCACCGAGATGAAGGTGCTGGCCCCGCGTGTGGCGGCATCGGCGATGCCGGGACAGTTTGTCATTGTCCGCGTCGACGAGGACGGGGAGCGCATACCCCTGACTATCTGCGACTACGACCGCGAGAAAGGGACTGTCACCATAGTCACCCAGGCTGTAGGCTATTCCTCCCGCAAGATCAACGCCCTGGAGGAGGGGGAGGCCTTCGCCGACTTCGCAGGCCCCCTGGGGCGTCCCTCCGACCTCGTGGAGATGGCAGCCGACGAGCTGGCCAGCAAGAGGGTGCTCTTTGTGGCCGGCGGCGTGGGCACCGCCCCCGTCTACCCGCAGGCCAAGTGGCTGCACGACCACGGCGTGGAGTGCGACGTCATCATCGGCGCCAAGACCAAGGACCTCTTCACCTACGTCGACGAGATGAAGAAGGTGGCCCGCGTGCACCTGGCCACCGACGACGGCTCCGAAGGCTTCCACGGCATGGTCACCGGCCTCATGGAGCAGCTCGTCGAGAAGGAGGGGCGGCAGTTTGACACCGTCGTCATCATCGGCCCGATGATCATGATGAAGTTTGCCGCCCGCCAGGCCGCCAAGTACGGCCTGCCCAGCGTCGTGTCGCTCAACGCCCTGATGGTCGACGGCACGGGAATGTGCGGAGCCTGCCGCGTCACCGTCGGAGGCGAGACGAAATTCACATGCGTCGACGGCCCGGAGTTTGACGGCGCCCTGGTGGACTTCGACGAGGCAATGCGCCGCCAGAACATGTACAGAGAGAATCCCAAGATCCATAAAGAAGACCATAATTGTCAGTGTCATGGCTGAGAAGAAGAAGAGAGTCCCTGTCAGAGAGCAGGATCCGGCCGTAAGAGCCGGCAATTTCGAGGAGGTGTGCTTCGGCTATGACGCCGACGAGGCCCGCATGGAGGCCGACCGCTGCCTCAACTGCCGCAACCCCCGCTGTGTCGGCGCCTGCCCGGTGCATGTGTCGATACCGGAGTTCATAGCCAACGTCGCCAAGGGAGACTTCGCGGCGGCGGCCGCCACTATAGCGCGCGACAGCTCGCTCCCCTCCGTGTGCGGGCGTGTCTGCCCGCAGGAGTCGCAGTGCGAAGGCTCGTGCGTGCTCGGCATCAAGCAGGAGCCCGTGGCCATCGGCAAGCTGGAGCGCTTCGTGGGCGACTGGGCCATCGAGCATGCCGGCGACGCCCCCGCACCCAAGCCCGAGCGCAACGGCAAGCGCGTGGCCATCGTAGGCTCCGGGCCCGCAGGCCTGGCCTGCGCTTCCGACCTCGCCAAGGCCGGCTATGAAGTCAAGATATTCGAGGCCCTCCACAAGGTCGGCGGCGTGCTCGTCTACGGCATACCGGAGTTCCGCCTCCCGAAGGACCGCATCGTGGCCAAGGAGGTCGAGGCCGTCAAGCGCCTCGGCGTGGAGATAGAGACCGACGTCATCATCGGGCGCACCATGACCGTAGACGACCTGCTCGACCGCGAGGGGTATGACGCCGTCTTCGTGGGCTCGGGTGCCGGCCTGCCCCGCTTCATGGGCATCGAGGGGGAGAACCTCAACGGAGTCTTCTCGGCCAACGAGTTCCTGACCCGCGCCAACCTCATGCACGCCTACGACGACGCCTACGACACCCCGATCATGGCCGGACGCCGCGCCGTGGTGGTCGGAGGAGGCAACGTGGCCATGGACGCCGTGCGCACAGCCAAGCGCCTTGGTGCCGAGGCCGTCATAGTCTACCGCCGCTCCGAGGCCGAGCTCCCTGCCCGCGTCGAGGAGGTGCATCATGCCAAGGAGGAAGGCGTGGAGTTCCGCATGCTGACCAACCCCGTGCGTGTGCTTGGCGACGACGCCGGATGGGTCAAGGGCCTGGAATGTGTCGAGATGGAGCTCGGCGAGCCTGACGCCAGCGGACGCCGCTCCCCGATCGTCAAGGAGGGGAGCGAGCACGTGGTGGACTGCGACGTGGTCATCATGGCCCTGGGCACCAGCCCCAACCCGCTGATCAAGTCGACCACCAAGGGCCTGGACACCAACCGTCGCGGATGCCTTGTGGCCGACGAGGACGGGCGCACCACGCGCCCCGGAGTCTTCGCCGGCGGCGACGCCGTGACGGGAGCGGCCACCGTAATCCTGGCCATGGGGGCCGGACGTCGAGCCGCACGCGCCATCGACGAGTACCTGAGATGATACTCCACCTGATGTCGGCCCGCACATGGGGCGGGGGCGAACGCTACGCCCTTGACGTGGCGCGCGCCTTCGGCGCCACCGTCTACACGCCCGGCGCCGAGGCGGTCGACGCCCCGTTGCGCGAGGCCGGCATCGAGGTGCGCCATCTCCCCCTGCGTGACGGCCTGGACCTGCGCACGCCGCGCCTGCTGGCGCGCGAGTTGCAGCGTCTGGCCGCCGCGCTTCCCGATGAGGAGGGTATCGTGGTGCATGCCCACACCTTCCATGTGGCCCGCACCGCCGCCCTGGCGCGCAGGCTGATGAAGCAGGGGGCCGAGCGTGTGAGCCTGGTCTGCACGCGCCATCTTGCCCGCCCCGCGCGCCGCGGGCCACTCCACCGTTGGCTATACGGCCAACTGGACGCCATCATATTCGTGTCGCAGTTCGCCGCCGACACGTTCCTGTCTTCCAATCCCCCCGTGGAGGCCCGCAGGCTGCATGTGGTGCCCAACGCCCTCTCCCCCACCCTCCCCGATGTGGAGCGTGGCGCCGGGGAGGCAGGCGTGGTGCGCCTCCTGTCGTTGGGTCGTCTGGCTCCCGAGAAGGGGGTGCACACCCTGCTGGAGGCCCTGGAGAGTCTGCGGGCGTTGCCCTGGCGCCTCACCATCGCCGGCACAGGTCCCCACTCCTATCTCGGCGACTTGCGTGACCGCGCCCGCCGAGGAGGGATAGCCAACCGTATCACCTGGGCCGGACATGTCAAGGATGTCAACCCTCTGCTGCGCGACGCGGACATCGGGGTGGCCCCGTCCATGGCCCCCGAGGCCTTCGGGCTGACCTTGGTGGAATACATGCACGCCGGCCTGGCGGTGGTCTGCACCGACACCGGGGCGCAGGGCGAGGTGACCGGGGATTGCGCCCTGCTTGTCCCTCCGGAGCGCCCCGAATGTCTTGCCGAGGCCCTGCGGGCCCTCATTACCGACCCATCCCTCCGCCGCCGGCTCGGCGAGGAGGGGCGCCGGCGAGTCGACGAGCTATTCCGTTTCGGGCGGTTGCGCGGCGACCTGGAGAGAATATACAGAGACGTTTCATATCCATCGACCCCATTCCCGTCATGAGCAAGGACCTGATAGGCAGATATGTCTGGATCATCGACACCCTGCGCCGCTACGGACGCCTCACCCGCGAGCAACTCGACCGCCTGTGGGTGCGCTCGCCGCTGAGCGGGGGCGAGCGAATGCCTGCGCGCACATTCTATCACTACCGGCGCGGCATCGAGGAGAACTTCAATGTGGAGATACGCTGCAATTCCCGTGGCGAATACGAGGTGGTGGAGTTGGACGACGACCGCCGGCGCAGCGTCACCAACTGGCTCCTGGATTCCTACGCAGTCTCCGGAGCCCTGCGCGACTCCCAGGAACTGGCCGAACGCGTTGAGGTGGAGGAGGTGCCGTCGGCCCGGGAATTCCTTCCCATGGCGCTTGAGGCTATACGCGAGTCGGTGGCCGTCTACTTCACGTATGCGGGCTTTACCCGGTCGCGCCCCGAGAGCGACATCCTGTTCCGCCCGTATATGCTGAAGCGCTACAAGCAGCGGTGGTACATGATCGGGGCCAAGGACAGCAACGGAGAGATCCGCACCTACGCCCTCGACCGTGTGACGGCCATGTCGATGACCGACCGGCATTTCGACATGCCGGAGGATTTCGACCCGGCTGAGATCTTCGGCAACATCATCGGCGTCTCATCGTCGAAGGCCGAGGTCAGGGAGGTGCGCCTCATGGCTACTCCTCGCCAGGCGAAGTATTTCCGCGCCCTGCCGCTGCATCCCTCGCAGCGCGAGGAGGTGCACGACGACTATAGCATCTTCTCCTATCAGTTGCAGCTCAACTATGAGCTGGTCAGCGAGATACTTGCCCTCGGGGATGCAGTGCGCGTCCTGGGTCCGACGGAGCTGAAGGTGATGGTCGCCACTCAATTGCGCTCCGCCCTGGCGCAGTATCTTGAATGATGCCAAGGCCACGGAGACAATGGTATGAACACAGTAGCCGAAACCATATGAAAAAGGATACGAATCCCCTGGTCAGCGTGGTATTGCCCGTCTATAACGGCGAGCAATACCTGGAGCGTACCCTAGACGCCTTGGAGCGCCAGACGATGCCCGATTTCGAGGTGCTGATGGTGGATGACGGGTCTACCGACGCCTCGGCCTCCATCATGCGCCGACGTGAAGAGAAGGATGGGCGGTTCAGAATGCTGACGCGCCCAAACGGCGGCCTTTCGGCCGCGCGCAACACCGGCATCGAGGCCTCGCGCGGGGAGTGGCTCTATTTCATAGACGCTGACGACACCCTGCATCCCGATGCGTTGAAGTGTCTCGTGGAGGAGGCCGTGCGCAAGGAGGTCCCCGTCATGATCGGTGGCTTTTTCGAAAGCGAGGTCGAGAAGTGGCCCGGGGAGAAGGACGATGATAAGCCGAAGGAGAATAGGAACGGGGGGCGGGAGTCTAAGGTCATGACGGCACCGGAGGCCCTGCGCATAGGCCTCTACCAGCATCGGCGCATCAACAACGCATGGGGTATGCTGTTGAAAGCCTCCCTCTTTCGCGGGGAGGATGGATTAAGATTCAAGGAGGGATACTATTACGAGGACCTCGAACTCTTCCCGCGCCTTTGCCTTCGTGCCGGCAAGATAGGTTATCTCGCCACACCGCTCTATTTCTATCGCCAGCATCCGGGGAGTTTCCTGCATACCTTCTCCCCCTCGCGCCTTGATGCGCTGCTTGTCACGGATGGGGTCTGCCGCCTGATGGAGCGGGAGTTGCCGGAATTGCTTCCTGCGGCGCGCGACCGCAGGTTTAGCGCTGCCTTCAACATCCTCCTTCTCCTGGAGAGGATGCGCCCGGAGGGACAGGTGGCGCCTCGCTACCGAGTCTATGGAGATACGTATGCCGAGATTGCGGAGCATTGCCGCCGGGTGATACGCCAGGGGCGTCGGGAGGCGTTGCGCGACCCCGAGGTTAGGCGCAAGAACAAGCTCGGGGCCATAGCCAGCTATTTCGGCCCTATGGCCTTGCGTTTGATGTCGCGCCTGGGGCGTTGAGCGATTATATGGCGGTGGTGTCGCACTAACGGGGAGTGTGTGGCCGTTAGGTAGATATGCGAGTGATCACTTTACATCCACAGGCCTTCGAGGCCGAGTGCGTAAGCCTGGGGCGCCACGCTCTGGCGCAGGGCCCCTACGACCTGATCGTGGGTATCCGCACCGGAGGGGCGCATGTGGCCGATGCCGTGTGCCGCCATACACCACCCCTGGCCGGTGTGCCGCGACATGACGTGCGTCTGCAACGCGCCTCCACCCCCGGGCGCACCGAAGCCACGAAAGGGTGGCTTCGCCATCTTCCCACCCCCCTTCTCAATCTCATGCGAATGGCAGAATCCCTTTGGGACGGACGCCGTGTGCCTGACGAAGGGGATGTGGCGCGTGCGGCCGGACGCCTGGAGATGTCTCAGGGGTGCCGTGATTTGCTTTCCGCCTCCCCACACAGTTCCATTTTGGTCATTGACGATGCCGTGGACAGCGGCGTGACGCTTGCCGCCACTGTAGCTGCCCTGAGGGATGCGTGCCCCGAAGCCCGGATCGTCACCGCTGTGCTCACCGTCACTCGCCGTGACAGCCTCATCGTCCCCGACGTGGCCCTGCACCGCGACCGCACCTTGATCCGCTTTCCATGGTCCAACGACTATCGTCCGTGATAAGGCCTTCCCCCTCTCTAATCCTTAGTACCTAATACTTAATACCTAATACCTAATCCATGCCTTCTCGGATATCCCATGAGTCCACCTACTTGCGCCCCTTGACGGTGGTCGATCTCGACGGCACGTTGATAGCCGGAAACTCCTTCACGCGCTTCACCCTCTGGGTGTTGCGCCGCGCGATGCGTCGTGTAGATTTGTCGACCGCCATTGCTTTGGGGGGCATCGTCTTGAGGCGTAAGGCACGCCTGAGCAGCCATGCCGCCGCCAAGGAGGCGATCATGCGGCTGGCAGGCAAGCGCCTTGACGACGGCGATTACAGGGACTTTGCCGCCACGCTGGTGCCACTGGTGCGTCCTGAGGTGAGGGTGCGGCTCGAAGAGGCGCGCGCCAATGGACACGCACTGTGTCTGGCCACGGCTGCCCCGTGGCAATACGCCTCCCCGTTGGGGGGATTGCTTGGCATGGATGAGGTCGTGGCCACATATCCGCCCCGGGAAGGGGGCGGGATGGTGGAGTGTCGCGGGGAAGTGAAAAAGCGGCGCGTGCAGGCTCTCTGCACCCGCCAGAGGTATCGTCCCGCGCAGACCCTCACCGACCATTACGACGACCTTCCCCTGCTGATATGGACAGCCGCCTCCGGAGGCCGCAACCTCCTTGTCGCCCCCTCCCCCTCCACGCGCCTCATAGCCGGCACCGCCGGCGTGCCCTTCACCCTCCTCTGAAGAGAGCAGAACCCCTTGCGTATTCGGTGAATTTTTGCTAACTTTGTCGGCATAAAGAGATTGAATATGAAGAAGCCTGTGAAATACCCTGTCGGAGAGCAATCCTTTGAGCAGCTGCGCAAGGGGGGATTCCTGTATGTCGACAAGACCCGATACCTCGAACTTATAGCCGGCGGCTCGAAATACTACTTCCTGGGGCGCCCTCGCCGCTTCGGCAAGAGCCTTTTTCTCTCCACCCTCAAGTGCTTCTTCGAGGGGAGGCGGGAGCTGTTCGAGGGACTTTACATCGACTCCACCGACTGGGACTGGGAGCCATACCCTGTGATCTATCTTGACCTCAACAACAGGCGCTACAAGGACGAGACGAAGCTGGACTACCTTCTCAACGACTTCTTCGAGGATTACGAGTCCCTCTACGGCATCGAGCCGGGCGACAAGGACTATTCCGGACGTTTCCGCCGTCTGATCAGAACTGCCCACGAGAAGACCGGCAAGCCTGTCGTCATCCTGGTCGACGAGTATGACAAGCCATTGGTCAACAACCTGCACGACCATGGGCAATTTGAGATGTATCGCGACCGCCTTGCAGAGCTATATTCCAACTTCAAGAACGAGGCGGAGCATATCCGTCTTGTCTTCCTGACCGGAGTGAGCCGCTTCGGCAAGCTCAGCGTGTTCTCCGGGCTCAACAACATCTCAGACATCTCGCTCGATATGGACTACGCGGCGATCTGCGGCATCACCGAGCGGGAGCTACTGGAAAATTTCGGGGAGGGTATCGCGACTCTTGGAGAGGTCCGGGGCTTGACCCGCGAGGAGGTGATAGCCCAGCTCAAACGACGCTACGACGGCTACCACTTTGCGGAGGTCTCACCCGATATCTACAACCCCTTCTCGCTGCTCAATACGTTTGCCAAGAAAACCTTTCGCAACTACTGGATACAGTCCGGTACGCCATCGCTTCTTGTCGAGCAGCTGAAACGTACCCATACCGATCTCCAAGAGTTGGTGGATGTTGAGGTCGGTGAAAATGACCTTTCCGGCCTGGATCTCAACAGTGTCAGCCCGGTGGCGCTTTTCTACCAGACCGGCTACCTGACCATCAAGGATTATGATGACCAGGGAGAGATCTATCGCCTCGGAATACCCAACGAGGAGGTTAAGGAAGGCTTCCTGGAGTACATTCTCCCACACTATACTGACATCCGGGAGGGTGGCGCACATGTGTTTGTCTACAGTCTGCTTCGCGAGATTAGGGCTGGTAAGGTCGATGACTTCATGAAGCGTCTGGAGTCGATGTTTGCCGGCATGTCATACGACCTGCACACCACCCAGGAGCACGATGTGCGCAACGCCTTCTTCATCCTATTCACGTTGCTGGGGATGGACGTGGACTCGGAGGTGCGCACCTCGGACGGCCGCATAGACATCCTGGTGCGCACCGACAAGTACGTCTACATCATGGAGCTGAAGTACGACAAGAGCGCCGAGGAGGCCCTTGACCAGATCAAGCGCAAGGAGTACCCCCTCCCCTGGGCCGTCGACCATCGCACGGTCATAGCCATCGGCATCAACTACTCCTCCGAGAAACGTCGCATCGACTCCTGGCTCTCCGAACAGCTCTAAGGCCCCTACACCGAACCCTTAACCTGTCCCCCAGGTTCCCCCCGCCTCCGGCCTGCATTACCACCGATGAATATGGGGTCATGGAAGTTGGAGGCGCTTGTGAATGTGGGGAATTTTTGCTAACTTTGTCGGCATAAAGAGATTGGAGATGAAGAAGCCTGTGAAATATCCCGTCGGACAGCAATCCTTCGAGCAGCTGCGTGAAGGAGGATATCTGTATGTCGACAAGACCCGATACCTCGAACTTATAGCCGACAGAGGGCAATATTACTTCCTGGGGCGCCCTCGCCGCTTCGGCAAGAGCCTTTTCCTATCCACCCTCAAGTGCTTCTTCGAGGGGAGGCGGGAGCTGTTCGAGGGGCTCTACATCGCCTCCACCGACTGGGACTGGGAGCCGCATCCGGTGCTGTATCTCGACCTCAACATCGTCAAGTATAAGGAAGAGGGGGAGCTGGAAGAACTGCTCGAGGCTCGCCTGCGCAATTGGGAGAAGACCTATGGCGTAGAGCCTGAGGTGGCCAATCACTCTGTGCGTTTCTCCGAGGTAATCCGAGCTGCATACGAGGCAACCGGCAAGGGTGTGGTTATACTTGTGGACGAATACGACAAGCCGCTGGTCAACAACCTGCACGACCGCGAGCGGTTTGAGATGTATCGCGACAAATTGGCTGCCCTCTATTCCAATTTCAAGAGTTCGGCCCAATACCTCAGGCTGGTCTTCCTGACCGGCGTGAGCCGTTTCGGGAAGCTCAGCGTGTTCTCTGGCCTCAACAACATCTCCGACATATCCCTCGACCTCGATTATGCGGCCATCTGCGGTATCACCGAGCAGGAGCTCCTCGACAATTTCGAGGAGGGCATAGCAACTCTTGGGGAATTTCGAGGGAAAACACGCGAGGAGGTGGTCGCGCAGCTCAAGCGCCGGTATGACGGCTATCACTTTGCGGAGATTTCTCCAGACATCTACAATCCCTTCTCGCTTCTGAACACGTTTGCCAAGAGGACCTACTTTAATTACTGGATAGAGACCGGTACCCCCTCCCTACTCGTTGAGCAACTTAAGAAGCAGCATATGGATCTGGAGTCGTTGTCTACGGCGCGAAAGGATGCCACCGAACTTGCGGGGCTTGACCTCGACCATATGGATCCTGTGGCACTGTTCTATCAGACGGGATACCTGACCATCAAGAGCTACGACGAGGATTCGGAGCTATACTCTCTTGGCTATCCCAACGAGGAAGTGACGGAAGGTTTCTTCAAATACATCCTGCCCTTTTATTCAAATCTTCATAACACCAGCCCGATGGCGTTTGTCGTCGATCTGATTGCAGAGCTGAGGCGCGGGGAGGTGGATGCGATGATGAAACGGTTGCAGTCGCTGTTTTCGGGCCTGTCCTATGACATGGAGATCAGAGGGGAGAAGGACGTGCGCAACGCCCTCTACATCCTCTTCAAGCTCGTAGGGTTGCGGACGGAGGTCGAATACCGCACCTCGGACGGCCGCATAGACATCCTCGTGCGTACCGACAAGTACGTCTACATCATGGAGCTGAAGTACGACAAGAGCCCCGAGGAGGCCCTCGACCAGATCAAGCGCAAGGAGTACCCCCTCCCCTGGGACGTCGACCACCGCACGGTCATAGCCATCGGCATCAACTACTCCTCGGAGAAACGCCGCATCGACTCCTGGCTCTCCGAGCAGCTCTGAGACCAACCCCCCTCATCTCTTAACCTGTCTCTGGGTTCCCGTCGCCAGGCGCCCCGTTCCCCAGCGAGGAGCCTGACGCGTATACAATCGGGGCCTTTTTGACATCTTAACTTGTAGATAAGAAAAAATTATTGTAACTTTGCCTTGCAATCGCTCGCAGAGGCCCGATATGGGCTTAAGGGGCGGGGCAAAGACATAATGAAACAGCGTTTACTTGACGCTCTTTCTTGACATCTTGAAATCTCGCAAAATTATAACCTATATTGATTATCAGTTAGTTAGGTATATGTG